>NZ_JRPQ01000108.1 GCF_000762405.1 Hoylesella timonensis S9-PR14 | reverse complement strand
TGCAGAAGTTTGGCTTCGCCTCAACATAGAAAGTAAACTTTCTCTGTCTTCGGCTCGCGCAACCTTTGCAGAAGTTTGGCTTCGCCTCAACATAGAAAGTAAACTTTCTCTGTCTTCGGCTTGCGCAACCTTTATAGAAGATTGGCTTCGCCTCAACATAGAAAGTAAACTTTCTCTGTCTTCGGCTCGCGCAATCTTTGCACAACAGGATTATTGACGATAACTTAATTGGCAGATAACGAAACAAACCAATGAATAGAATTAGGAATTTTTGTATAATAGCTCATATTGATCACGGGAAATCAACCTTAGCAGACCGGTTGTTAGAATATACGAATACGGTACAAGTAACAGGCGGTCAGATGTTGGATGATATGGATTTGGAGAAAGAGCGTGGTATAACGATTAAGAGTCATGCTATCCAAATGGAGTATCAATATGAAGGCGAAAACTATATACTCAATCTCATTGATACTCCCGGACATGTTGACTTCTCGTATGAAGTGAGCAGAAGTATTGCTGCGTGTGAGGGAGCACTTTTGGTTGTTGATGCAACACAGGGTGTGCAGGCTCAAACCATCTCAAACCTGTATATGGCGATAGACCACGATTTGGAAATTATTCCTGTCATCAACAAGATTGATATGCCTTCGGCTATGCCAGAAGAAGTGGAAGATGAAATCATTGAACTCATTGGTTGTGAACGCTCGGATATTTTACGTGCATCGGGGAAAACAGGACAAGGAATAGAAGAAATCTTGAAAGCAGTAGTGGAGCGTGTGCCTCATCCAGTAGGAGATACAGATGCGCCCTTGCAGGCTTTGATTTTCGATTCCGTCTTTAATAGTTTTCGTGGTATCATCGCTTACTTCAAAATAGAAAATGGAAGTATTAAGAAAGGGGATAAAGTCAAGTTCTATAATACAGGAATGAAATATGATGCCGACGAAATCGGAATTCTTAAGATGAATATGGTTCCGAAGCAGGAGCTTAGCACAGGGGAAGTGGGATATATCATTAGCGGAATTAAGGATGCCAAAGAGGTGAAGGTTGGAGATACCATTACTCATGTTGCTCGTCCTTGTACGCAAGCTATCTCTGGTTTCCAAGAAGTGAAGCCCATGGTCTTTGCGGGTGTCTATCCGATAGATCCCAATGACTATGAAAATCTGCGTGCTTCTTTGGAAAAGCTGCAACTCAACGATGCGTCGTTATCTTTTCTTCCTGAATCGTCCATCGCTCTCGGCTTTGGTTTCAGATGTGGATTCTTAGGACTGTTGCACATGGAGATTGTGCAAGAACGCTTGGACAGGGAATTTAATATGGAAGTGATTACCACCGTTCCCAACGTTTCTTATATGGTTTATGACAAACATGGCGAGTCGAAGGAAGTTCATAATCCATCGGGACTTCCTGAACAGACGATGATTGAACATATTGAAGAGCCTTATATTAAAGCCACGATTATCACGGACGCTAATTATATAGGTCCGATTATGACGCTTTGTTTGGACAAACGAGGGGAATTGATAAAACAGGAATTTATTTCTGGCAATAGGGTAGAGCTGCATTTTATGTTGCCATTAGGCGAAATCGTGATTGACTTTTACGATAAGCTGAAATCTATCTCTAAGGGATATGCCTCATTCGATTACCATGTGGATTCGTTCAGACCTTCTAAACTTGCAAAGTTGGATATTCTCTTGAATGGTGAGCCTGTGGATGCGCTTTCTACTTTAACACACCAAGACAATGCGGTGACCTTAGGAAGGAAGATGTGCGAAAAACTGAAAGATTTAATTCCAAGACAGCAATTTGACATTGCGATACAGGCGGCTATTGGAGGAAAGATCGTTGCAAGAGAGACCATTAAATGTGTACGAAAAGATGTGACTGCCAAATGTTACGGTGGTGATGTGAGTCGTAAACGAAAACTCTTAGAGAAGCAGAAGAAGGGTAAGAAGCGGATGAAACAGATTGGTAATGTAGAGGTTCCGCAGAAGGCTTTCCTTGCTGTTTTGAAATTAGATTAGGAAGAAGAAAATGCTAACTTTAACAATCATACGAAAATGAAAGAACCTGTCAATACACCTCGTGATATTGCGAGGGAATTAGCGCGTAAATATAGTACGATGACTCACGAAGAATTAGATGCTTTGGAGAGTATTTTGGTGCCTATGAAGTTTGCTAAAGGTGAAATGATATTGGCAGAAGGAGAAATTTGTCAATGTATCTATTACTTGGATAAAGGTCTGATACGACAGTTCTATTTTAAGAACGATAAGGAAGTGACCGAGCATCTTGGTGCTGATAACACCATATTTATGTGTATCGAGAGCTTGTTTAAGGAAGAACCGAGTCATCTGCAGGTGGAGGCTTTAGAGGCTTCTGTTATTTATGCGTTGCCCAAAGAGGAGTTAGAGAAAGTTGCCTTGCATAATGTGAATATTCAGATGATGTATAGAAAGATATTAGAAGAAAGTTTGATTATCTCACAGATACATGCCGACTTGGTTCGCTTTGAAACAGCTCAAAATAGATATAAGCGCATGTGTAAGTTATATCCACAAGTAGTTTTCAGAGCTCCGCTTACTTATGTGGCTAATTATCTTCAGATGACCCCTGAGACATTGAGTCGCGTAAGGACTTCTATGTTAATGGAAGATTAGTTTTCAAAAGGTAATAGGGATGAGCAAATTTTCTTCGCTCATCCCTATTGCCTTTGTCATTTTAAGAATTTCTCTTTTTCATTTGACGCTTGCGACTGTTATTTATATTTGTCAATATAGTCTTGCGCCCTTTTATCGCCTAATTGTTTCGCTTTCTCAAACGCCTCTATTCCTAACTTTTTTTGCTTCTTCTGAATGAGCGCAAGTCCTTTGATAAGATAGATGTCAGGATAGTTAGGTGCTATCCCAATGCAGAGTTCCGCAGTTTTAAGGGCGTCGTCTATGTAGTTTACTTTGAGTTGCAACGAAGCCATTTCAGCCAAATAGGTTGGCTCTTGTCGGTTAAGCACTGCTGCATGCGCAATATCATTCAATGCCTGTTGGTATCTTCGTAGTTTTACATTACAATTAAAGCGCGTATAATAAAATTCATGGTTTGCCCTTCCCAGCATGAGTGTGTCATAGCGATTATAATCCATGATAGCTTTTTTGTAATCGCCAGCTTGGTCATAAGCTGCACCACGTGCAAGTACGAATGGAGCGGCAATGGGTGTCAAAGGCTGAGGACATGCAGCGACAGCACTGTCAAGCAGACTCAGAATCTCTGCTTGGTTCGCCTTTAATTGTGCTTTTGCCTGTGCAGCCTCGTAAAACAGTTCTCCAGAGCGTAGATTCGTTTTGGTCAATGCAATGAACATATCATACGCTTTCTGATAGTTTCCTTTGGAGTAAATAATTTGTGCTTGTTGGTGCTGATAGGCTGGCAACGGATTTATCTCATAAGCCTTTTGTGCTTCCGTAAGAGCTTTGTCAAGCGACCAAGCTAAGTATGTGGAGTCTGGCTGAAAGAGTTGTTGATGAAAAATGATTTTTGCATATTCAGCATGTGCCGCATCTTTCTTGTGTACATTTTGAATGGCAGTCTCCATTTCTGTTGCAGCTTTTGCAAATTCTTTATTGTTGGCATACTGTCTTGCCTGTGCTGCATATCCATCTACAGCGTGAGGAAACAAGCGCTTAAAGTCTTGGATATATTTAAGATAGTTTTTCTTATTTTGCTCTGAGGCCATCATCAGCGTCACCAAGGCATCTTCTTCTTTGGCAGGCAATTGTGTCCTGATGGTGGTTTGTCGTAACACAGGGTCTGCTAAAGAAAGTCCGTTGTTAATCTGCATGTCTTTCATGAAATGAGCATCCACCGCATGCGTTCCTTCCGAATGGTTCGCATGTTGTAAAATCCCAATGAGTTCGCCTTTCGCATTTACAAAAGGACAGCCCTCCATATTCTCTGGTGTCTCCGAGGAGAATATATAATAGGTGTACTTGTCCATGAAAAGTTCTGTTTTCTGGATAGGTACTTGTTTTGCTTCTTGATTTTTAATGGAATAACCCAACATCCAGACTTTCTCACCATTCATAGAAGGCGTACTTGCTATTTTAATAGGTGTCGTCTTTCCATTGACTTTGAATTTACAGACATCGTATAACTCATTAGCCCCAATAATCACATCCACGGGCAAAGCATTCCCGTTTGTGTCAATGACCACTGCACTGTCTGCGCCTACGAAAGGATAGAACGCACTGATAGCTTCTCCATTATCACTGATAAACACGCCATTGGTAGAGGCTAATAGTGTGCCGTCTGTTTTGAAAGTCGTTAGACTAAAAATAGATGCTGCTGCTTTCTTTACCTGTTTTGACTGACCATGGACATACGTTACGGAGAAGGTAGCCATGAACAAAAGCGTTAATAAGTACGATATTTTATTTTTTATATTCATCATGTGGTTGTCTTAATTTACATTTAAAAGTTCACGTGCGTTAGCTAATGCTGCCTTGGTAATATTGCTACCGCTGAGCATTTGTGCGATTTCTTCTATTCGTTGTTGCTCATTTAGAGGAGTCATATTGCTGATGGTGCCGTTGGGAGTTTCCGTCTTAGAGACTTTATAATGATTTTTCCCCAAGGCGGCAATCTGTGGTAAATGCGTGATACTGATGACCTGTCTGTGGTTATTTCCCATTTCGTCCATGATGTGCGCCATCTTTTCTGCCACACTACCACTCACTCCTGTGTCTATCTCGTCGAAGATAATCGTTGGGAGTTTGACAGCTCCACTAATCATTGCTTTTAGAGAAAGCATCACACGGGCAATCTCTCCACCTGACGCAACCTGTGACACAGGACTTAAAGGGGAGTTTGTGTTGGCACTGAACAGAAACGAGACACTATCTTTTCCGTTCGAGCTTAACTCTTTTGGTTTGATGTCTACCTTAAAATTGATTTTAGGAATACCGAGCGGAACTAATCTTGCTTTCATCTCTGACTCGATAGTCTTAGCTGCTTTCTTTCTGATAGTTGTCAACCTTTCTGCTTGTTGCGTACAGTTGTCTAATAACTTTGCAACAATATCTTTTTGTTTCTGTATTTCCTCATCGCTATGATCAAGGAGATTGATTTGTTCTTGTATTTTTTGTTGGTATGCTATGAGTTCTGCAATCGATGCAACATGATACTTATGTTCCAACGAATTGATGGTATCTAACCTTGCTTGGCTTTGTTCGAGTTGTTGAGGATTGTAAGAAACCTGCTCGCCTTGGGCTGTAATCTCTTGCAGCAAGTCTTTCATCTCTATATAACAACTCTCCATGCGTTGAGAGATTTCTTGCACTGGCGTGTATATCTGCTCTATTTTTTGCAGTTGTTGGCTCACTTGATTCAGTGTTTCTATAATGCCGTTCGATTCGTTAGAAATGAGATTTTGGGAAAGATAGAGTGCTGACTTGATTTCCTCGGCATGCTCAAGGGTTGAAATCTCTTGTTCTAATACTTCTTGTTCCCCCTCTGACAGTGCTGCGTCACTAAGTTCTTGCAGTTGAAATCGTAAATAGTCTTCATTCTCTTGGTCTTTTGACACCTTGGCTATCATCTCTTCCAATATCGTTTGTTCTTTTTTATATTTCTGATAGCTTTCTTGATACTTTCTTAGTGTATCTTCGTCTTTGGTCAAAATATCAACAACATGCAGTTGAAAATCCTCTTTGTTTAACAATAGGTTTTGGTGTTGTGAATGAATATCGATGAGGCGTTCTCCCAAATCTTTCATCACAGAGAGCGAAGCAGGGGTGTCATTGATAAAAGCTCGGCTCTTTCCATTGATGTTGATTTCCCTTCTTAAGATGCAATCCTGAGGGTCATCGTCAAGGTCATTTTCTAAGAAGAAATCTTTGAGGTCATATTGCCGAATATCAAAATGAGCCTCAATAACGCAGCGTTCCTCTCCTTGTCTTATTTGTTTCGTATCGGCACGATTGCCTTTTAATAATCCTAAAGCTCCTAAGATGATACTTTTTCCTGCACCCGTCTCACCCGTGATGACAGAGAATCCGGGATGAAACAGTATGTTCATTTCGTCAATGAGCGTAAAGTTTTGTATATATAGTTGTTTTAGCATTTATTCTTTGATTTTTTCCCAAGCTTCATTTTGCGAGGCATTGATAGAAAACAAGATGTCGTACACTGCCTCTTTTTCCTTTTGCGTACCTTTCCCCTTATAGATATTTGCCAACTCGTCTCTTTTATAGTCGGTCCATATCTGCGGAAGCATGCTTAACGGTCTGTTCTCCCGACTTTTCTTGAGGTCCTCTTGTAGGGCTGTTGTGATGTTGGTACGCCCACGTTCTGCATTGGTAGCCATTTCATCAAGTCCCTTTCTATAATAATCGTATTGCAGTTTTCTAAAAGGAGACATTGCGCTATCCATGTAGTCATTAATGATAGCAAAGCGATTTCGGCTATCATCAAATGATTTCCAACCTGTAAAATTCAGGTTCTGTGCATTGTTCGTGAGACGTAGACAGCGTTGCAAGATGTCGTCGCCACCCATGAGTGCAAACGAATCAAGGTTGATGCCAATAATTAGATAGGCATAATAGGCAATGAGCGCAGTCAACTGGTTGTCTATGGATTCCTCGTTAAACTTGAGTTGGTCGAACTCTGCAAACTCAAAATTGAAGTCATTGTCCGTATTATTATATAAGGTGGAGGTGTAGGCAGAATTGTAAACGGGTCTGTTAGCTTGTATCAGTGCTTTACAGGTAAACATGTTCGTAGCCTGATCGTATTTCGTTACCGTGATGTTAAAATTGCAAGGTATCCGTTCTATTTTCTTGAAATGGAGGTTTGTCCACTGCCGGTCATTGATGAAGGTGTTCAGTGTCTTCTCCAAGTTTTCAAAGATGCGTTGGTCTGTTCCTTGTATCTGACTGTGGTTGATACGCACTTTAGCGTTCAATTCTTGACCGCACGCCCTCTTCGTGCAGCACGTACAGAAAAGAAGTAAACAGATAATGGTACGTATCGTTCTCATTCTACTGATTGTTCTTATTAAATTCACGCAAGCGAATTCTTGTCAACACTTGCTTGGTGTTGTTTGTAAAATCATTTGATAACATCCAACTGTAATAGCCC
Organism: Hoylesella timonensis S9-PR14; assembly: GCF_000762405.1. GTDB lineage: Bacteria > Bacteroidota > Bacteroidia > Bacteroidales > Bacteroidaceae > Prevotella > Prevotella timonensis_A. The sequence continues at coordinate 3,888 of NZ_JRPQ01000108.1, read as the reverse complement.
GGGTCTTGGCGTAGCACTTCTGAAACAGTCTTTCCCTTGTATTTTCCAAAATTGAATACTTCTACTCTGACAGGCGAACCATCTTCATGGGTCATCACTTTTCCATTGCTGTCTTTCTGCTCACGCCATACAATGCGCCCAGCAAAGTCAACAGCGTCGTTTGTTTTGGAGAAGTTAGCCAAGTACTGCATATCATTGGGCAAGGCTCTTTCTTTTTCTTCGGCTTTGTCTGGATCGTATCTCTCAAGCTGTCCCAACAACACCCGATAGGTGGCTTCTGCATCTTCGTTAGCTTTGTGCGCTTGAAAGTCTTCCTCCATCTTTCGTCCGCAGTAAAACTTGTATGCGGCAGCAAGGTTTCGGCGTTCCATCTTATGAAAGATGGTTTGCACGTCAATAAGATTACATTTAGAAAAATCAAAGTCAATACCTGCTCTTAAGAATTCTTCTGCCAAGAGTGGCACGTCAAAGTGGTTGGAGTTGAATCCCGCAATGTCGCTATCCTTAAATTGATTTTGAAGATGTGTTGCTATCTCTTTGAATTTTGGAGCGTTAGCCACGTCTTCATTCGTAATTCCTGTGAGCTCAATCACTTCATGCGGTATCGGTTTCTCTGGATTTACAAAAATACTCTCTCTTTCTTCCTCGCCGTTCGGAAGTACTTTGATGTATGATATTTGGATAATCCTGTCATTCACCAAGTCTAATCCAGTGGTTTCTAAGTCGAATATAATTAAAGGCTTCTTTAGATTTAATTTCATTTTTTGATATAGATGATAAAAAGATAAATGTATCTACAAAGTATAAATTCCCGAAGTCTCAGGCGCTCATGTAGATACATTTAGCAAGTTAATGGTGACTATTTAATCGTTCAGTAACATAGGCATGATGAGCATCAATACTTCTTGGTGTTCTGGTTGTGTAGAAGGAATGATAAGCCCTGCACGACTTGGATCGGCTAATTGAATAGTCACTTCGTCGCTGTCTAAGTTGGTGAGAATGTCTGTCAGCGAACTTCCCTTAAATCCGATGCTCATGGTTTGTCCCGTATAATCACACACGATTTGTTCCTTCGCACTTGTTGCAAAGTCGACATCTTCAGAAGACAGCTCTAACTTTCCTGTCTCAAGGTGGAGGCGAATGAGTTGACTGCTCTCACTGGCAAAGGGCAATACTCGTCTTAATGCACCTAACAGTCCTTTTCTATCAACATTGAGCTGATTAGGATTATCCTGCGGAATCACAGAGTTGTAGTTAGGATATTTTCCCTCAATGAGTCTACAAGATAGTGAACCTCCTTCGTATCGTATTTCTGCATTTCTGTTGTCAAACTTAATGACAACATCTCCTTCTCCTTTTGTCAGTACTGTCCTCAAAAGTGTAGCGGGCTTCTTAGGTAAGATGAAAGAAGCAGATGTATCACTTTTTATTTCAAAATTCTTGTTTCTCACTAATTTATGCCCATCGCTTGCCACGATTGCCAATCCCTCTGGTGTTAAATCAAAATAAATACCATTCATCACAGGACGGAGTTCGTCTTGTGCGGTGGCAAAAAGGGAGCGGTTGATGTTGTTGTTCAGAACGTTAGCACCAATTGTTACCACTGTTGCCCCATCGGGTATTTCCGATGTTTGAGGATATTCTGCTGCATTTTGTGCCGTAAAATTATAAACTCCATTTTGGTATTGAATCTTGATGGTAAGATGTTCGGTGTCTACATCGAAAGTCAGTGGTTGCTCTGGCAACTCTTTCACAGCGTCTAAAATGGTTCTGTTGGGCACAGCGAATTTGCCGTTTCCATCGCATTCGTCAAGAGAGACAGAAGTTTGCATCACATTCTCGCTATCGCTTGCGGTGATTTTCAATTCGTTGTTGGCTACATCAAAGAGAAAACAGTCAAGAATAGGTAACGAGTTCTTTAAGTTGATGACCTTAGAAAGCGTTTGCAAACGATTGTTCAAGGCACTGCTTGATAATGTAAATCTCATGGGTATAATTTTTTAATTGTTATTCTTATAAGTAGATACAAAAATACAAAAAACCATTGTCTCAAACAAAAAAACCGTCTAAAAGTTTCGTATTTTAGAAGTATTTTACTAATTTCGCCGTTCAGAGAATCCTATTCAATTGATAAATTATTCATAAAACGTAAGATAAATGGAACTACAAGGAAAGGTGATTGCAGAAACACCTGAGAGAAGTGGCACTTCTGCAAGAGGTGATTGGAAAGCAAAAGATTTTGTGATTGAGACTCACGAACAGTATCCTCATAAGATGTCATTTTCTGTATTTGGCGAAGAACGTCTTCAAAGATTTAATATTCAGGTAGGACAAGAGGTGTTGGTGTCCTTTGATATTGATGCTCACGAGCACAACGGACGTTGGTATAATAACATTCGTGCTTATGATGTTCGTCAGGTAGATCCTGCTTCTTTAGGAGTACAAGGCGCTCCAGTGCCTCCACCAATGGGCACCACAGACACTCCAGCAACGGGTACTAACCAGAGTCAAGCACCGTTCCCTCCCCAACCTGCTACGACAGAAGAGAGTACGGACGACTTACCTTTCTAAGTTCTTACAAAGGAAGTTAATTGCTCAAGTGGATTTGATAAGTAATAAGTCATCAAATCCACTTTACTTTTGAGTAGGGTAGAACGCCTTTTCAGAAAAGAGGTATGGCAACGATGAGCGTCCCATGGGCTTCCTCTTCCTTTTTTCTTGTTATCTGTGAAGCATCCATTTTGTGTGGAGTGAGCGTCACCGCACGTTATTAGTACTGTCGTAAAGCAGCCAACAATAAATTGTTTTCGGTTTTTGAACCTATGGTCACTCTTATGCAGTTTTCACAGAGTGGAAGATGACTGCAATCATATACGTTAATTCCTTTTTCTCTTAAATATTGATAGATAGCTCCTGCATCTTTCATCTTTGCTAAGAAGAAGTTTGCCTCTGAAGCATACACTTGAGCACATTCGGGTAAGACACTGAAAGCATGGAGCATACGAGCGCGCTCTTGGACAATTGTAGAGACCCATTTGTCAATTTCAAAACTATCTTTAAGGGTTTCTATAGCTTGCTTTTGTGCCAACGAACTGATATTGAATGGATATTTTACGTTGTTAAATAGCTCAACAATGTCCTTATTTGCATACGCCATTCCCAGCCTCAAGGCTGCACACCCATACGCTGTACTCATCGTATCTAATACAATTAAGTTGGGATATTTTTTCAGTTCGTGCCTGATAGAAGGTTGGTGTGAGAAATCTATAAAGCTTTCGTCAACAACGACTATCCCATCAAACAAAGTCAATATTTCGCAAATCGCATCTCTCTGTATAGGCTTGCCAGTAGGGTCATTGGGCGAACATATCCACACCACTTTGGTGTGTTGGTCACAAGTGTGCAACAACTTGTCTGGCTGAAGCTGAAAGTCGGTATCTAACAGCACAGGCTTATACCCTATGTTGTTGATTTCTGCTAATCGCTTGTATCGCATTCGTGTGGGTGCAATCGCCACAACATTGTCCACTTTTGGTTCACAGAAAATGCGATAAATGAGGTCGATTGCTTCTTCACTTCCATTCCCTAAATAAATATTGTCGGTAGGAACTTTCTTCAGAGCGCTTAATGTCTTCTTGAGTTCTAACTGTAACGGGTCGGGATAACGATTCAGTGGTTTGTTATAGGGATTTTCATTCGCATTTAATCTAATGACGTTTTCAGCGTGTGGCGCTTGTTCATCAATAGAAGCACAAGGGTTGAACTTACGGAGATGCGGACGAATCAGCTGCTCTAATGTTTTCATGCAAAAGGACTTTTAGTTATTCCTTAATTCCGCAACACTATTATAAATTAAACTTTTTAAGTATCTGAGCAACAAAAAGTTGC
>NZ_JRPQ01000107.1 GCF_000762405.1 Hoylesella timonensis S9-PR14 | reverse complement strand
TGAGCAACTTTTTGTTGCTCAGGCACTTAAAAAGTTTAATTTATAATAGTGTTGCGGAATTAAGGTTAATATCATTAAATGGGAAAAAGATTTTTGACATTAGTCCTCCTATTATCTTTATTTACTACTATATGGGCTTATTCTATTAGTGGGAAGATAGTATTATCACCGGGTAAAGAAACTTTGACAGTAAAAGCCTTTTATAGGGATGCGAATGAAAAATTGCATTGGATTAATGACACTACTACCATCGTAGGTGATACGTTTTCAATAGTCGGAAAGACGTTCCCTTACGAATTTATTAAAGCTTCTTTCTATGTAGGTAAAGAACTTGCAGGCCGTTTCCTACTTAGTAACAAGCATAATGATCTTAGTATTATAATGGATAGAGGAAAGATATATCTTAGGACGCTATCATATAATACCGAAAATCAGTTATTTCAGCAAGTTGATAGTATTTATAATTTATATATAGATAATTATGGTATTAACATCCAAGATCTTAATTCTGGAGAAATAATAGGAAAACAAATAGAGGATAAAAATATTCAACAAGAAATATACCGATATAAAATAAAACAGCTTCAACAAAATCCCGATAATTATTATAGCCTGATGATGCTATATGATTTGGCACATAGCATGCTGGTCAATAATAATGATAGTGTGCTATTTTATTTCAATAATTTGTCGCTAAATTTACAAAACACCTCACTCGGTAAATTACTTTATACAACAACATTAGAAAGACAGAAAATGTCTGTTCAATCATCCTCAGGAAAACAAATTCCTTATTTTGAGGTTAGAGATGTCAATAACAATCTGTTTCAGAGTTCCTTACTACAAAATCACGTCTCCTTAATTATATTTTCAGCAGTTTGGTGCCGTCCGTGTCAAAAAATAATTCCTGCATTAAAAGAAATATACAACAAGTATAAAAAAAATGGTTTGAAAATTGTTTATTTCAATCTTGACAATAACACTAAAGCATGGAAAAGACACATCCGAAAGCATGAGATGACATGGATAAATGTATCTGAATTATATCCTGCAATAGGATTTGGTAATAAAGGAATTGCAAAGAAGTTTTATATCAATAGTATTCCTACTATCTTTTTAATCAATAAAGAAGGCATTATTGTTAGAAGATTTGATAATTGTATAAATGAAATGGAAATCCTCGAAAAAGAAGTAAAAGAAATATTAAAACCTCAAATCCGCAACTAAAACATTTGGATATTAACATAGAAAGCTCTGAGGATAGTATCAGAGCTACAAGTGCGAAGTGTCGGATGAAGCGAGAGGTGGTTCATCAAACGAGTAGTGACATCCTTGGGTACATGAACCGCCACAGAAGTAGATACTCATGAGAGAACGGATGATTTCGCT
>NZ_JRPQ01000106.1 GCF_000762405.1 Hoylesella timonensis S9-PR14 | reverse complement strand
TGAGCAACTTTTTGTTGCTCAGGCACTTAAAAAGTTTAATTTATAATAGTGTTGCGGAATTAAGGATTATATAAACATAAATGCATATCATCTAAGATATCAGTACTATGGAAATTGGTGACCATATAGACAAATACATTGTAACAGAAATTATGCACGGAGGGATGTCTGAAGTGTATAGAGTTATGATCAACGGTGCTCCGGTTAGATTTGTTTTAAAACGATTAAAAGAAGGAGCCACAGAAGAACAGTTAAAATTATTTAGACGTGAAATGCGAATACTTCAACGTCTAAAGCATATTCATATTATTGAAGTTTTAGAAGAACATTATGATGATGAATGCCCTTATTATGTTATGCCTTCTTGTAATAAATCATTGGCTGATCTTGCAACGACTAATGACAATTACAAGAAAGTCATATTGTCATTACAGATGTGTGAAGGTATCAGATTTATGCACGATAATGATGTAAGGCATAGGGATATAAAACCTCAAAATATCCTAATCAAAGATGACATTGTCAAAGTGGCCGATTTTGGACTTTCTCGTTTCGTAGATAGGGATACTACAACTCTGACATCTGCTTCTTTAGCGGCTGGAACATTAGGTTATATGCCTCCAGAATATTCAAAAGGGAAATTTAAGGATGGTACTATCCAAGGAGATATTTATATGGCGGGTAAGACCTTATATTATTTATTCAGCAATGGAGGTGATGTCAGTAATGTAAGAATAAATAGGGTTCCTCTTCCTATTGCAACTATTGTCGAAAAAGCAACCCAAGAAAATCCTGAAGAACGTTATTCCTCCCTTACTCCAATTATTGATGCTCTCAATAAATTCAAATCTTCACTTGAAGCGATTGATCGACAGCCTAAATCGATAAAAGAGATTAAGGAAAAATATCAGAAAGGAAGCTCTGAATATATCGAAGAAATCTATAAACATATAATATCACTTCCAGAAGAGTCAATGAAATGGGGTAACTCCATTAGACAACTTAGCAAGGAGGATTTAATAGAAATGTTAAAACATAAGCGTGATTGTATCAATACTATATCCAATCATTTCATGGAGTGTATTGGTAACACATCCGATTATATTCAATTTGATGATATTGATCAATTTGTACGATTTACCCAATATATAATATCAGTCAATAAAGATGTTGCTACTAATCAGCAGTTACTAACATTCTTTATTGATTTATCCGTTAATTATAATCGATGGCCGAGCATGAGCATTTTGTCCTCCATATTAAACGATGTTGTCAATGCAGATCCAGAACATTATAAACTTTTTATCTATAATCACAAATCCCAATTACGAGAAATGCAACCCAATCTTGGATTGAACAATAATTTTAATAGTGAGATTTCTCGCATTATAGCAAAATAGAAGAATAAATAGGGTCTGCTAATTAACTATAACTATCTAACAAGTAACTATTTATGTTGTATAAAATTTGGTCAATTCGCCCAAAAGGACTACCTTTGGATGTTAAAACATTCAAGAGTAGAGATGAAATACTACTCACAAAATCGCAGTCACGACCTGTTTGAACTTCAGGAGTCACTTTCGGGATTGAGCAAATCCAACCGTTGGGTCAAGCTGGCCGACCACCTTCCCTGGGACAGGATAGAGAAGGAATACAACAAATGTCTGAGGATCGGACTGATTAAGAAGAAACGCAAGGGAAAGGATGATTTCGCTGTACTGATAACCGAACGATCTACACCTTAGACCGAGGGTTGAGTCGATTACAGATGATAATGT
>NZ_JRPQ01000105.1 GCF_000762405.1 Hoylesella timonensis S9-PR14 | reverse complement strand
TATGCGACTTGTTGCATTGAGTCCGAACTTCTTTACGTCAAGTCTTTGAATAATGGCCTTGTAAAAGTTACGGATAAGTGTTGTAAGAAGAAGGAGCACTGTATTCTCTGCCATGAAGGATTTGGGCAATCTGTCCCATCCGAAACCATTGTTCATATCATCGAAGATGCGTTGGATTTCATCCTTCGTTTTCTCGCCATGGCATAATTAAAGCGAGCTTTATTCTGCTCATTTGGCTTAACGAAAACGTTCCTTTCCTCCACGAAGGTTATAGAACTCGACAATTTCTCTTACGGAAGAATCATAGTCGTNAGTCAGNATACAACGGTATGTGTATTCTCCTTCNCAAAAATCCTGCACACCATCCNTCCGTTTCTGTCTTTGAATCACAAGTCGATATGCNTTANCTTTCCACTTCTCAACAAGGATAGAGTTCAATTCAAACTCAATGCCATTGATTTCCTCAGTTTTCCAGCCTTTGAGAGCAAAGGTGTCAGTGTAGATCGAACTGCAGCGGTTAGCACGGATATAGAAAGACTTGCAGTGTTTTTCTATTTCCTCCACGATTTCCTCGGAACATGATCCACAATCAGCTCTGAAGCGATTGATAGTGAGCCCATTCTGTTCAAATCTCTCAAAGAACCTCTTCAGCGTGTCCTTCTGATGGAAACGAACATTTGTGTTACCATCGCTATTCTCTATACCAACTATCAAATCGCCAATAACCGCCACGCCAGGACGATAACCAAGGAACTTCTTGTATGTAGGCTTTGCATCATACTTTTCTGTCTCTATGAACTGATGGTCGAAATCAACATCATACATCTCACCCTCTTTCAGTTGGCCAGATGCAAATATACAATTGAGCAATAAAGTATTGAGAGTGTCAGCCGTATTGAAATCGTAGGTCTTGCCCATATCTGATGTGTATGAAATGTTTTCTTGCGTCAGCTCCTTTATCGCTCTGAGGATAGTATCAGAGCTACAAGTGCGAAGTGTCGGATGAAGCGAGAGGAGGTTCATCAAATGAGTAGTGACATCCTGGGGTACATGAACCGCCACAGAAGTANATACTCATGAGAGAACGGATGATTTCGCT
>NZ_JRPQ01000104.1 GCF_000762405.1 Hoylesella timonensis S9-PR14 | reverse complement strand
GTCCGAACTTCTTTACGTCAAGTCTTTGAATAATGACCTTGTAAAAGTTACGGATAAGTGCTGTAAGAAGAAGGAACACTGTGTTCTCTGCCATGAAGGATTTGGACAATCTGTCCCACCCGAAACCATTGTTCATATTATCGAAGATATGTTCCTTTCCTCCACGAAGGTTATAGAACTCGACAATTTCTCTTACGGAAGAATCATAGTCGTNAGTCAGNATACAACGGTATGTGTATTCTCCTTCNCAAAAATCCTGCACACCATCCNTCCGTTTCTGTCTTTGAATCACAAGTCGATATGCNTTANCTTTCCACTTCTCAACAAGGATAGAGTTCAATTCAAACCCAATGCAATTGATTTCCTCAGTTTTCCAGCCTTTGAGAGCAAAGGTATCATTGTAGATCGAACTGCAGCGATTAGCAGGGATATAGAAGGACTTGCAGTGTTTTTCTATTTCCTCCACGATTTCCACGGAACATGATCCACAATCAGCACTGAAGCGATTGATAATGAGCCTATTCTGTTCAAATCTCTCAAAAAATCTCTTCAGCGTGTCCTTCTGATGGAAACGAACATTTGTGTTACCATCGCTATTCTCTATACCGACTATCAAATTGCCAATAACCGCCACGCCAGGGCGATAACCAAGGAACTTCTTGTACGTAGGCTTTGCATCATACTTCTCTGTCTCTATGAACTGGTGGTCGAAATCAACATCATATATCTCACCCTCTTTCAGTTGGCCAGATGCAAATATACAATTGAGCAATAAAGTATTGAGAGTGTCAGCCGTATTGAAATCGTAGGTCTTGCCCATATCTGATGTGTATGAAATGTTTTCTTGCGTCAGCTCCTTTATCGCTCTGAGGATAGTATCAGAGCTACAAGTGCGAAGTGTCGGATGAAGCGAGAGGAGGTTCATCAAATGAGTAGTGACATCCTGGGGTACATGAACCGCCACAGAAGTANATACTCATGAGAGAACGGATGATTTCGCT
>NZ_JRPQ01000103.1 GCF_000762405.1 Hoylesella timonensis S9-PR14 | reverse complement strand
GCAACACTATTATAAATTAAACTTTTTAAGTGCCTGAGCAACAAAAAGTTGCTCATGATTTTGCCATGTCAGAATTTTCACTTATCTTAGTGTTGCAAAAAAAACAAGAGAATCCGACGATAGATATGGCTAAGATACAAATTAAATCTGAGAGACTCACTCCTTTTGAGAGATTATTTTCAATCATGGAGCAATTTGACGGGTGAGATACAAGGAACAAAGACTATCTAAAAAACAGAAAGCCCATGACCCGTGGGATTCAATGTGACTGAATCCTGCGAGTCATGGGCTTGACATGACAAACAATCAAGGTGTCGTAAATACAAATGCGTTTCCTTGTTGACGCTTCACCTTTCTTAATACTCGTCCTCGTTAAAGAGGAAATCTTCCTTGGTAGGATAGTCGGGCCATATATCTTCTATACTGTCATATACATCCCCCTCATCCTCTATCTCTTGCAGATTTTCCAATACTTCCAAAGGAGCACCAGAACGAATCGCATAATCAATAAGTTCTTCTTTGGTAGCGGGCCATGGCGCATCTTCTAATTTCGATGCTAATTCAAGTGTCCAATACATAGTGTTACAAAATTATATGTGTTAATCTTCGTGCGTGCAAAAATAGTGATTTTTATAGAATCACCAAGGATATTCCCATTTTTTTTCTGTTACCTTGGCTTGAAAGTTGATTTTTCGTGCCAAGACATACAAATAATCAGACAACCGATTTATATATTGAAGAGCTTCGGGCTGGATAGGTATATGGGCATGAAAGGAAATCATACGTCGCTCGGCTCGTCTACAAACCGTTCGACATACATCGGCTTGCGCTGCACAACGGCATCCTCCAGGCAACACAAAAGCAGTTTGTGTGGGCAATTGCTTCACAATTTTATCAATCTCCTTCTCGATTCCTTGTACTTCGGCGGCAGGAAGGAGATAACGCTGACGCTTATCGGGCTGCGCGGGGTCTGAAGCTAAATAACTACCAATGACAAACAATAAAGACTGGATATGGGTCACAAAAGCCTTATCATACTGATGATGCAGCATCGGGCGTAAGAGTCCCAAGTGCGCATTAAGCTCGTCTAAGGTGCCAAAAGTCTCAATACTCAAATCATCTTTCGCAACACGAGTCCCCCCAATTAAGCTGGTGGAACCGTTATCCCCAGTTTTGGTATAAATTTTCATAGTGTCACATGAATTAAGTTGGGTATCATCATCGTCTTATCAGATTTCGACAAGCTTCTCAGAAAGGAAACAAAAGTTGATAGGACAGAACCCATAGTTATAAAATATTTAGTTACGGTGGTAATGTTAGGGTCCATCTTAAAAGATGAGCCGATAATGTCCAATTGTTTTCGTTGGATCATAGAGTATGATACCACAATCAAACAAATCAAAAGTTATAAATTGATGGCAACGAGCCACCATCTCTTTCCAAATACGTCGACAGTGCCGATTCAGAGAAATGCCTTCTACAATAAAAAAGGTTCCATTTCGTGGCTGCGCAATAAAACGCAAAAAGCAAGACTTCCATTCCTCCTCCAAATTGACTAAATAGACATCGGGTACCAAAGAGGCATCTTCTCCATCTCCCAATTCCTCAGACAACAGCTTAGATGGTGGGTAGCCTGCCTGAATATACCGACCATAGAGTGCAGCATGGGGGGTACGAATCAACCAATGGTTGGGAGTTTCAGCACGTGCAAAGCGAAAGAGCAAGCGAGCTAACCGCAAGGATGCGCTTGAATCCGCTGGCATAGCTTCCTGCAACACCCGATATGCCTTATAATCTGCACGGTCATTAACAACTTGGTGGACAAAATGATAAGCCCAAGGAGGTTGAATGCCAAAACCCAAAGCACGTGGCCAACGATAAAGCCATGCTAACTGCCGTCGCAAACGATAACTCATAGATGATGTATGATAGTTGTCCATTCCTTTTCAACACTTGCACAAAGATAATAAAAAAATCAAGAGCTGGCATGACCTGAGCAAAAATAAACAGACAAAAATATTTTCTTTTTAACTATCCTCACCGTACATCCTTTCTCATCTTCCCACAGTATGCCCCCTTTCGTAACAATCCACAGCGTACCACATTCCGTAACCTTTCATACCTTGACATCCTTACCCAACTATCCACACAGTGCAGCCCTATATCTCTGCATCCTATAAACACAAAAAAGCCTCCAGCATCGGTTGAGACACTGGAGGCGTGAAGTAAAAAAGGCAGCTACCTACTCTCCCACATTGCATTGTAGTACCATCGGCGC
>NZ_JRPQ01000102.1 GCF_000762405.1 Hoylesella timonensis S9-PR14 | reverse complement strand
TCATTAGTGTCCCTTTAAAATCGGGACCAGTTAAATATTAATCAAATAACCCCAGAAAGAGGGGACAATCGAGTTCTTTGACATTATTGAAATCAGTCCTTTCGAAGAGATCTACGAGTGGTATCTTATCCATAAGCGAAATACTTAGAATCTGAAGAACCTCATAAGTCAATCGCTTAAGTTGAAAATCATGTTGTACGATAGCAACAAGGCAATAGGCTATGATTGCCGATGAAATTTGGATTCNCACAGCATTCTCTGTTGTACCCNAAAACTTCTTGATCTTGAGGTGCTGCTTTAGCCATTTGAAGAACAGCTNTATCTGCCATCTATTCTTGTAAAGATTGGCGATTTCAGGTGCTGTAAGATGAAAGGCATTGGTTAGGAAAGCAAACTCCCTGTCTTGTTCTTCATCATAGAATTTGACGAGTCTGAGTTTCTCTGGATACTTTCGGTATGAATTGTATTCAGTGAATTCAATCACAGCATCTGTCAATATATTCTTTGGCAACCTGCGCCTCCATCTANAGCATTTGTATTGCAGATTCNTCTTGGCTCGCACAANAAAGAACGATTNATGCTGATGTATNTTGAAAAGTTCCTTGAATGCATTATATCCACGGTCGAATACATAGTAAGAACCTGATTCNAANGNATTTCCTTCATGGAATTTGAGTCGTAAACGGATGCTGTAGAGATATGGAAGAAAGCAGGAACCTGAGATTCGAGGNCATATAACACATGTGCTTTTATCCCTCCCTTCTTCTTACGGAACTTTGCCCACCAGAANACTGANAAACACAAAGGAATTGTCGTTGAGTCGAAGGCATACACATTGCCTTTCAACTTGAAGATATCCGTTACCCGTTTCTTTCTGGCTTGCTCCATCATATAGAAAGCAAAGTNTTCAAAGATACGGTAGTCACGATTCTGATTGGCTGANGCAANTGTCGTTTTCGCAATAGGCTTACGCCCTAATCCAAGATGGTATTGCTTTGCTCTATGTGCTTCAAAAGCAACAATCAAATCTCGCAAACTCTCTCGATTACTCAGTTGACCAAACATCATAGCAAGCAACTGATTCCAACAAGTGAAATGCTTCACATAGCGGTTTCCANCATACTTGCGAACATAGTTGTTAAACTGAGTTCTGTTCAAAAAAGCGGTGAGCTGGGCAAAAACGTATTTGTCTTGNAACATAACAGTCATTTAAATTTGACTGCAAAGTTACGAAATCAAGTCCGTTTCATTTCAAAACACCACCTAATAGACTGTATTTCAATTAATTCAAAGAGCGATTAGCCCACCTTAACGGGACATTAGTGGTCTAATTTAGTTTTTGTGTTGGTGGGGAGTTACCGATTGGTAGCTCCCACTTTTTATTTTTTAGTTTTGCTGTCTCTAAAACAGACAGAAGTGTTAAAATTGTTCTAAGATAGCAATGCGTTTTTTGGTATCTGGATGAGTCGCAAAAAGAGAATTCATAAATCCCATAATTCCACTAACCATTTGGTCTGGATGGACGATAAACAACTGAGCCACATCTTCTTGCTTTACTTGATCAAGACCGGGATCAGAAGATATCTTCCTCAACGCATTTGCTAAAGCTAAAGGGTTGCCACATAGTTCAGCACCCCCTGCATCAGCCATGTATTCGCGTTTTCGAGAGATAGCAAAACGAGTAATCAAAGTAAAAAAATAAGCAATGGCGCAACAGATTACGCCAACAAATAAGATGGTCAAGATAAATAATCCTGTCCCCCGTTCATCTTTGCTACGCCTTACAGAACCACCAAACCACATGGTTTGATACATCATACGCACCACCAACGACATGACTGTAGATATGATGCCCACAAAAATAATACTAACTACCAAAAGACGGGTATCTTTGTTGCGGATGTGAGTAAGCTCGTGAGCAACCACTCCTTTCAACTCTTCATCGTTAAGGCGATTAATGATTCCAGTTGTCAATGTCACTGTATAACTTTTATCATTTATTCCGCTTGCAAAAGCATTCAGTTGCGAGTCGTCAACAACATGTATCTGCGGCATTGACATGCCAGAAGTCATACAAAGATTCTCTACAATATTATAGACACGTGGGTTCTCTCTTCGTTCTAAAGGGCGAGCACCAGTGGCACGTTGAATCATGGCAACATTTGTAAAGTAGGCAATGGCAAACCATATACCTACTCCCAAAACTACCCATGGTATCGTTGTCATAAAGTAATAATTTACGGATGCAACGTCAAGCGCATAAACCACTTCGCCGTACTCATTATAATATCCGTTTCCAAAGTAGTTAAGCAATGCCAAAAATACCCATATCATGCCCAAAATAATGATAGGGAACATAAGCAATAATAATACACTCATTGCATTATTACGCCGGATTTGGGTTTGAAGGCCTACGTACTTCACTCTTAGAAATTAATTTGTGGTGCCTGATCCATTTCTGTACGTTGAGTTGGAGCTATCTCATACATGGGTTCTTTTTTGAAACCAAACATATTGGCAAAGATATTCGAGGGGAATGTTTGCACCGCATTATTCAACTCTCGCGTTGCGGTATTAAAGTAACGACGTACTGCCGACAATTTATTCTCAATATCGGAAATCTCATTTTGCAGTTGCAAAAAGTTTTGATTAGCTTTCAATTCTGGATACGCCTCTAAAGAGATGTGAAGACCTGACAACGCTTGCGTGAGCATATTATCTGCTTGCATCTTCTCATTTATCGTTGTTGCATTGACACCCATCGTACGCGCTTCTGTAACTCTTTGTAGTACTTCTTTTTCATGAGTAGCATAACCTTTTACTGTAGATACAAGCTGTGGTATAAGATCTGCACGTTGCTTGAGCTGCACGTCAATATTAGCAAACGCATTTTCACGATTATTACGAAGACGCACAAGATTATTATAAATTCCCGCACAGAATAAAACAAGCAGAATCAATACTGCTATGATAATTCCAACAACCATAATTCGATTATATTTAATGATTTATATATGTCTACAAATATAACTAAAAGAAGCGATAAAATAAGAATATTAAGAAATATTAGGATAAAAAAAGTCCGATTGTCTTATCTGATTCGATGATGACAATCGGACTTGTACTCGTTTAATCGCTTAATATCCTCATTACTTTTCGGAAGTACTGGTGCGTTGCACGAATGCTGTAATTTGGACCTCCATTCCATGAACGTACTGCTTGCTCAATGTTATTCGAAGGATTGTGAGCAGACTGAATCAAAAGAAACATTTCCTTAGATTTCGAAATACTCCAACGGTCTGAAAGTTTATAACGCTTCTTACTTCTACGTTGTTTCAGAATGTTGTTACACTCTTTAACGAGGATTGGGGTAATCTGCAATACACCAACAGAATTCCCACTTTTAGCATTTGCTTTTCCTCTACTCTCTACATGAATAATCGCGTCCATCACTGGACCCCAATTAAAACTGCTACTTGTTCTTATATTCCCCTTCTGTCCTGCAAATGCAAAAACTGGAAAAAACAATAAAATAGTCAAAGCAACAAGAGCAATCTTTCTTATTCTCTCCATCATTGTTAATTTATGGAACCTGGACAATGAAATGCTAACTAATTTGTCAACAATGCCCGCGATGATAGAATAATGAGAATGAGTTTTCTATACATCTCAGCTCCGTTAGATACTTAGTAGATAGTTCAAAATAAAAAATAAAAACTATCTCTATTTTTATCGTTTGCAAAGGTACGCAAAAAATATAAAAGAGACAAATAATTTACCCTTTTTAATGCTTATTGAAGAATTGTAATACATTGATTATACGCAAGTTAAAGAAAAATTAATGTAATCTAATTACAACCTATTGCATACATCTATATTTGAGAATTTTCTTACTAATTCATGTAATCAACAAAACATTTTTCTGGTTTGTTTGTAAGCATCCACACCGTGCATCCTTTCCAACTATCATGTCGCGCCACCCTATACTCTGCAGCCTATAAACACAAAAAAGCCTCCAGCATCGGTTGAGACACTGGAGGCGTAAAGTAAAAAAGGCAGCTACCTACTCTCCCACATTGCATTGTAGTACCATCGGCGCAAGCAGGCTTAACTTCTCTGTTCGGAATGGGAAGAGGTGGAACCCTGCCGCTATAACCACCTNATAAAGGGGTTGACAAATCTTCACAAGCAAAACAGNAATAAAATAAAATGTANCTTTTTGTTGACGTGTCTATTTTCATAGCACTACAACACACGATACAACTGAAAGAATGGCTCACAAAAGAAAGTCTTGGGCAATTAGTAGTGCTCGGCTTTGCCATCGCTGGCTTTACACCTGCACCCTATCAACGTCGTCGTCTACAACGACCCTTATATGGAGTTCTCATCTTGCGGATGGCTTCGCACTTAGATGCTTTCAGCGCTTATCCTAACCAGACTTAGATACCCAGCGGTGCGCCTGGCGGCACAACTGGTAAACCAGAGGTCTGTCCATCACGGTCCTCTCGTACTAGTGACGGCACCACGCAAAACTCCTGCGCCCACGATAGATAGAGACCGAACTGTCTCACGACGTTCTGAACCCAGCTCGCGTGCCACTTTAATGGGCGAACAGCCCAACCCTTGGGACCTTCTCCAGCCCCAGGATGTGACGAGCCGACATCGAGGTGCCAAACCACCCCGTCGATATGAGCTCTTGGGGGGGATCAGCCTGTTATCCCCGGAGTACCTTTTATCCTTTGAGCGATGCAGTTTCCATACACATGCACCGGATCACTATGCCCCAGTTTCCTGCCTGCTCGGCATGTCTGCCTCCCAGTCAAGCGCCCTTATGCCATTGCACTCTAANAGGTCGGTTACCAATCGACCTGAGGGCACCTTTGGAAGCCTCCGTTACGCTTTTGGAGGCGACCACCCCAGTCAAACTACCCACCAAGCAGTGTCCGCACNTTNAGCGCGTTAGACCTCAGACAGCCAAAGGGCCGTATTTCAACGATGGCTCCAAAAGCGCTGGCGCGCCTCCTTCTAAGCCTCCGGCCTATCCTACACATCGGATGACCAAGGTCAATGCTAAGCTATAGTAAAGGTTCACGGGGTCTTTTCGTCCCATCGCGGGTAATCGGCATCTTCACCGATACTACAATTTCACTGAGATCATGATTGAGACAGTGTCCAGATCATTACACCATTCGTGCAGGTCGGAACTTACCCGACAAGGAATTTCGCTACCTTAGGACCGTTATAGTTACGGCCGCCGTTTACTGGGGCTTCAATTCAAAGCNTCTACTTGCGTATAACCTCTCCTCTTAACCTTCCAGCACCGGGCAGGTGTCAGACTGTATACTTCATCTTTCGAGTTAGCACAGCCCTGTGTTTTTGGTAAACAGTTGCCTGGACCTATTCTCTGCGCCTCGTAANTAAACGAGGACCCCTTTTCCCGAAGTTACGGGGTTAATTTGCCTAGTTCCTTAACCATGAATCTCTCAACGCCTGAGTATATTCAACCCGACTACGTGTGTCCGTTTGCGGTACGGGTGCTGCATGACTGAAGCTTAGCGGATTTTCTTGGAAGCAGGATTACCCACACTATTGGCTTTCCCCGAAGGGAATGCCATACTTTCAAAAGTCAGCTCTCATGGCGGATTTGCCTACCATGATCAANGCCTAATTTCTTCAACGAGCTATTCCGTCAGCTCGNGGTGGTGTCACTTCTCCGTCTCCACAATCGCATCATGCAGCAGTCACGGAATATTAACCGTGTCTGCCATCGCCCTCGCCTGTCGGCTGAGACTTAGGACCCGACTAACCCCGGGATGATTGGCATTGCCCGGGAAACCTTAGTCTTGCGGCGGAAGGGAATCTTACCCTTCTTATCGTTACTTATACCTACATTTGCTTTTCTATACACTCCAGGAAAAGTTACCTTNACCATTCAACGTATATAGAATGCTCCCCTACCGATACTTTTATNATTACTATCCCGCGCCTTCGGTATCTGTCTTATACCCGATTATTATCCATGCCCAGACCCTCGACTAGTGAGCTGTTACGCACTCTTTGAATGAATGGCTGCTTCCAAGCCAACATCCTAGCTGTCACGGGGACCGGACTTCGTTAGACTAACTTAGACAGAATTCAGGGACCTTAGACGGCGGTCTGGATTCTTCTCCTCTCGGGGACGGACCTTAGCACCCGCCCCCTTACTGCACTACTGCNATACATAAGCATTCGGAGTTCGTCAGGTCGCGATAGGCGGTGAAGCCCTCTTGACCTATCGGTCGCTCTACCTCTTATGTAAATCATAGCACGCGGCACCTAAATGCCTTTCGGGGAGTACGAGCTATCTCCAAGTTTGATTGGCCTTTCACTCCTACACACACCTCATCCAGAAGCTTTTCAACGCTTATTGGTGCGGTCCTCCATCTCGTGTTACCGAGACTTCAACCTGGACATGTGTAGATCACTTGGTTTCGCGTCTACCTCCACCGACTAAAACGCACAAAGTGCGCTTTGTCTCCACAAAGGGAGACAACCTCGCCCTNTTCAGGCTCGCTTTCACTACGGTTGACGGATATCAATATCCTTAACCTTGCCGGTGACGGTAACTCGTAGGTTCATTATGCAAAAGGCACGCCGTCACTGCATAAAGCAGCTCCGACCGCTTGTAGGCGTATGGTTTCAGGATCTATTGCACTCCTCTCATCGAGGTTCTTTTCACCTTTCCCTCACGGTACTGGTTCACTATCGGTCTCATGGGAGTATTTAGCCTTACCGGATGGGCCCGGCTGATTCGCGCAGAATTTCTCGTGCTCCGCGTTACTCAGGATNACACTATGTCTTCTCTTGCTTCATATAAGGGGCTTTCACCCGCTATGGCTGAACGTTCCAGTTCATTCTATTCACAATCAAANTACAATATTATGGTCCTACTACCCCACGATTGCATTGCTACAACCGTGGTTTGGGCTTNTCCCCGTTCGCTCGCCACTACTAAGGGAATCATTTAATTATTTTCTTCTCCTAGAGGTACTAAGATGTTTCAGTTCCCTCCGTTTGCCTTACTGATTACAGTAATAACTATCTGATGATAGTTGGGTTGTCCCATTCGGAAATCCTTGGATCAAAGGTTATTTGCACCTACCCAAGGCTTAACGCAGCTTATCACGTCCTTCATCGCCTCCATGAGCCTAGGCATCCGCCATACGCCCTTATTTACTTTCTTTCGCCACNATCATACGTCTTNACACNGATGTAAACATCNATGNAAAAATCGTATGANTGGTTGCTCATACTTTCAGCTGTATTGTTTGATTGATAGGCATCTTANATCAATAAAATGCNTTATCAAGGTTCATTTGAACTTTTATTTTACTCTACAGTTTTGCTTGTGTCAATATGTCAAAGATCGTTTGCCTTGNAATTCATAATTNTTAATTCATAATTCATACTTTNGTCGGTATGAAATGANTTTACNTGNTTANGAATTTAAGACTGAAGTGGAGAATAACGGATTCGAACCGTTGACCCCCTGCTTGCAAAGCAGGTGCTCTAGCCAGCTGAGCTAATCCCCCAGGT
>NZ_JRPQ01000101.1 GCF_000762405.1 Hoylesella timonensis S9-PR14 | reverse complement strand
GGAAGCTGGCGGCAAACATCTGACCTAACGAACAGAAACTTCATACAAGGCATATGACCATGGGCAAGGTTGCTAAACAAACCAAAGTCCTATAGCTATTCGGAACGGTTGGTCTAAATGAAGTAGGCATAAGATGGAAAGATAATGTTCTTATCCGAGGAGGTCTCACGGACGTTTCTAATAGTTGTTTTTACGAAAGAAGCGGAGTAAAGCTTGCCGTGAGAAGTCAGCAGAGGTCATAGTACCCAAGGTACGTGTGCCTACAGGGAAGGACCGAATCGTGCAGTGCAATAGTAAATGAATGCTACCCTGCTAATTTCTTCGTCAGATGTCCGAAAGGAGCTCTCTATCCAAGACGATAGGACGGAATCCGACAATAGGATAGAAGTGACGTTACTCAAAGGGATAGCTGAAAACAACTTGCCACACACCGTGAGGTGTAAAAGTACGAAACCNCCGTATGCCGAACGGCACGTACGGTGGTGTGGGAGGTCGGTAAATGTGAAAGTAGGAGGTAAATGCCTTTTATGAATAACATTTACCTCCTACCCGATTTTTTATAGGTGTGAGCAATGACCTGCTTACTTTATTTTATTTTGTAAGAAAGTCCAATGGTGCCGTACACGGGGTAAAGCGTTTGCTCTATGGTTTTGAATGAACTTTTATGAATGCCAGTCAATCCCCAATTCACATCAGCGTACAGTCCGATGCGGCGGTAGACGTGGAAGTCAACACCCGTCACAATACCGAACTGAAAGTTGCGCATGTCCGAAGAAAAGTCGTAGTCGCCGCGCGTTCCCAGATCATTGCCTAACTCTATTTTTGCACCAGTAGGGGAGCCAACACGCAAATAACCATTGTAAGCGTTGCCCGTAAACGATTTGGTAAGCAGATACGAGCCATACACTCCAGCACGTAAATTGATACGGGGATGAACGTGATAACTTACTTGCACGGGAAGTGTCACCATCCATTGCCGTACCTCAGTGTGTACATATCCAGTAAACATGCCTTCCATGGCACTTTGACCTTGTACCATTGCCATGTGATAATTTTTAACCCTGGCATCCACCAACATATCCTTGTTTTCAAATCGAAGACCTGAACTCCATGACCAACTTTCGTTGATGGCTTGCGTACCATCTAATTCAAATACCGAGTTGTTGGGCATCTTATAGCCTTCCAATGAACGAATAGAAGCGGGTAACCCAAAGGGCGCAGTTCCACCTAAATTATATCCTATTCGTGCAGTTACTTCTAATTGATGCCACCAAGATTCTGCCAGACACGACAGGGAAGTAAATACACTCAAAACAGTGGCTAAAATAATTTGTTTCTTCTTCATCTTTTATTACTCCTCTGAAGTACAAATGATACGAATATCGTCAATACATAGTTCGCTCCCAATGGCACCTTCAAACTTGGCACCATCACGGCTTGATGAGAAAACAATCGCCAAACTATATCCTCTATTCTCTACAATATTCTCATCAATGGGTTGATGATATTGGAAAGATATGTCAAAAGGTGTCCATTCAGAGGTCGTTTTTATATTCTCCATTTGGGCAATAGCTACAATGTGTTCACTGGTTAGGATATTGTTACCGTCGAGAACTATTTTTTTAGATTTTCCCTCGCCATCGCCTTCAGCTACAGTGTTGCGATAGAGTACGGCATATATTGCGGCTTGGTCGGTGCGATCTTTCAAAATCTTTTGTTGCTGATTTTGAAAGTTTTTGCCAGGTTGATATTTGTACCAGCCTGTAAACTTGATAGGCTTTTTGTCAAAAGGAATACCAAACTGGGTTGCTTTGTTAGGATCTACCAACGATTGTCCAGCATCGAATTTACCAAAAAACATATTTCCTGCAGCGGTAGGTTTACCAAACATAGCTCCCAAAGGTCCTGTACTGCAAGTTGTCAGTCGAACATAAGCGCCGTGGTGTCCACCTTCTGAAACTGGTACACTGGGATATTCATCTGCCGGTTTGTCGCCCGCAGCAATACTGAAGGCAATGTTACCCGTTGCCCAGTAATCAGTTTCCTTTCCATTTTCGTCAAAGTCATACCACAAATAGAACTTTTTATCGAGAGGTTCTATTCTGAAATGTTCAAAATCAAAGTGAATGGTATCCTTCACCGTTTGCGATGTTGGAACAAAGCTAACCTTGTATCGTCTGCTCCACTGTTTATCTTCCGAAGTTACAGTATATGTAACGGATCCTTTGCTAAAGTCATGTGTGCTTCCGTTTGCTGGCTGTATGGTTGCCCCTTCTGTTATCTTGAATAGGGGAGCAATCGCTTTCAAATCTGCTTTACGTCTCACCTTAAAGTTAATGATACTATCTCCTGACAACACATCAATTTGTCGCTCGGCCTCGTTAAAAAACATCTCTTGCAATTGATTGTCAGCAACTCTCACTGCTAAAATGTCGCATTCAGCATTCAGAGGTTCTTCTTTGAAGCACGATACCAACAGGCTACACACGGCAACCAAGCATAAATTGCGATAAAATTTCATTGATATAACACTTTATTATTTCGTTGCAAAGTTAAAGGATAATTTTGGATAGCACAAACGAAATGTTCAAATTATAGCCTTTTCTATTCCAAACGGTACCAATTGAAGCAAGATACAAGCATACTGTTCTTTCTTTTGAAGCACGATATTTTTACGACAAACAACACCAACCCAACTGTATTTGCAACGTTGTTAGTATGCTGTATGGAAGGTGAATAATTGCTGAATTTTCTTTACAAAGTGCCTCTCAAAACTCGCGTAAAAACAACCAACAGCAAAGTTGGTCGCAAATACGCTAAAAATGAGCAACTTTCATAATTCATTGATATTGAACAAATTACGCTTAATTCTTCTCGTTGCTTTCCTTTTTTCATCCCTTTTTGTCCGCTAAAGCATTGTTCTAAGCTAACTATTTGCATGCTTTAATGCCGCTGAAGCATGTGAACAACACCTCTATTACATGTTTCCAAGCGCATTAACTCAGTGTTCTAACGTTTTGATTGGGTTATTTTGCTAAAATCAGCGCATTTTTGTCGGTCGTTTGCCTATTCATTTTTTCTATTTTGAAGATTTTTAATGGTCGTTTTTTAGTAAAATAACAGGACAAACACGTATCGTCATTTTACCAAAAATGCTGAGCTTTTTTTATTGAATGAGTTGTTTGTTGTCAAAGACAATTATGTCCTTTTATATTAACAACGAATTGAACCAATACAACAAATTCAGTTGTTGGAATCAATGAACGCTGGCGTTCACCGAATAAAAACAAATTTAGCAAGACCATATTTTTTCTTACAACAAATAAAATTTTTGCGAGAATTGACGACACACCAGTGTCGTTCCGTGCCCTTCCGTTGCTACAATGGGAAATATTTTTCCGTTTCATCACGACAAGAAGTGAAGTTGCTGGTCTAACAAGGATGTTTTTTTAACAATGAATGCAAATTTGGCAAAGACGTACAGCATGTTTAAGCTGGTAGATTTGTTTCATTTGCAGAACGCTTGCGTTCATTGTCTTATTTAGTTGATTCGTTACATTGGTTTTATTTGTTGTTTAACAACATTGTCCTGATATGAAAGATTTGTTAGGTTTTAGGTTGCTTCTTAGTATCACTCAACAACATAAAGCCCAATTAAATTTCGTTGTTGCGCATGGGTCTTGGTAGAGACGTGAGAAGGACTTTCCATTGCTTATTCCGATAACATAAGTGTATTTGGAAAGAAGCCTTATCAATCATCTTTCCCGATTTCCCAATCGAATCAAGCAACATTACGTTTTTCATTTTTACAACTACTGTGGCTGTCGTGTCTCCCGATTGATAGTTAATATTTTCGAGTTGATGTGAAGCTCCTTCGTCTTGAGCTTTTAGCAAATCAATGTCTTCTTGAGTGATTTGCGAACCTGCATACTCAATCCATTTCTTTGATTCGGGAGTGCAATAGGGCAAAGCCTCGTTCAGTTGCCAATTAAAGAAAGTTTCTGCAAAACCATTGGCAGTCTCTTTGAGTTGGGGTTCATCTTTATGCGATGAACAGGCTGTAATCAGCAAGCCACTGACCCATACGCACATACTGAAAATGATTAATTTTACTTTCATTCCTTTCGCTTTCCTAAATCATGGCAAAGATAGCTAAAAATTTGCGCATATCGTTTGATTTTAATACTTTTGTAACTTCAAATTTATATTCATGTTGCAATTTATATGCATGGGAAGCGGTAGCAGCGGCAACTGTTATTGTTTGTTTACAGAGAACGATGGACTGATGATTGATGCTGGCTTAGGCGTCCGAACATTGAAGCGATCGTTTAAGGAAAACGGGCTGTCTCTTTCCCATATTCATCATATTATTATCACTCACGACCACGCCGACCATATCAAATCGGTGGGTTCGTTGAGTCACGAATTTTCGCTGCCCGTCTATGCGACAGCCAAGGTGCATGACGGTATTGAGCGAAACTTTTGTGTTCGAAACAAGGTAGCCCCAAACTTGAAGCGATGTTTCACCAAGCAAGTACCACTTCAGGTGGGTGACTTCTTGGTAACACCTTTCCATGTGCCACACGACAGTTGTGACAGTGTGGGCTATCGAATTAGTTGCCAGGGAATTATCTTTGTTCTGATGACCGATGTAGGTCATATTACTGACGAGATGAAAGAATTCATTGCAGAAGCCAATTACTTAGTCATTGAAGCCAATCACGATGAAGATATGTTGGCGCAAGGACCTTATCCTGCACACCTGAAAGCCAGAATAGCCAGTCAAACAGGTCATTTACCAAATAGTGAATGTGGAAGAGCTTTGGCAGAAAATATGACGGCGGAGTTGCGACACGTTTGGTTGTGCCACTTGAGCGAAGAGAACAATCATCCCGAATTGGCTCGTAAAACGGTGGAACAAATTCTGCGCTCGTATGGCATTGTGGCAGGAACGGATGTCCAATTAGATGTCTTGAAGCGAAAATCCCCCAGCTTGTTGTACCAGCTTTAATTGTTGGGATATGGGTTTTTCATTCAACAACAAATTGAACCAATAAAACAAATCCGTTTGTAGGAATCAATGAACGCTGGCGTTCACCAAATGAAACGAATTTAGCAAAGCCCCACAACATGTTGATATCGGCTGATTTGTTTCATTCGCAGAACGCTTGCGTTCATTGTTGTGTTGCGTTTATTTGTTTCTTTTGTTAAATTTGTTGTTCAACAATATTACTCTACAATGAAAAAGATGGGTAGTTGGTGCGGCTGTTCGCAAGGATAGTTTCTGTTGATAGCTCAGGATGCGATAAGAAGTTTTGTTCAAAGAAAAACTGCTATGCTATCATTTCTGTTTGTAACATCATGATAGGTAGCAGGATATATCTTGACAGACAGGTAAAACATTTATCCCTGTCAGTCCTTCTGTCGTCTCTTAGAAGTCATGAACCAATGGAGTCTACTCAGCAGTTGTTGAAGATTTCAACGGATTCCAACCTTGTGCTTTCAAGGCAAATTCTTGGTTGTCACGAGTGACTAACTGCGCTCCAAGGTTGGCGTGGGTAATATGTCCAATCAGTTTGATGCCTTCCAAGGCTTGTATTTTTTCATGGTCACCAATGGGTACGGTAAACAACAACTCGTAATCCTCTCCGCCATTGAGTGCGCAGGTTGTGACGTTTAGGTTGAGCTCTTCTGCCATCACCGCTGTTTGGTAGTCAATGGGTAGATTCTTTTCGTAGATTCTGCAACCGCAATTGCTTTCTTTGCAGATGTGCAACAACTCGCTGCTCAAGCCATCAGAGATGTCAATCATGGCTGTTGGGTGGATGTGTGCAGCCCTTAAGGTTTCAATAATGTCACCTCTGGCTTCGGTTTGTAGTTGGCGTTGTAGCAAATATTCTTTTCCTGCGAAGTCGGGTTGAAAGTTTCCGAGGCTGTTCAAGTCATGGGTGAGTTTAGTAACAAGCGCTTGATTCTTTTGCTCTTTGGCTTTCATTATTTTGGTACGGATTTCGTCTACCTGTTTGTAATACACCGACTTCTCACGCTCCAGTAACATCAATCCCATATAGGCAGCCCCCAAATCACCGCTCACACAAATCAAATCAGTGTCTTTCGCACCATTTCGATAAACAATCTCCTCTGGTTTTGCTTCACCGATGCAAGTAATGGAGATGGCTACTCCTGTTCGAGAAGAGGTGGTATCTCCTCCGACAATGTCTACTTTCCACTTGTTGCAAGCCATGCGCAAACCATTATAAAAGGCTTCGATATCTTCTACACTGAAACGCTTGTCAATGGCTAAGCTAACTAACATTTGCCTTGGTGTGCCATTCATGGCAAACACATCACTGATATTTACCATTGCTGCTTTGTACCCAAGATGTTGTAAGTCAATGTAAGTGAGGTCGAAATGCACTCCTTCCATTAGCATATCTGTGGTGGTAAGCACTTCACTGTGGGGATAGTGCATGACAGCACAATCGTCACCCACACCTGTCAGGGTTGAACTGTTTTGTAGTTGAATGTCTTTTGTGAGTTGTTCTATAAGTCCAAATTCGCCTAATTTAGAAATTGCAGTCATGTAAGTATGATTTGTGTGTAAATAAGTGGTTGTTCTGAATGAACAAATTTATCTTTTTGTGATATGAAATGTAAAAAGGAGACGCGCTAAAACTTCGAGGAACGTGGCGCATGATAGTCTCCATTTTTAACAGATGGTGTGCTTTCGTTCCTCGATAGTTTCAACTGTGGCAGCAGTACTTAGCTGCGCTTGATAATTTCTCTCATGATTTCGGTCATCAGCGGTTGTGCCTTGTTTGCAGCCTCTTGCACCTCTTCGTGAGACACTTCTACTGGCTTTCCCTCAATGCCCAGGTCAGTGATGATACTCATACCGAAGACCTTGATGCCGCAATGGCGTGCTACAATCACTTCGGGTACGGTACTCATACCTACTGCATCGCCGCCCAAGCGATGGTACATAGCATATTCGGCAGGGGTTTCAAACGTAGGTCCTTGTACGCCAACGTAGACGCCATGAACCACTCGGATGTTTTTTTCTTTTGCAATGTCGTCAGCTAATTGGCGTAGACTTTTATCGTAAGCCTCGTGCATGTCGGGGAAACGTGGACCTGTGGGGAAATTCTTTCCATGCAAAGGATGTTCGGGGAAGAAGTTGATGTGGTCGTTAATAATCATCAAGTCGCCAATTTTGAACGAAGGGTTCATGCCTCCTGCTGCGTTAGAAACAAATAATGTTTCAATGCCCAATTCGTACATTACTCTTTCGGGGAAGGTTACTTCCTTCATGTCATATCCTTCGTAGTAATGAAACCTTCCTTGCATTGCCATGATATCCTTGCCACCTAATTTACCAAAAATCAATTTACCCGAATGACCTTCAACAGTTGATACGGGGAAATTAGGGATATCTTGATAAGGAAATTCGTAACTATCTGTTATCTCGGAAGCTAATTGTCCCAGGCCTGTTCCCAGAATGATTGCTGTCTTTGGACTTGTCGTCATCCTTTCTTTTAACCAGGATGCTGTTTCTTGAATTTTTTTGTACATAGCTAATAATTTTATGGTTGAATGCTTCCTCGCTGTCTAAGAGGAATCTAATCTGAATCGGTAGAATGTGTAAGGCTGCCTTTACCTCATCCGTCATGCCTTCGATGCCTGTCAAACGACTGGCATCTTTTTCTGTGGTAACGATGATTTTGGGCGCCTCCATCTTTGCAAATGTGTCATTCAAGTGCATGATGTCGTTGGTGGTGAAGCGGTGATGGTCGGCAAAAGCCATTGGCTGAATGTGCTTACAGTATTTTTTGAGGTCTTCCTTCATGTGCTGAGGCGAAGCGATACCTGTGAGCAACAGTACATTTTGTTGCTTGAGCGACCGTAAGGAACATTCTTTTTCCGTGTCAAACGATTTTAACTTTCCGTATTCTAAGGCAGTAAAAAATAACGATTGGAAAGGGTAGAGGTTAAGATTCTTTGTGAGAACCCTAAACTCCATAGGTTTCAAATCTTTTGGACACTTGGTAACAATGACGATGTCGGCACGGTCTTTAGCTGATAGCGGCTCACGAAGTCTGCCCGCAGGTAAGAGTTCATCATTCATGATGAAGCGGTGATAGTCTACCAACAGGATGTTGATGCCAGGCTTTACATATCGGTGCTGATAAGCATCGTCCAGCAAAATCACATCAACATCCTGTGTCTCTTCATCTGTTGTCAGGTGTGCTATCCCATTTCTTCTATTCTTGTCAACAGCAATATAGATATGTGGGAACTTACGTTTCATTTGAAACGGTTCATCACCAATTTCCTTCATGGTGGTAGCTTCATGGGCAAGCACATAGCCCTTGCTCTGACGTTTGTAGCCGCGAGACAGCACAGCAACTTTCACCAAGTCGCCTAAGAGACGCACTAAATATTCCACATGAGGCGTCTTGCCCGTTCCACCAACAGTGATATTACCCACGGAGATGATGGGAATATCGTATGCCTGTTGTTTGAGAATGCCCATTTCAAACATTTGATTACGCACTCTCACCCCTAAACCATAGAGCCAGCTTAGCGGATAGAGCCATTCGTTAATCTTAATGTAATCTCCTTCGGTTCTCATTCAAAATAGATTAGGATGCTTTCTTGTAAAATTGTCTATGACAGTTGTCTGCCTCACAGGCGGTACCAATGTGAGTACCCTGACGAATTACGTTATCTGATGTTTAGATAAAAAGGAATTCGGGCTTGCACCATGCTTTGCTGGTTCATGGTTTTCAGTAGTGCAAACGGTTCGTAATAGTCGCCCAATGCAGTGCGCATCTGTTCGTCCAAGTAGTTTCCACCGCCAGTCATCTTAAACAATTGTTCCATCCAATCGTCCCCTTCAGGATAATTGGATGTATGATATTTGTCTATCTTCGCCAGCTTGGCAGCCTTAGCGATAGCCTTATCAAGTCCTCCCAACTCGTCTACGAGTTTAATTTTCAACGCATCTTGTCCTAAAAATACGTGTCCTTGTGCAATCTCTTCAACTTGATGAATGCTCATCTTTCTACCATCTGCCACTCTTTTACGAAACAAATTGTATCCCCTGTCAATGTAACGTGTCAAGTATCCTATTTCTTCTTCGTTCATGGGGCGTGCATTTGAACCCATCAAAGCGTTGCGGTTGGTCTTTACCTCATCAAACTTTATGCCTAATTTTTGCGTCAAGAGTTGACTTCTGTCGGGTATCATGCCAAAGATGCCTATACTGCCAGTCAGCGTAGTGGGCTGAGCTACAATCCAGTTGGCGTTGCAACTCATGTAATAACCACCCGAGGCTGCCATTCCACCCATGGACACTACGACTGGTTTCTTCTTTTTCAGTTCCGCAATCTGGTGCCACATCTGTTCTGATGCGTATGCACTACCACCGCCCGAATTGATTCTCAGCACCACCGCCTTGACGTCATCATCGTCTGCAAGTGCTTCCAAATCTTTGCAAACATCAGGTCCCACAATGGCGTGCTGGGCACCAAAAATGCCACCCGTAATAGGGTTATCAACGATGTTGCCATACGCATAGTAAACAGCTATCTCATCGCCATCGCTCTTTTCCTTGACGTTTTTCATCTCGGCAATGCTCACTTGGCTAATGGTGTCGTCCATATCCAAGTCAAAAGTCTTCTTCACTTCTTTCTTCACTTCATCGGTATAGAGCAATCCGTCAACCAGTTTTGCAGAAACATAATCCTTAGGATTGTTGAAAGTGATGAGACTATCAGCGTATTCATTCAGCTTGTCGACACTAATCTTACGGCTCTGGCTCACCGCTTGACATACGTTTGCCCACAGACCGTTGATATATGCTTGTGTTTGTTCGCGGTTAGGCTCGCTCATTTTGTCTGCCGTGAAGCTTTCGGTAGCACTCTTGTATTTGCCCACTTTGATAACTTGAAAACGGATGCCAAACTTAGCGAGCAAGTCCTTTAGGAACATTGGCTCTGCTCCGATGCCATGCCAGTCTATCATACCTTGCGGATTAAGAAATACCTTATCGGCAACAGAGGCAATGTAGTAATTGCCTTGTGAGTAACTATCTGCATAGGCAACAATCTTCTTACCGCTCTTCTTGAAATCGAGTAGGGCATTCCGAATCTCCTGTCTACTGGCATAATCAGCAACGAACATACCTGATTCGATATAAATTCCTTTGATTTTGTCCGTTTCCTTGGCTTTCTTGATAGCGGAGAGTATCTCGTCTAAGCCTAAACTTCCAAAAGAATCTTGTGCAAAAAGTCCAAATACATTGTCGTCACTTTGCTCTTGCAGGGTGCCCGAAAGGTTGAGAACCAAAACACTGTTCTTACTTACATTTTGTGTAGCCTGTGTGGATGTTATCATTCCGATAATGCTCATCACGCCTAAAATGGCAAGGATAAGACCAACTGCAAATATTCCCACAATAGTGGCTCCTACATACTTGAAAAATTCTTTCATAAGTTGAAAATTATAGTTACTGATGCAAATATAGTTAATTTTATTCAGTATGTCATGTAAAACTACTTTTTTTTGCGCAATCTATCGTACATTTGTGGAGATGAAAAAGGTTATTGTCATGGGTGCCTCATCAGGTATGGGGCAAGCGTTAGCCACCTTGTTGTACAAAGATGGTTGGAAGGTGGGCGTTGCAGCACGCCGTATCGAAGACATGGAGCAATGGAAGTTGGCACAACAGCAGTTGAATCCGTCAACTACTGTCATGGATGGGCAGGATGATGAAAGAATATTCACTGCTCAAATTGATGTTTGTGCACCAGAAGCTCCGCAAGCATTGCTCGATTTAATAAGTCGAATGGGAGGGATAGATCTTTATATTCATGCTTCAGGGATAGGTAGACAAAACCCTGAATTGCAAGAAGATATAGAACTAAGTACTGTAGAAACCAACGGTGTAGGATTCACTCGGATGATAGGTACTGCTTACCGTTACATGGCAGTCAATGGAGGAGGGCAAATAGCTGTCATTTCTTCTATTGCTGGTGTGAAGGGTTTGGGTGCTGCTCCAGCGTATAGTGCAACCAAAGCTTTACAGAATACTTATATTCAGGCTTTGGAACAACTGGCTAATAACAAAAAATTAAGGATACGCTTTACCGATCTTCGTCCGGGATTTGTGGACACCGCATTGCTAAAAGGTGGTGACTATCCTATGATGATGAACCCGCAAATGGTGGCTCGCCACATGTTGAAGGCTATCTACCTCAAACGACATGTTTGCATCATCGATTGGAAATGGCGTATTTTGGTAAGTCTATGGCGTTACCTGCCACGTTGTGTTTGGCGACACTTCAGATTAGTGAAGTAGCTTACTATTATGACTTTGAGGAATAAGCGTCTCGAAATCTCTTCCTTATCCCTTCAATTATTTAGAAACACCACATCACTTATACTTATAAATGATGTGGTGTTTTGCAAATAAGTGTATGACGACTTACAGATGATGAATCGTGTATTGCAACTGATCTCCTAAGCCAATGGTGTATCCTTGCGAAGTAAAGACCACGCGGTTAAACGTGTCAGCAATCAAAAAGATAGGGAGTTGACGTGCATCCTTCAGTTTCATTTGGTTGACAATTTGCTTCTTGATACTGCCAGAAGCGTCAATTCCGAAGATAGTTCTCTTGGGTAATTGTCCAAATTCGTTAGCCTTAAACTTCTTGGCATCTTCTTCCGACTCAAAAAGAAGCACGAAAGGTCGATTCCAACGATCAAATTCTGCCTTTAATTTAGCAATATCTCTCAGGGCATGGTTAGTGGGTTCTTGTCCTACGCCAATGATGACAAGCACATAATATCCTCTGCCTGTCTGTGAAAGGAGGCTCACTTCCTCATGGTTGAGTGTGAATTTTGATTCGCTGTCAAAGTTCCCTATCACGCTGATTTCAGTGGTCGAGGTGCGCAAATGCAAATCAAGTGTAGTCGTTTGGTTCTTTTTAATATTAAAAATCTGATAAGTGGCTTTTACATTTCCGCTTGCCATACGGGTGCCACTCACAAGGATATAAGTTCCTTCATCCAACTTTGCACCGTTTTCAAAGGTACTTTTCCAAGTGGTTCCACCTCCCATATCCACCTGTCCTTCCTCAAAATTGAGCAACGTTGGAACACCATTCTCTATTTTACTAATGGTGAAATGCGTGTAATATTTAGGATTTTCCAAATATGTGGAAGGCTGATAATTGAGTTTTAGTACCCCCTGCGGAGCGGTAACCTGTTGTTTTGCTTCAAAATCAACATCTACCCAAGCCCCATTAGTGCGATATTGAACCTTAGAAGTAACCACATCTTTGCGAGCTTGAATATTGAGACTGCGTGCCAAGTCAACAAAAAAGATGTCGCGTGAGCGAGTGTCAGTCAGTCTCGATTGCCATACTCCCATAGGCGTTTGTGCAATGCGCAGAGCCGTTTTGTCGGAATTGATGCGGATATTCTTCTGCACCCATTCTACCAACAATGCGGGATTTTGTTGAAATCTTTCGATGGTAGCGGCATTGAAGGCTTGTTGTAGTTGCTGTTTGAAAGGTCGTATTATCATTTCGTTCTCCACTCTTGGGCAGAGTTGGTCGCTCTTTGCGTTGAAATGGTCTTCGAGTATCTCCATTGGCATGTCGCGCAAATCCTTGTCACTCAATGTGCGAAGCAATGCCAATGCCCTCTCTTTTTGTAGAATATGTTTTTTATAAAACGCCTCAATCGTTTGCCAATTGCCACGAGCTGTTAACAAGAATTTAGAAATCTCATCATCATTGGTCGATTGATAGAATGTTGCCTCGTACGCCTTGCGTATACTGTCTTCTGTTGCAAGTCGCTTTTTGTTATGAGCAATCATCTCTTCTGTGAGGGTAGGTAGCACGGCTTGTTCTGTTGGAGGTACGATATCGAGCGAATCGAGTGCGAAAGTCATTTGTTGACAATCGGTTGAGGCATGGCGTTTCAGTACTATCGTGACATGTTGGTCTTTGCCAAACGAAGCCTTGGCGAAACCATAATGCCCGTTTTTGGATGCCCATATCAATAAGTCTCCTTTGCCTGCGGTAAGAAAAGTTTGTCCTTTTTCATCCGAATATTTGGTGACTGCGGTATAAAATTCTGCATAATTGTAAATTTTGAACTCCACTTTGGCATGATTTACAGGGCGTTGTTGCTCATCGACAATGGTAAAATCGACACGTGCTGTCTTCGCATAATTGTCGATAAGGTTGATTTCTGTGAAGTTTGAAGTACGCAACACCACCTCTTCAGGACCGTGATAATCGCCAAAAACTCGGGTGTGCATCAGCATTGCCCGTGATGCAGGAGCGTTGAACCAGCCAAGGTTGAGGACGGGTTCTGGTTCGCATGCACCCAAAAAGTACCATTTTCCATCTGCCCAAGCTTCTACCCAAGCATGGTTGTCATCTGTGTGTGCCCAGCGTGGGGTGTACACCTGACGGGCAGGAATACCTACGGCACGCAAGGCAGCAACGGTAAACGTACTCTCTTCTCCGCAGCGTCCTTGCGCATTTTTCATGCAAGCGAGTGGCGAAAGAGTGCGCCCATCAGACGGCGTATAGGTTACATGTTCGTGACACCAGTGGTTCACTTCGAGGATAGCCTCTTGCATACTCATCCCTTTTATTCTGTCTTTCAAGGCTTGAAAGAATATTTTTCTCGAATCGTCCAAGTTCTCATTGTTCACTCTCAACGGCAATACAAAGTGGCGAAACAGTAAGTCGGGAATAGTATGTCCCCATGGCATCTCGTTTTTTATCTGAAAAGTGGTTCGGATATTGTCCAAATAAAAGGCTGTGGGGTAATCGGTGACGTCTGCCACAGGCATGTAAGCGTACAAAAACTGGAGTGCTTGTAGTTCTGTGTCATTCACATTCAGTCCTTTAATATCAAAGAATTGGTTTCCGATGATTTGCATTCTGTCTTTGAAAACCAATGCTGTCTGGTTTTGTGTCTGATTATTTTTTTGCTGCAAAGTGGCATTCGCATATTGACAGCAAAGGACTGTCAGTACGACAAGTAGGTATTTTTTCATGTCAAAAAAGATTTAGTTGGTGGATTCCAAGAGTGCGAGTATCGTATTTCTTACTCGGTCTTCAGAAGTAATTTCGATATAACTATCATCGTTGTTGGTACTTCCCATGTGGAGATTTGGGTTGGTAAAGGTCATCAAACTATTGACTTTCTTGCGAGCAGAAAAATGAAATTCTTTGATATTTGTTTCCTTTGCTATTCGGTAAATATTCTCTTCGTTCACTCCGCTACCTGCCATCAGTCGAATTCTTCCCTGTGCCTTGAGCTGAAGTTCGCGCAACAATTCCATTCCTTCTTCCGCAATAGGCTGCAAACCCGAAGTGAGTATGCGGTCAAAACCTAAATTGATGATTTGTTCCAAGGCTTGAAAAGGGTTCTTACAGCGATCAAAGGCTCGATGAAACGTTGTAGACATCCCCTTGCAATGCGTTAGGAGCTTGCGACATAATACCTCGTCAACCAATCCTTCTTCGGTGAGACAACCAAATACGACACCGTCAACGCCTAATTCCTTACAAATATGTAGGTCTTCTATCATGCGTTCAACCTCGATGGGCGAATAGAGGAAATCACCCCCACGAGGGCGGATAATCACATGAAGACGGGTGGACTTCAGAATTTTTCGAGCCACCTTTATCTCTCCATAAGATGGGGTAGTGCCTCCTTCAGGAATGCTTGCGCAGAGTTCTACACGATGTGCTCCGCCTTCCTGTGCTGCCAAACAACTGTCAACACCATTGGCACAAAC
Source organism: Hoylesella timonensis S9-PR14 (assembly GCF_000762405.1). Classification (GTDB taxonomy): domain Bacteria; phylum Bacteroidota; class Bacteroidia; order Bacteroidales; family Bacteroidaceae; genus Prevotella; species Prevotella timonensis_A. The sequence continues at coordinate 23,104 of NZ_JRPQ01000101.1, read as the reverse complement.
TTCAAATTGATAATCTTGCTGGTTCATAATTCGATAAAAAAAAGAAACATCTACAAACTCACATACGGAATTTGTAGATGTCGTTGGTTATTCAACAGGTATCTTCTCAATGCGACGAACATGACGCCCACCTTCAAAATCTGTGTTGAAAAATTCATCTAAGACTTTCCATGCCGTTTCTTTGTCCATGTACCGACCCGGCAACACTAATACATTGGCGTCGTTGTGCATTCTGGTCATGTGGGCAATCTCGGGTTGCCATACCAATGCAGCACGTATTCCCTGATGTTTGTTGAGGGTCATGCTCATGCCTTCGCCCGAACCGCAAACTCCTATCCCTGGGTAGACTTCGCCTTTCTCTACTGCTGACGCCAACGCATGGGCGTATTCGGGGTAATCGCAAGAAGCTTCAGAATGGGTGCCGAAGTCTTGGTAGGCAATGCCTTTCTCATCGAGATATTCTTTAATAACCTCCTTTAATCCAAAGCCCGCATGGTCACTGGCGAGTCCAACTTTCTTGATATTCATGACAACTTACTTTGCTAAAAAATCCTTCACTTGTTTGTAAACGTTTTCTGCTGTAAAGCCTAACTTCTCATCCAATACCTTATAAGGTGCAGAGTAGCCAAAACTTTCCAGTCCAAAGACCTTACCGTTGGCTCCTACCAACCCTTCCAAAGTAACAGGAAGTCCTGCTGTCAAGCCAAATATCTTGGCATTCTTGGGCAAAATCTCATTTTGATATTCGCAGCTTTGTCGACGGAAAAGCCCCTCAGAAGGCACACTCACAATTCGAACCTTCACACCCTCTTTTCTCAAGAGTTGTGCTCCAGCCACCAAAGTAGATACCTCTGAACCACTGGCTAACAAGATAACATCGAACTTTTCATCGCTACCAGCCACGATATATGCGCCCTTCCTTGCCTCTTGGTAGGGTGTTCCTTCGGGTAAGTTCTCGATGTTTTGACGTGAGAAGATAAGTGCTGTTGGGGTTTCCATGTTCTCCATAGCCATTTGCCAACATACTGTAGTCTCTTCAACATCAGCAGGTCGGAACACACGGACAGCATCTTTCCCACTGTGGTTTTTGAGTTTTTCCATTAACCTTATTTGGGCTTCTTGTTCAACGGGTTCATGTGTAGGTCCGTCTTCGCCCACACGGAACGCATCATGACTCCAAATAAATTTGATAGGAACCTCCATCAACGCCGCCATACGAATGGCAGGTTTCATGTAATCAGAGAAGACGAAGAACGTACCACACGCAGGAATTACTCCTCCATGTAGATACATACCGATACACATGCAAGCCATGGTCAGCTCACTGACACCTGCTTGGAAGAATGCACCACTGAAGTCGCCTTTCACCATGCTTTGTGTTTTCTTTAAAAAACCGTCGGTCTTATCCGAATTTGACAGGTCAGCGGACGAACAAACCATGTTTGGCACTTGTTCAGCCAAGAGGCTTAGACATGCAGATGAGGCGTTGCGGGTGGCAGCACCAGCTTTCTGAGTAAGGTTACTCCAGTCTACTTTCGGTGCATTTCCCGAGAACCATTCTTTCATTTGGGTGGCTTTTTCTGGGTGCTGAGCCTTCCATTGGTCTTCTGCAGCATGGCGTTGCGCAACAATTTTACGCAGTTCCTCTGCACGATTGTCATACAATGCTTGCACATCTTCGGCAATGGCAAAGGGGTGATGGATGTCACCACCTAAGTTTTCTATCGTGTTTTTGTACGCATCTCCGCCTAATGGTGCACCATGTGTCTTGACATTGTGCTCATAACTACTACCGTCGGCTTGTAGTGCCCCTTTTCCCATGATGGTATTCCCAATGATGAGCGTAGGACGTTCTTTCTCTTGAAGTGCCTTATCCAATGCCTGACGAATTTCAGCTACATCGTTGCCGTCGATAGTAATGACGTTCCAGCCCCATGACTCATATTTCATCGCTGTGTTTTCAGCAGTTACGGCATTGCATTCTGTGGACAGTTGAATGTCATTAGAGTCATAGAACATAATCAGATTGTTAAGACCTAAGGCTCCTGCCAAGCGTCCTGTGCCTTGTGATATTTCTTCTTGAATACCCCCATCGGATATGTAAGCATAAATTTTATGCTGCATCATGACCGAGCCTAACTTTGTTTCTAAGAACTTTTCAGCAACGGCAGCACCTGCAGCAAATGTGTGTCCCTGTCCAAGTGGACCCGAAGTGTTCTCTATCCCTCTTGTCACATCTCGCTCTGGATGACCAGTTGTAGGCGAACCCCACTGTCTGAAATTCTTGAGGTCATCAATAGAAAACTTGCCTTGGAGTGCCAATGTCGCATAAAGCATGGGAGACATGTGTCCGGGATCTAAATAAAAACGGTCGCGCCCTGCCCATGTGGCATTATCTGGGTCGTATATTAAATACTCCGAAAACAAAACATTGATAAAGTCGGCACCGCCCATGGCACCACCAGGGTGACCAGAGTTTGCCTTTTCTACCATAGACACAGCAAGCGTTCGTATGTTGTCAGCCGCACGTGTCATTAACTGAATGTCGTTCATATGATTGATGTTATGATGTTGATGTTCTTGTAAATAGTACTTAGTGGTTATGTGAAGGAACGGCAAGGATACGAATGATGCTTACCGTTCTTTTTGCAAAGATAGCATTTTGTGCTGACATAGGCAACGAATGCGATGCGTTTTTATCCATAATTTTCGGTATGGAATGTTTTTACCACCTATCTTATATTCGTTTCTCGCACCTTGATAAGAGTGGTGCATCATCTACATCTTGATGGATAGACATTAAAATAATTTTCAAGCGATGTTCCTTTTTATGATTTATATTGCTTATATTTGCAATGAAATAACTTTGATGAATGACAATATGAATCAATCACACAACCATTTGGTAATTATGGCAGGCGGTGTAGGGAGTCGCTTTTGGCCGATGAGTACAGAGGAAAAGCCCAAGCAGTTCATTGATGTGTTGGGTGTAGGCAAGTCGCTCTTGCAACTAACCTTGGAGCGTTTTAAGGATATCTGCCCGTTGGATCACGTCTGGATTGTCACTAACAAGAAATATGTGCATACCGTTCAAGAACAACTTCCCATGGTTCCAGCTCAAAATATCTTGCAAGAACCGATGCGTCGCAACACTGCGCCCTGTATTGCTTATGTGAGTTGGCGAATCAAAGCCATTGATCCAAGTGCCAATATCGTGGTTGCACCGAGCGATCATATTGTAACGGATGTTTTTGAGTTTCAACGTATTATTAAGTCTACGTTAAAGTTTGCCAGCGAAACGGATGCCATCATTACCTTAGGGATGAAACCTCACTATCCTGAGACAGGCTACGGATATATTCAAGCCGACTTGTCAACGAGTTCATTGCGCAATAAGGAGATTTTCAGGGTGGATAAGTTTCGTGAAAAACCCGATTTGCAAACCGCCCAGATGTATATTCAGCAGAACAATTATTTTTGGAATGCGGGAATTTTTATTTGGAATGTGAAGACCATTATCAATGCCTTTCGAGTTTATGTTCCAGCCATTGCCAATATTTTTGAGAGCATGATGAGCGTGTACGGTACTGCGAAGGAGCAAGAAGTGATAGACGCTCGTTATGGCGAATGTGAGAACATCTCTATCGACTACGCCATTATGGAGAAGGCAGAAGAGATATTTGTCTGTCCTGCGAACTTCGGTTGGAGCGACTTAGGTACATGGAGCTCGCTGTTGGCTCATACCAATAAGGATTTGTATGGCAATGGTATCATTGGCCAAAATATTTTCTTATACGATACCAACCGCTGCATCGTGCACGCTACACAATCTAAAAAGGTGGTCATTCAAGGACTTAACGATTATATCGTTGTTGAAAAAGATGGCGTCTTGCTGATTTGCAAGTTAAGTGAAGAGCAGAGAATCAAACAATTCTCGGAAGAATAAGCGCAACAAAGGCAAAAGAGGGTAGAGGCGAGACACAGCTCTTTCATTAAAAAATGGTATATTTTGTTGTTGTAAACAGCGTAGAAGAAATCAACAACGAAAGCAGAAAACACGAAAATGCGCAAGTGATATAAAGAAACCAAAGAACGTAGACGTTCTGACGAAAACAGCGAAAAGAAATGCGTTGTGATTCTTCTCCGATTTTTTGTCAAAAGTGAAGTGCGGCAATTATGTTTTTTGTTATTTTAGACAGAACGGGACGTTCTTTCGTGAAATGGCTTTTGCGGCAATGTTTTTTAGATTCTTTTGTGTTTTTCGTTGTTAAAAGATGAGATATCATGCAGCTTTTTCATTGGTACGCAAGATGTTGTATTCATTTAATCGGTAAATTTGAGAGCGAAATAACCAAAAGATGAAAGATTTATGGCAGCAAAGGTTATCGTTAAATGAAAGAGCCGTAGAGGCGTGTGCGTTACCTTCGTAGTACCGAAAGCATCAAATTAAAAGAGCTTTTGGCGAATTATTATGGGTGCAAAGTTATGAATTATTTTAACAAAGGCACTTCCAAAACTTCCATATTTGTAAGCGAATGACTATTTGGTCAGAAATATTCAAGTTTTGAGGCATGTTTTATAAGTCTCTGACTAATAATAACTTGTCTTTGATTAGCAGTGAAAATGCTCATCAAGTAAGTGGTTGAAGCATTGATATAACCTTGAAAAGTGGCTCTTTTTCGTCTGTTTTGACTGTTCATCCAGCCATTTAAGGCTGTTATCTCATGATAATAGTGTTGCTATTCACATGGGTTAGTGGTACAACTCCATTATGATAAGCTCGTTGTTATCATGACTTAAGCAAATAATGCGTGTGGAAAGCGGATTTTTGGCTTTACTATTTTTCTATTTTGCAACTGTTGAAGTGTTAAAAAACAGTACTTTTATTTTACATTTCCGCCCATTTTTCTATCCCTGTTTCTTCGTCATTCCATCGCCCTTGTTTTTGTTTTAGAAATTGTGTAAATGGAGTTATTGACAAAGAAGGTAGAAAATCATAAAAGTATGGAAAATAAAAAAAGGCAACGGTCTTCACAGACGATCGCCTCTAATCTTCAATAGGTATTAGTCCTTTAAGGTAAAAAGATTGTTTTCAGGATAACAGTTGCAAAGTTAGCGTTTTTTTTAATTCCTCCAAATGTTTTTCCATGTTTTTTTTACAATATAAAACTGTGTACCCACACAGCGAGAATTATCGGTTATTTTTTCCAAAAATCTTTATTTTCTTGTCATGTATCAAGAGAAGTGGAGTGTGTACTCATCACAATTCACACATTTTTGAACTGCCGTTTTTTTTGATTTTGGATAGCTTCTATCAATGGACCTTCATTCTGACCTTCAAACACCATTGCCCTTATATAATAATAGGTGTATAGACGAAATGACGGTCTTTGAGAAGTGATGTTAGTTGGTGGCTTTCGCGTTTTGATGTCGTAATAATGCTTAAATTAGTGATTTTTTTTGCTTCTAAGCGATTTTATTCAAAAAAAAATCGTACTTTAGCAAATGATTACAACGCCACAAAACGCCGCTAAGCGAATAAAAATGCCCTTGTAGGCAATTTCGTGGTAAAAAATAACGTTAGAAAATAAGAAAGTACACGATAGAAGTGCTGTGATTATCGCAATAGTTAACTTCTACATTATGGATATAATAAAACTTTAGTATTAGAGAATGGACGAAAATCAAACAGTCGATCACGACAGGATTATTAAGATTAACATAGAGGAAGAGATGAAATCTTCCTACATAGATTATTCGATGTCTGTCATTGTAGCACGTGCCTTGCCAGATGTTCGGGACGGATTTAAGCCCGTACATCGCCGTATATTATACGGAATGTTAGGCATCGGCAACACCAGTGACAAGCCCTATAAGAAATGTGCGCGCGTAGTGGGTGAGGTACTGGGTAAGTATCACCCCCACGGAGACAGTTCAGTCTATGGCGCATTGGTGCGTTTGGCGCAAGATTGGAACATGCGTTACACACTTGTAGACGGTCAAGGAAACTTTGGTAGTGTTGACGGAGACTCCGCAGCTGCCATGCGTTATACAGAATGTCGATTGGCAAAGATGGGCGAGCATATCATGGATGACTTGGACAAAGACACCGTGGATATGGCTAACAACTTTGATGATACGCTGGTGGAACCAACTGTAATGCCAACAAAGATACCTAACCTGCTGGTAAACGGTGGTAACGGTATTGCTGTGGGTATGGCTACGAACATGCCAACGCATAACCTGCGTGAAGTAATAGATGGTTGTTGCGCTTATATCGACAACCCTGACATCGAATTGGAGGAGCTGATGCAATATATCCAAGCACCTGACTTTCCTACTGGAGGTTATATCTATGGATTACAGGGTGTAAAGGATGCGTACGAAACAGGACGTGGACGCATCATACTTCGTGCCAAAGCAGAGATAGAAAGTGATGAGAGTCATGATAAAATTGTCATTACCGAAATACCTTATGGCGTCAATAAGCAACAGCTGATTGAGTATATCGCTAACTTGGTGAAAGAAGGCAAGCTGGATGGTATCGCCAATGCAAATGACGAATCGGGACGCCAAGGTATGCGTATCGTGATTGATGTTAAGCGTGATGCCAATGCCAACGTGATTTTGAACAAGCTCTTCAAGATGACAGCCTTGCAAAGTTCGTTCTCGGTGAATAACATCGCCTTGGTGAATGGACGTCCGCGTTTGCTAAGTCTGAAAGAGTGTGTGAAGTATTTTGTGGAGCATCGTCATGATGTAACCATTCGTCGAACCAAATTCGAACTGAAGAAAGCGCAAGACAGAGCACACATACTCAAAGGTCTGATTATTGCTTGCGACAACATTGACGAAGTAGTACACATCATTCGAGGCAGTAAGACGCCAGCCGAGGCGCAAACCAATTTGGAGAAACGCTTTGACTTGGATGAATTGCAGAGCAAGGCTATTGTTGATATGCGCTTGTCGCAGTTAACAGGTTTGCGTTTGGAACAGTTGCATGCAGAGTTCGATGAGTTGGAGAAACTCATTGCTTACTTGGAAAATATCTTATCCGATCCTGAACTATGTAAAAAGGTAATGAAGGACGAACTCAATGAGGTGAAGGAAAAGTATGGCGATGACCGTCGTACAAAAATCATTCCCGATGAGCATGAGTTCAATGCCGAAGACTTCTATCCCAATGACCCTGTTGTGATAACGGTGAGCCACTTGGGATATATCAAGCGAACACCACTGTCCGACTTCCGCGAACAGGCTCGTGGCGGAGTAGGGTCAAAGGGTGCTACCCATCGCAATGCCGACTTTACAGAGTTTATCTATCCAGCCACGATGCATCAAACCATGTTGTTCTTCACCAAGAAAGGACGTTGCTACTGGTTGAAGTGTTATAATATTCCTGAAGGAACAAAGGATTCAAAGGGTCGTGCTATTCAAAATTTATTGAATATAGAAAGTGACGATGCTATCAATGCCATCTTGCGATTACGTGGGTTGGACGATGAAGAGTTCATCAATTCGCACTACGTAGTGTTCGCCACAAAGAATGGAACTGTGAAGAAGACTTGCTTGGAAGCTTACTCACGTCCACGTACCAACGGTGTGATTGCTATCAATATTGCCGAGGGCGATGAAGTGGTAGATGTTCGGTTGACCAACGGTGAGAACGAACTGATTATGGCAAACCGTAATGGTAGGGCTGTAAGATTTGATGAGCGAACCATTCGTGTCATGGGAAGAACAGCCACTGGTGTACGCGGTATGCGCCTTGACGACGGCGACGATGCGGTGATTGGCATGATTGTTGTTGATGATCCTATTAACGAGACAGTGATGGTTGTCAGCGAAAATGGATACGGTAAACGTACTTTAGTAGAAGATTATCGCAAGACCAATCGTGGTGGTAAGGGTGTGAAGACCATGAGCATCACCGACAAGACTGGACGTTTGGTAGCTATAAAGAATGTGACCGATGACAACGATTTGATGATTATCAACAAAAGCGGTATCACCATTCGCTTGTCTGTTGCAGAATGTAGAGTGATGGGTAGAGCAACACAGGGGGTTCGCTTAATCAATCTCTCTAAGAAAAATGACATCATTGCAAGTGTGTGTCGCACGATGAGTTCGGAATTAGAAGCTTCTTTTGAAGAAGATAACCGTTCAGAGTGGGATAAAACACAAGATGAAGAAAATGAATCGAGACCGTCAGAGCTTGCTGAAGACCAGGAAGACCATGCGCCTTTAGTGGATTTTGATGATATCGAAGACGAAAATGATAGTGATAGTTAAATTAAAAATAAATTTTAAAAATGTAAGAATATGAAAAAATTAATGTTCTTAGCAGCCATGGCTTTAGGAGTCTCAACGGCATTTGCCGCTGATAGTGACGCATTGAAAGCCATCCTGTCCGCAAAAACATTTGTTGAGGCAGAAAGTTTGATTAAATCAAATTTATCTCAATTGACAAGTAATGAAGAGAAAGCAAAGGCTTACAACAAGTTGGTAGACCTTGCGATGGAAAAAGTAAACAAGGAGCAAGAAATCATTGAGAAGAACATGCTCGCTGAACAACTGAAGAAAGGAGACACACAACCCTATGATACGGTTGGTTTCTATGATGCTGTGTACGCTGCCATTACAGCTGGTGTCGAAGCGGATAAGTACGACATGATGCCAAATGCGAAAGGAAAAGTGAGACCTAAGTTTCATAAAAACAATCAGACGCGTTTATTTAACATCCGTCCACAACTGATCAATGGGGGACAAGAGGCAAGTAAAAAGAACGACAATCAGAGTGCAATGAAAAACTTTGGTTTGTATGTAAGTTCGTCTGAAGCCGATTTATTCAAGGATGTAGCTAACAAACCAGCTTATGACCAATATTTAGGTGAAGTGGCTCGTGTGGCTGCCGTTTATGCTTATCAGAATAAAAAAGTAGATTTGGCACATCAATATGTGGATGTAGCTCTCAAGGATACAGCGCAGGACACGCATAAAGAGGCTTTGAACCTGAAATCATACTTGATTACGCAAGGTTTGACTTCTAATGCCGACTCGCTGAAAGCAATTGAAAGTCTGAAACAGCTCTATGTACAAGAAAACGGTAGTGACCAAGTTTTCGGTTCTTTGAGTGCCATGTACAGTAGTATGAACAAGAAAGATGAACTGAATCAGCTCATCTCAGAAAAGCTTCAGAAAGATCCTAATAATTTTATGGCATTGGCAATGAAAGCACAGTCAGCCATGAATGCAGGTCAATGGGATGAAGCGATTGCTGGTTATAAAAAGGCAATTGCTATCAATGACAAGGATGCGCTCGTGCTCACCTATTTAGGATTCTGTCTCAACTCAAAAGCGCAGGCTCTTAACGCATCACAAGAGCAAAAGAGTTTGTACGCACAATCAAAGGTATATTTAGAGAAAGCACGTGACTTAGACCCAAATAAAGAGCGTGCCAACTGGAGTTATCCGCTATATCAGTGCTACTACACGCTTTACGGAGCTGACGATAGCCGGACAAAAGAAATGGAAAAGATGGTGAAGTAAGTTTAATCTCTTTCATTAAAGAATAGCAGGAGGTATATGCAAAGATATATCTCCTGTTTTTATTTGTTATCAAAACATGTGCAGCATCCGCTTCGGTATCAGCTCATGTCATGCGCCACGTCAATGAAAGAACCGTGAGGATCTGCGGTTAAAAGAGTCGGTGAACTTATTTTGAATCGCCCCTAAATGGCTTGTTATTTCTTCGTAGCGAGGTTAAGCATCTTTAGTAGTGTCGTTGGCAGTTCTAACTTTATGCTGTTAATGATATCCTCCAAGGTTTTATGGATGTCCTTTTTTCGTGTTTGGGCGATGCTTTTGGTTGCTGGTAGTGCGGTACTTTTTGTTTTGTTCTTCAGTAAAATTTGGGTTATATGAAGGTTTCCCCTTCTTTTTACGGTTCGATGAGTGCTGCTGTTTCTCTTTCCCTTTTCGGACAAAGAATTTAGGTGTATCTCCCAATAACCCTTGGATGAGTTCTTGTTTGCCCATTTTTCTCAGCTCACGCTCAATATTCTGCCTTTCTTCGGATTTATACCAAAAGAAGAATTGCCGTTGAGCAAGTTTATCTTTTGGCGATTTTGCACTGAAAACAGGTTCTAATGTGTAAGGATCATATCCCGTGTACCACGTTTCTGTACTCACCGTCATGGGCGTAGGTGTGAAGTCTTGCACTTGCTCCAGTTGAAAGTTGAGCTTCTTTGTCTTTACAGCAAGGTCTGCCATATCTGCTGCATGACAACCGGGGTGACTACTAATGAAATAAGGAATCAACTGTTGGTTTAGATTTTCTTCTTGATTGATTTTGTCAAAAAGCTGTTTGAATTGCTCAAACTGTTTGAATGAAGGCTTACGCATCAATTGCAGAACATGGTCGGACGTATGCTCTGGTGCCACTTTCAATCGTCCACTGACGTGGTTTCTAATTAGTTCTCTTGTGTATCGCTGTGCAGCTTCGTTCGTTTTTGCATCCTTACTCGTGTGTAAGAGGAGATCGTAACGAACGCCACTACTGACAAAACTCTTTTTAATGCCTGGTAATGCGTCTACGGCATGATAGATTTCAAGAAGTTTGCTATGATCGGTATTCAAATTCGGGCATATCTGTGGGTGAATGCAGGAGGGACGTTTACAGTGCTCACAAGCTTTATGATTTTTTCCACTCATGCCATACATATTAGCAGAAGGACCGCCCAAATCTGAAAGATAACCCTTAAAGTCGGGCATATCAATCACCTTTTTGACCTCTGACAGAATACTTTCTTTCGAACGACATGCCACAAATTTTCCTTGATGAGCAGAAATAGTACAGAAAGCACAACCTCCAAAACAGCCTTGGTGAATGTTCACAGAGAATTTAATCATTTCATAAGCTGGGATTCTTTTACCTTTATATTTAAGATGGGGTACACGTGTGTAAGGCAAATCGTAATAAGCATCAATCTCGTTCGTGGTCAACGTTGGATAGGGAGGATTGACAACAGCATATTGGTGACCTACCTTTTGAATGAGTCTTTGTGCATGTATCTTATTCGACTCTTCTTCAATATGCTTAAAGTTTTCTGCTTGAGCTTTTTTGTTTTGTACGCATTCTTCGTGACTATTCAGGAGAATGTCGTCTTCCCCAATACCTCCTTCTATATCATCCTTTTGGGCTAAATAAACTGTTTGCGGAATGTCGTGGATGTGCTGTATCTGCTCGCCAGCCGAAAGGCGCTCACATAATGTAAGAACAGACTTGGCTCCCATGCCGTATAAAATCATGTCAGCACCTGCGTCGCACAAGATGCACTTCTGAAGTTTGTCTTGCCAATAGTCATAGTGGGTGAGTCTACGCATGGAGGCTTCTATTCCTCCCAACACAACGGGTATATCAGGGTATAGCTGCTTTAATATTTTGGTGTAAACAATGGTGGGATATTCTGGTCGGCAATCATGACGACCGTCAGGACTGTAGGCGTCTTCATGGCGAAGTCTTTTATTGGCTGTGTACTTATTCACCATGGAATCCATGCATCCCGGAGAGATGCCAAAGAATAATTTTGGCTTTCCTAACTTCTTAAAGTCACGATAGTCTCCGTGCCAGTCGGGTTGCGGAACAATGGCAACACGATAACCTGCAGCTTCTAACATGCGCCCAATGACTGCCACCCCAAACGAGGGATGATCGACGTATGCGTCACCCGAAAAGAGAATGACATCCAATTGATCCCATCCTCTTAATTGACATTCCTTTTTAGTGGTAGGGAGGAAGTCTGTAAGTTGATAATTCTTCAACGAGTATTGCTTTTAATTATTTTTGTCGAACACAGTGAAACGAATGGTATCTCTAACGATTAAGAACTCCTTTACAAGCGTAGAATTGACCTTATTCATGTGGAATAAGTGGAGAAAGAAAGTTCAGAAGCGAATATGAATGGTACTCCCAAGAACAGTAGGACGTAGGTTCTGTATCGTTCATTTGTGATTGCCTTTTCGATATTTCACTGCGTTTTACCTCTTATCAGTGTTTAACGGTTGTCTTTCTCCTCTTCATTCACAGCGTCGTTCTGCTCTTGTTGGTTGGTCCAGTCGATATATAACAAAACCAATTGGTGAAGTCCAAAGGCTTTCATGTTTGGATGATAAATCACGTCTAAGCACAAATCGAGCAGACTTTTATCCAAGTTGGCTTCTGATTCTAAAAGAGAGCGCACATTTAGTTTCAGCTTGTCAAGTACTTCTTCATCAATAAAACCAGTACTGTCTACAAGATTACGAAACAGAGAATATTTCATAATGGTAGCTAACTGCTCATCTGTAATCTCCATTGATCGTGTACCCGATGGATTCGTTTGGATTTTGTACATGATGTTGTGATCCATAAAATTTAAATTTCCCATAAACGATATTGTATTAAAAGGTATATATTATTTTGAATGTGCACACAGACAGATGCTCGAAATATCAATCAAGGAGGTATTTGAGAATACCATTCATGACTTGTTTTTTGCTATTTTGGTCTATAATACACTCAAAAGGAAATCCCATAGTGAAACATCTATATTGTTGATCTTTATAAGCTACGGCAGCACTGGTGCCGTTACCGTACTGCATTACGCAGTCGGCACCCGGTTCGGGCGATAGAACTTCAGGATTTTGGGCTGCATAATGGTCTTCATTTGGCGTATGATAAAAATTCATTTGAAGTCCTAAACCTTGCACAACATTATTTTGTTGTCTCTCTAAAGTTGGGGTATATGAAACTTTCAGAACCTTACTTAGAAAGGCTTTCTCTGTGTCTAAGAACATATCAGAGCCAATATATGAACCGCTGACTAACAGTGCTCCTCCCTGTTCGGCATAAGTTTGTAGCATTTGCTGCAATCGAGGTGTAAACGTTTTATAAAACTTCAACGCATGTGGGTCATACTTCTGTAAGCCTAAGATGAAATCAATACACGGATATTTTCCTAATTTCACCTTATTTGCCAGAACCGCATCCATGGAACAACTCACGACATTGTATTGCTTGGTATCAGCGATTGCTTCGGTATGGTCACGGACATAGTCAAAGGTGTTGCCCATGATAAAGTTACCAGCCAATTCATTTCCGCCAAATCCCAAACCACTCTCGGTGAGCGAACCCATGGTAGATTTGGTGAAAACAGTTTGACATCCCGCCCACCCAGCAGTCTTTTCATAAGAGACACCAATATCTTGGTTGAGATCAAAGCCTTGGGAATATGCATCATCTATCACCTTGGGAGCAGACAAACGATTAAATCCATTTACCACCAAGATAGTATGTTTCGCCACAGGGGAGTAGTATGCCGATAGAATTTCTGTGGCAAAACTTTCTCCGCCTTTGTTACAAGCGGTGATTTTGAAATGATAGGGTACGTTTGGTTCCAGTTCGATAGCGTAGGAAGTGGTCTTGATATTTTTACCATTATCAAACCCACTGGTGCCTGTTGACACATATACGTTGTATGATTTAGGAAAGGCAGTTGGTTCCTTGAGGTCTGATTGAGGCTCCCATGATAACTTTATCCGATTCTTACCAGTAAATCGAATGTTGAAATTTTGTGGAGGAAGTGGTTGAACAACGTAGTTCTTTCCGTGCTGGTTGTTGATATATCTTAAGATGGTCTTGTAGATAGAGCGAGCAAAAGCAAACTTGAAATTCGGATCCTGTCCCAACTTCATGTCCGGAAAGTTTTGGTGTGACATGGTTTCCAAAATGGCTGAAGGAATTTCTGGCAATCGTGTTTCCGAATAATTCCGATCCCATAAATATCTTTTCGTCCAACTTTGTCGACTCGTACTGAGGTCGTTGACAGCATTATTGAGAAGGTCTTCTGCGAAATCTTTGCTGGTCATTCTTGAAATACCAGCGTTTAAGCGTCCACCGTTATAATTTGTTGTACAGATGGCTAATGAGCCTATTAACGATTTACCATCAAACGAATAGCCCGCATCACTATGAACAGCTAACGCAAGTTCTATGGGGACGTTAAGTCCTGATAGGGTAGGAACGTAACAACTACCACCTGCCAGCCAGTTGGTCATCTTAGATCGCACGTTGACATCATCGCCATAATCGTTTTCGCCCCCATTGCCACTATAGATGCTATATGGCATACCCGCCCATTGAGCATAATATCGTGCTCCTTCTATTGCTCGAGGCATCCCACTAACTGTTCCACCTCGTTGAATATTTCCCATACCTCCGCCAAAGCGAACTGCATCCGTGGTAACCACACGATGTTTCTTTCGTGACTGATTGGTGATGACTACACGGTTATAAGGATTGTCGCCAGCATCGAAATCGAATGTTCCTAAGTAGACCCATGTGCCTCCTCCCATTTGTTGATTTACCGAGAAAGAGGTTTCTTGTCCCTTATGATACACAATATATTGTGCATCATCGACACTTTTCTCTACTGTTTGATAACTCACATACACAGCATATTTTCCAGCTTGAGGTAGATTTGGTTGATATGAAACAAGACTTGGGTTCTTTCGTTTGGTTGATGGTGCCATCCTACACGTTCCTTGTTGAAACGGATTTTCACCATCACTGTAGACTGATTTGCGATTTGCAAAGCCTTTTTGTGGTGCTTTCTCCCAATTTCCATTAACGTTGATTTCCAAATAGGATGTGCCAGGTCGCTCGTCATCGTTGTCCACAATCACTTCATGTTTTTGCCAATCTCTCTCCCGTGGTGTAAACACGTTGGCACCAGCATTTTCTAACATAGGAATCAAATACGGCACTACAATGGTTTGTGTAAACAAGTCTTCGGTTGTACCAAATAAATTTGGGCGTTGCCATTTCCACTTTTGTTTCTGCTGGTCATAATAATAGCCATGGCTTGCCCATAGGGAAATATGTCTATCTTGTAGTCCTTTGCTAATCTTGTTATCCTTAGAGAGGTTCGTTACCCATGCCCTTCCATGGTGTTCAATGTCACCCCAAGCTCGTGTATGTGCACTGTTAGATTGCGCAGCAAGTGTTATTGAGGCACTGATGCAAAGTATTAAATGAATAAATCGTAATGTCATGCTGAGAGATCTCCCGTTGAAAATTTCTCTGGATGCTTACCCTTAAAACCGACGAAATATTGTTTGATTTCTTTCATTTCATGTTCTATATCACCTGTAGGCATCAACATCTTTGTGCATTGTATTTTCTTTTGTTCAAAGTCTACACCGTATAAGAGGATAGGAATGTTCGCCTTGAGGGCAATATAGTAAAAGCCTAATTTCCATTCGGTGTTTAATGAGCGCGTTCCTTCTGGTGTGATACACAATTGGAACGTATCACGTTTGTTGGCTATTGCAGCTAATTGGTCTGTCAAACTGGTATGTTTGGATCGCCACACAGGTATTCCACCCATCTTTTTGAAGATGATTTTGAGGGGTCCTACAAACAATTCCTTCTTCATGAGAAAGTTTGATTTCATCCCTTCTGCATGCATATAAAGCTGTCCTATCACAAAGTCCCAGTTGCTTGTGTGTGGGGCTAAGCAAATAATGTATTTCTTTGGATGCTCTACAGTAACTACTTTCTTCCAGCCCATGACATGATACAACAACCAGCCACATAGTTTGTTCAGCATAGAAATAATGTTCAATTAATAAATGTTAGCAATCTGATCGACAATTTCTGCAACAGATTTGTCAAATTCTTTCGCCAAGTTTTGATAATATTTCTTTTGCTCCATGCCTGGTTCTGGATGTGATACACGTCGTATGAACTGATTGTGTACCATCAAAATGGACTTCAACAGTGCATCCACATCGTCTTTGGCAGGTTTACCACTATATAGGGATGCCGCAATACACTCTGCGAACAAGTCACTACAAGTATAATTAATCGTTCGCTTTAAATCTCTTTTGTTAGCCATATCTTGATAACTTTATAGTTTGTTGTTGATGATTTCAAAGTTCAAAGATAAAAAAATAATCCGTAACACCAACGTCTTGCTCTTAAAATAACATGTTTTATCATTTAAATGTTTCTATATCTCAAAGAAAAAGAGTAAATTTGCATTCAGTAAAAAGATTTACAATACGTATTATTCATACATAACAAAAAGGTAAAATGAAAACAAGTGCATTACAAGTTGAAAGAGCTGTTTATCAGCCTAAGTTGCCAAAGGCTCTCCAAGGCGCTGTAAAGGTTCAGGAAGGCGCACCAACTCAAAGTGTTGATGATCAAGAGGAAATTCAGAAACTGTTTCCACATACATATGGAATGCCTCTCGTTGAGTTCGTTCCTGGTGAACATACTGAAAGCAAGCGACTCAATGTAGGTGTGATATTGAGTGGAGGACAAGCTCCCGGTGGTCACAATGTCATTAGTGGTCTGTTTGATGCAGTGAAGAAACTCAATCCAGAAAACCAGTTATATGGCTTCTTAATGGGTCCTGGTGGCTTGGTTGAACATCACTATGTAGAAATCACAAAGGAATTCTTAGATCCTTATCGTAACACTGGAGGATTCGATATGATTGGTTCGGGACGTACCAAGTTGGAAAAAGAGGAGCAATTTGAAAAAGGTTTGGAAATTCTGAAGAAGTTAGACATCAAAGCTTTAGTGATTATTGGTGGTGACGATTCTAATACCAATGCCTGCGTACTTGCAGAATATTATGCTGCTAAAGAATACGGCATTCAGGTAATTGGCTGCCCAAAGACTATTGATGGTGACTTGAAGAATGAACAAATAGAGACCTCATTTGGCTTTGATACCGCAACAAAGACGTATGCTGAGCTCATCGGTAACATTGAGCGCGATTGCAATTCGGCACGCAAATACTGGCATTTCATCAAGGTGATGGGACGTTCAGCATCGCATATTGCTTTGGAATGTGCCTTGCAGACACAACCCAACATTTGCTTGATTTCTGAAGAAATCCAAGAGAAGGATCAAACTCTTAATGAGATTGTGGAAAATATAGCTTCTGTTGTGGCTCATCGTGCACACGAAGGAAACAATTTCGGAGTGGTTGTAATCCCTGAAGGACTTATTGAATTTATCCCTGCCATTGGACGATTGATAGGAGAACTCAACGATTTGTTAGCTGCACATGGTGCTGATTACAAGGATTTGGATAAGGATGCTCAGCGCAAATACATCTTAGAACATCTGTCAGAGGCTAACCGTTCTACTTTTGAAACGCTGCCTGAAGATGTTGCACGTCAGTTGAGTCTCGACCGTGACCCACATGGAAATGTCCAAGTGTCACTCATTGAAACCGAAAAACTGTTGTCGAACATGGTTGCTGCAAAGTTGGAGCAGTGGAAAAAAGAGAAAAAGTACGACGGAAAGTTCTCCCCTCTGCATCATTTCTTTGGTTATGAAGGTCGTTGTGCAGCGCCATCTAACTTCGATGCCGACTATTGCTATGCTTTGGGAACAAGTGCTGTCCAATTGATTGCCAACGGAAAGACAGGCTATATGGCAATTGTGAAGAACACTACCAGTTGCACAGATGACTGGAAAGCTGGAGGTGTGCCTATCACTATGATGATGAATATGGAGCGTCGCACTGGTGAAATGAAACCTGTGATACGTAAAGCATTGGTTGATTTGAACGGTAAACCTTTCAAAACGCTTGTAGAACATCGTGAAGAGTGGGCTAAGAAAACTTGTTATATTTATCCTGGTCCTATTCAGTATTGGGGACCCAGCAAGGTTTGCGACCAGACAACAAAGACTTTGAGCTTAGAACGAGAATAATTGCTGTGCACCTGTTTCAGGTTGGCAACCATAGATCGTTGTGTTACTTCGGTCGAAGTTTGCCGTAAATTGCATACAACGCTTTCCCTCAATCGGTTTCTTGTACACCTGTTTATTGGGAGTAAACGCAATATTGACAGTTTATGTTTCCATGTAGACGTGGCGAACGGTTCATGTAGTGATGCAATTTTCATTGAAACAGTGAGCGTACCTATTATTCGTTTAGAATAGATACCCACAAATAGAATCTGCTTTTGTAGTACAATAAGGCATTGCAAAGCAGATTCTTTTTTTTGAATTACTAAATTTAATGACTCCTAATAAAACAAGAAAGCGTCGCCGTACATCTAAGAATCGACTGTTTCGTCGATATCCGAGGTGGGTTATATGGGTGGGAGGTATGTTCTTTGCCTTCTTCTATATGTGGTTTTTTTATGAGTTTTTTGTCAGTCCTACAGGTTTCAGATGGCGCGCTCTCTTCGGTGATCCCGATTATCCAGAAGGCTATGAGATACATGGCATAGATATTTCCCATTATCAGGGAGAGATTGATTGGCATCTATTAAAACATGCCATGATTAAAGGGTGTCCATTACGCTTTGTGATGATCAAGGCAACAGAAGGTGCTAATTGCCTCGATGACAATTTTAACGACAATTTCTACAATGCTCGTAAGCATGGACTTTTAAGAGGAGTGTATCATTTTTGGAGCAACAAATCGTCTGCACGTGAACAAGCTTATTATTTTCTGAAACAAGTTCATCTTGAGGATGGCGACTTACCGCCAGTATTAGATGTCGAACACAAGCCTAAAGACAAGTCCGTTGAAGAGTTTCAACGTGACGTTTTGACCTGGCTTCACATTGTGGAAGACAAGTATCATGTGAAGCCAATCATATACACCTATTATAAATTTAAGGATGCGTATTTAGGTGCGCCCGTCTTTGACGATTATCCTTATTGGATAGCCCATTACTACGTGGAGAAAGTGGAGTATAAAGGGGCATGGAAGTTTTGGCAACATACGGATGCAGGACGGTTGCCTGGTATCAAGGGTTATATTGATTTCAATATTTACAATGGGTCTTATTACGACTTGAAAAAGATGACGATTGGTCAGCAAAAGGATATGTGGTAAGGCAATCCGCAGCTCATGCCAAGTGAAATTGCACCTCGCATTCCAGTCATATTTTTACCTTGAAATACCCGAAGTGAATCTTGCGCATGAGGAGAGATATGGGTCAATGCGCTACACGCAGCGGGGTAGCCGCATTCACGCAATGACTTCATTTCCGTATTGAATAATCAATGTTTTTATAAGCGATAGACAATTGACTATCAGCGTATTAAGGTTACTTCTCTTTAGTAAACATTAGGCAGCACCAATCGTCCTCAGTTTTCCTATTGCGTTCTACTAATCCCAACTGTGTGGCTTTCTCTATCAACAGATTTGCGTCCGCTTCATAAAAGCCACTGAGTAGCAGTATTGCCCCTGGAGACATTAACTCAACAAACGAAGTCATGTCTTGAAGTAAGATGTTTCGATTGATATTCGCTAACACGACATCAAACAATCCAGACACATGCGATAAAACTTGTGCATTGCCATGAAACACTTCAAGGTTGGTAACGTTGTTCATCGTAGCGTTGTGCAGGGTGTTGTTCACGCTCCATTCGTCAATGTCGTACCCTATCACTTTGTTTGCCCCTAAATTACTGGCAGCAATGCTCAATATCCCCGTACCACAACCACAGTCCAAAACACGTTTTTCCGACAATCTTAGCTTGAGTAACATGGAAATCATCATGCGAGTAGTCTGGTGATTACCTGTGCCAAAGGCTTGTCGGGCTTCTATTCCGATATAAATTTTGTGGTCTGTTGCTGGGACAAATGCTGATTTTGCATCATATATAATGAGCTGTTCATCGATGTCAATGGGTGCGAAACCTGCATTCTCCCAAACCTCATTCCAATTTTTGTCTTCCATATCTTCAAGGTGATAGGTAAGATCAATCTCTTGGATAGGTATGTTTTTGAGCACCTCTTTTAAGTGTTGTTCATCGAAGTTCTCGGCAGGAATGTAAGCCTTCAAGCCCTGTTGTGTTTCTTCAAACGATTCAAATCCTACTTCGCCCAAGGCATCAGCTAAAAGGTCCTTTGCTGTTTGTACCAGCGCAGGCTGACCTGAAATGGTACAGTTGGCTATCTTATAATTCATCTTGTTAAGTTAAAATATTTCACAAAGGTATAAAAAATAGGGAAAACCTCCCTATAGTTAGGGAAATTCCTTATATTTGCAATAATTAATTGTTTACATTTGCAATAGAAATAATGTATAAGAAAGGGAGTGAAAGATGAAAAAGATAGCTTTGTTAGCCCTGCTCATAGGAACGATGCCATTAAGCATGCAGGCACAGGACGATATGTATCTAATACCGTCAAAATCTAAAAAGGTCGCTAACTCCTCTGTTGTCACCCAGGACAGCAAGGTAACACATAGCGGTAGTGATAGAGATGTCGATGAATATAATCGTCATGGTAAATTTTGGAGTCATTACCAAAAGATTGGTTCTGATGATCAAGGCAATGATATTATAGAATTTCAAAAGGGTAGAGGCATCTATCCCGATTCTACTTATATCGATACCACCTTTGTTGGTCAGTATTACGACACCATGATTGATGATGATGATTATCGCTATACCCAACGGATGAGCCGCTGGGATGGATATTATGACCCTTGGTTCTATACGAGCCGACGCTGGCGCAGTTATCCATATTGGCGTGCAGGGTGGGGCTGGTATGACCCTTGGTACTATGGTTATGCAGGCTATTACGACCCATGGTATGACCCTTGGTATGCTGGTTACGGCTATCCTTATGCGTATGGCTACTATGGATATGGCTGGGGAAGCCCGTACTATTATAGCAGATACTACGGATGGGCAGGCTATCCTGTGCGGTATGTTTATAGAACAGGTCACACGGGTACGCTGACTTACTATGATCGCTCCAACTTTCGCCCGTATTATGGACGTGGTTATGACTCGGCAAATCGCAACCGTCGCTATGGTAGAGATGTACAAAGATATGACAATCGGTATAATTCTTCAGGCAACACGGTAACCTTTGGCTCTCGTAGACCAAGTCCAAGATATGACTCTCCTACCAATTCAGGGAGACGAAACACAACGCCTACCTTCCAAGGTCCAACAAGAACGCCAAGCGGTTCGTTTGGTAGTGGCTCGTTTGGAGGCGACACAACACCTCGTGGCTCTTCTGGTGGATTCCATGGAGGTGGTAGCTTTGGCGGCGGACGTCGATAATGTAAGAGAGATAAAATAGATGATATGCGTATTTATAATAGGATAGAGATGAAAAATAAATATATACTGTCTGCGCTATTGTTGTTGGGAACAGCGACAATAGGTGCGCAAGAGACTTATGAGAATACAAAATTGATAGACAACGACCTTAATGGTACTGCACGTTATGTAGGTATGGGTGGAGCGTTAGACGCTTTGGGAGCCGACATTTCGGTGATAGGTTCTAATCCCGCAGGTTTGGGATTGATAACTAAATCACGTGCAGAGGTGTCGTTTGGCTTCGTGTCGCAACCGGGTGTCTCTGCCTTTCAACAAGGTAATCCTACGAATGCAAGCTTTGATCAGGTGGGATTTGTTTATGTGATGCGTAATCCAAGAGGCGATAATAGCGGACTAAATTTTGCAGTGAACTATCACAAAAGCCGAAATTTTGATTACATTTTATCTGCTGTAGGTGACTTAAAGAATGCTTCACAAAACACGCTGTCGTTCTTAAAAGCTATTTATGGAGACAGAGCAAAA
This sequence comes from Hoylesella timonensis S9-PR14, assembly GCF_000762405.1. Taxonomy (GTDB): domain Bacteria; phylum Bacteroidota; class Bacteroidia; order Bacteroidales; family Bacteroidaceae; genus Prevotella; species Prevotella timonensis_A. The sequence goes on along the minus strand of NZ_JRPQ01000101.1, from coordinate 1,479 downwards.
GACGGTACTTCTATCTTTAATTTGGAAACAACGAAGAATGGGATGATTCGCGGTACTCATCCTTTCACCTCGCAATTGGACAATCTGTACTATAACAACCTAATGGTGGATCACAACAACGCCGTATCTTATAGTACAGCCACAGGCTATGATATGCAACGAGCGCATACTGGCTACATCGGTACTTACGATGTAAGTGTGAGTGGAGCCATTAGTCCCCGTTTCTATTTGGGTGGAACCATAGGTTTTCATGATGTGCATTATACCGGAACTGGCGAGTATGTCGAGGATTTGGTGGATATATCCAACAAACCACTGACTGCCTTGATGGTTCATGACGAAAAAACCATTACAGGTATGGGAGGAGATTTCAAATTAGGAGCTATCTTCTTGCCTATTGAGAACAGCCCTTTCCGTATTGGTTTGTCTGTTGCTTCTCCTACATTGTATAGGTTGACTATCAACACAAGGGCTTATATGAGGCACAATCTCGGCGCTTCACAATCTATGCAGTATGGTTATTCCGGTGGAACAACGAACGAATCTTATAGCTTTAAGATTGATACACCATGGAACTTCGGTATCAGTCTTGGTCATACAGTTGGTAATTATTTGGCTTTGGGGGCAAGTTATAATTATGCCGATTATGGAAGTATGAATACACGTGTTAACGAAGGCGTTGAATACGACTGGCGCACGAATTCCTATTATGAAGACAGTAGTGACGATACTAACATGAATGAGCATACGAAGCAGACGTTAAAGGGTGTCTCTACAGTAAAATTAGGTGCTGAATTTAGACCTGTCAACAATTTAGCTTTGCGCGCAGGATATAATTATTTATCACCCATGTATCAAACAAATGCTTACAAGGATGGCACTATTGATTCCTATGGTTCTAATTATAGCACAGCTACAGATTACGTGAACTGGGATTCAACCAACCGCTTTACGTTGGGTGTTGGCTATCAAATGAAGAATTTTAATATTGATTTGGCATACCAGTATAGTGCGCAAAACGGGGACTTCCATCCTTTCATGGATGCTTATGGAGACTATTATTATATAAATACGGCAACGAAAGCGTTGCAAATGGATAAAATTGACAACTATGCAAATCCTGTAAAGGTCAGCAACAAGCGTCACCAGCTGCTGCTCACCTTAGGTTATCGCTTTTAGAATAGTTGTCTCATCAATAGTTACGAACCCAAAAAGAGAAGTTTATCACACAGTTTGATAAGCTTCTCTTTTGCATTATAGCCAGTAAGAGGGGTTACTCTTCTATTCATCCGATAGGTCTTTGAACGGACGAATGAGTCGGGCGTCCCAATTAACACATGGCAACGACTCCCCAACTTAGTTTGGAATGAAGTTGAACCTGAACCAAACGAACGCACAGTCCAAACATGGTTTTTGTCCTGAACTTTTACCAAAAAACGACCATTGAAAATCTGCAAAATAGAAAAAATCAATAGGCAA
>NZ_JRPQ01000100.1 GCF_000762405.1 Hoylesella timonensis S9-PR14 | reverse complement strand
ACCTGGGGGATTAGCTCAGCTGGCTAGAGCACCTGCTTTGCAAGCAGGGGGTCAACGGTTCGAATCCGTTATTCTCCACTTCAGTCTTAAATTCNTAANCANGTAAANTCATTTCATACCGACNAAAGTATGAATTATGAATTAANAATTATGAATTNCAAGGCAAACGATCTTTGACATATTGACACAAGCAAAACTGTAGAGTAAAATAAAAGTTCAAATGAACCTTGATAANGCATTTTATTGATNTAAGATGCCTATCAATCAAACAATACAGCTGAAAGTATGAGCAACCANTCATACGATTTTTNCATNGATGTTTACATCNGTGTNAAGACGTATGATNGTGGCGAAAGAAAGTAAATAAGGGCGTATGGCGGATGCCTAGGCTCATGGAGGCGATGAAGGACGTGATAAGCTGCGTTAAGCCTTGGGTAGGTGCAAATAACCTTTGATCCAAGGATTTCCGAATGGGACAACCCAACTATCATCAGATAGTTATTACTGTAATCAGTAAGGCAAACGGAGGGAACTGAAACATCTTAGTACCTCTAGGAGAAGAAAATAATTAAATGATTCCCTTAGTAGTGGCGAGCGAACGGGGANAAGCCCAAACCACGGTTGTAGCAATGCAATCGTGGGGTAGTAGGACCATAATATTGTANTTTGATTGTGAATAGAATGAACTGGAACGTTCAGCCATAGCGGGTGAAAGCCCCTTATATGAAGCAAGAGAAGACATAGTGTNATCCTGAGTAACGCGGAGCACGAGAAATTCTGCGCGAATCAGCCGGGCCCATCCGGTAAGGCTAAATACTCCCATGAGACCGATAGTGAACCAGTACCGTGAGGGAAAGGTGAAAAGAACCTCGATGAGAGGAGTGCAATAGATCCTGAAACCATACGCCTACAAGCGGTCGGAGCTGCTTTATGCAGTGACGGCGTGCCTTTTGCATAATGAACCTACGAGTTACCGTCACCGGCAAGGTTAAGGATATTGATATCCGTCAACCGTAGTGAAAGCGAGCCTGAANAGGGCGAGGTTGTCTCCCTTTGTGGAGACAAAGCGCACTTTGTGCGTTTTAGTCGGTGGAGGTAGACGCGAAACCAAGTGATCTACACATGTCCAGGTTGAAGTCTCGGTAACACGAGATGGAGGACCGCACCAATAAGCGTTGAAAAGCTTCTGGATGAGGTGTGTGTAGGAGTGAAAGGCCAATCAAACTTGGAGATAGCTCGTACTCCCCGAAAGGCATTTAGGTGCCGCGTGCTATGATTTACATAAGAGGTAGAGCGACCGATAGGTCAAGAGGGCTTCACCGCCTATCGCGACCTGACGAACTCCGAATGCTTATGTATNGCAGTAGTGCAGTAAGGGGGCGGGTGCTAAGGTCCGTCCCCGAGAGGAGAAGAATCCAGACCGCCGTCTAAGGTCCCTGAATTCTGTCTAAGTTAGTCTAACGAAGTCCGGTCCCCGTGACAGCTAGGATGTTGGCTTGGAAGCAGCCATTCATTCAAAGAGTGCGTAACAGCTCACTAGTCGAGGGTCTGGGCATGGATAATAATCGGGTATAAGACAGATACCGAAGGCGCGGGATAGTAATNATAAAAGTATCGGTAGGGGAGCATTCTATATACGTTGAATGGTNAAGGTAACTTTTCCTGGAGTGTATAGAAAAGCAAATGTAGGTATAAGTAACGATAAGAAGGGTAAGATTCCCTTCCGCCGCAAGACTAAGGTTTCCCGGGCAATGCCAATCATCCCGGGGTTAGTCGGGTCCTAAGTCTCAGCCGACAGGCGAGGGCGATGGCAGACACGGTTAATATTCCGTGACTGCTGCATGATGCGATTGTGGAGACGGAGAAGTGACACCACCNCGAGCTGACGGAATAGCTCGTTGAAGAAATTAGGCNTTGATCATGGTAGGCAAATCCGCCATGAGAGCTGACTTTTGAAAGTATGGCATTCCCTTCGGGGAAAGCCAATAGTGTGGGTAATCCTGCTTCCAAGAAAATCCGCTAAGCTTCAGTCATGCAGCACCCGTACCGCAAACGGACACACGTAGTCGGGTTGAATATACTCAGGCGTTGAGAGATTCATGGTTAAGGAACTAGGCAAATTAACCCCGTAACTTCGGGAAAAGGGGTCCTCGTTTACTTACGAGGCGCAGAGAATAGGTCCAGGCAACTGTTTACCAAAAACACAGGGCTGTGCTAACTCGAAAGATGAAGTATACAGTCTGACACCTGCCCGGTGCTGGAAGGTTAAGAGGAGAGGTTATACGCAAGTAGACGCTTTGAATTGAAGCCCCAGTAAACGGCGGCCGTAACTATAACGGTCCTAAGGTAGCGAAATTCCTTGTCGGGTAAGTTCCGACCTGCACGAATGGTGTAATGATCTGGACACTGTCTCAATCATGATCTCAGTGAAATTGTAGTATCGGTGAAGATGCCGATTACCCGCGATGGGACGAAAAGACCCCGTGAACCTTTACTATAGCTTAGCATTGACCTTGGTCATCCGATGTGTAGGATAGGCCGGAGGCTTAGAAGGAGGCGCGCCAGCGCTTTTGGAGCCATCGTTGAAATACGGCCCTTTGGCTGTCTGAGGTCTAACGCGCTNAANGTGCGGACACTGCTTGGTGGGTAGTTTGACTGGGGTGGTCGCCTCCAAAAGCGTAACGGAGGCTTCCAAAGGTGCCCTCAGGTCGATTGGTAACCGACCTNTTAGAGTGCAATGGCATAAGGGCGCTTGACTGGGAGGCAGACATGCCGAGCAGGCAGGAAACTGGGGCATAGTGATCCGGTGCATGTGTATGGAAACTGCATCGCTCAAAGGATAAAAGGTACTCCGGGGATAACAGGCTGATCCCCCCCAAGAGCTCATATCGACGGGGTGGTTTGGCACCTCGATGTCGGCTCGTCACATCCTGGGGCTGGAGAAGGTCCCAAGGGTTGGGCTGTTCGCCCATTAAAGTGGCACGCGAGCTGGGTTCAGAACGTCGTGAGACAGTTCGGTCTCTATCTATCGTGGGCGCAGGAGTTTTGCGTGGTGCCGTCACTAGTACGAGAGGACCGTGATGGACAGACCTCTGGTTTACCAGTTGTGCCGCCAGGCGCACCGCTGGGTATCTAAGTCTGGTTAGGATAAGCGCTGAAAGCATCTAAGTGCGAAGCCATCCGCAAGATGAGAACTCCATATAAGGGTCGTTGTAGACGACGACGTTGATAGGGTGCAGGTGTAAAGCCAGCGATGGCAAAGCCGAGCACTACTAATTGCCCAAGACTTTCTTTTGTGAGCCATTCTTTCAGTTGTATCGTGTGTTGTAGTGCTATGAAAATAGACACGTCAACAAAAAGNTACATTTTATTTTATTNCTGTTTTGCTTGTGAAGATTTGTCAACCCCTTTATNAGGTGGTTATAGCGGCAGGGTTCCACCTCTTCCCATTCCGAACAGAGAAGTTAAGCCTGCTTGCGCCGATGGTACTACAATGCAATGTGGGAGAGTAGGTAGCTGCCTTTTTTTACTTAGGGTCTTCAAGGTCTAACGACTTTGGAGACCTTTTTTTTTGCAGTGTTCTTTTGCTTGTTTACATTATTTTATTAATTTTGTCGCTAAATCTAAACGAAACTATGGATAAACAATCAAGATACCGTGAACTTCTCTCGCAGATAGAAGTCTTCGCCAATGCTGACGACAATCCTATTAGCGTATTGTCGAATTGTGCAGCGGTGATGAAAGTAGTCTTCCCAAAGGAATATTTCTGGGTCGGATTTTATATTGTAGATGGTGACGAACTGATACTCGGTCCGTTTCAAGGCGCTCCTGCATGTACGAGGATAAAGTTCGGACTCGGTGTTTGTGGCACAGCATGGAAGGAAGGTCGTAGTCTTGTAGTTGAGGATGTGGAAGCTTTTCCCGGACATATAGCGTGTTCGTCGCTCTCAAGATCGGAGATTGTAGTTCCATTATTTTCTGATGGAGTAGTAATAGGTGAGATAGACATCGACAGCACCGAATTGTCAATATTCGACGATGTTGATAGAAAATATCTCGAAAAGGCTGCAGAAATGATTGCTACGTTTATGGCAAAGCTTACAAAAGTAGATTAAGTTTTATTAAAGTAATATAGATATGTACACAAATAATACATTCCTTATGTCAGCCCTTGCCGATGGCAATGAGATGGCATTTGACGCATTGTTTGTGGAGTATTATCCCAAGGTGTTACAGTTTGTAATGCGCTTTTGTCGTGAGAAGAGTGAGGCTGAGAACATAGTTCAGGATTTGTTTATGGAACTATGGATTAAGCATGAACGTTTTTTGAGGATAGAAAATCTCGACAATTACCTTTTCATTTCTGCTCGTAATGCCGCCATACATTATGTGAAGCAGTCGCTTGTGTATTGTGATGATGAGTCGGCATGTGACATTCAAGGCAATGACGTGACGGGTGACATGAAGATGTGCTACGATGAACTCTACGATTTCATAATGAGGGAGATTGACTCTATGCCCGAGCAGCGTCGCCGTGTGTTTGTGATGAGTCGTGTAGACGGACTGGGCAATGCTGAGATTGCTGAGCGTCTTGGCATAAGCAAGCGTACTGTGGAGACGCATATATCTGTTGCACTTGCCCATTTGCGCAAGTTATTGCCATTACTTGCATTGTTAACATTGATTAACTATAAGTAACTACGTGTGGTTGCCGGTTTTTTACTCTTATTAGTAGAAAACCATAAACAGCTATGCAACCAAATAGTACCAAATATACAGAATCAACACCAAAGGACGATGCACTGCGTCGCTTGTGGAATCAAGATATATCAGACATATCAGAAAGTGAGATGTCGGATGCACTTGATGTTTTCCGCAATCGTCGCACGGCATACAATCGTGCAAATCGTCGCAAGGTGCGTGTGCTAAGCATCATGAAGTATGCTGCACTATTCATTGCGCCTATAATCACCGCTTTTGTTGCTTGGAATTATTCGGCAGAATATCATGTACAGGAGACGGAGTTGACACAATTTTATGTTCCAGAAGGAAAGATAGACAGTCTGATACTCTCGGATAATACTTGTGTAAAGCTCGATGCAGGTACATCGATAATCTATCCAGCTCGTTTTAGCAATAGAACGTACAATCGCAATGTGTATGTCAACGGTAAGTGTCATTTTGCTGTGGCTAAAGACCGAATGCATCCATTCGTGGTGAATATGGGTAGTCTGAAGGTTAAGGTGCTTGGAACTCATTTCACAGTAGACTCATACAACGAAGATGATAATATTACAGTGACACTTGAGGAAGGATTGGTAAAGGTGTTTGACAATAAACAATCGATGACACTAAAGCCCAATGAGCAGGTAGTTTACAATCGTAGGAATGGCACAATGCGCAAGAATACAGTTGACGCTATGGCTTACGGTGCGTGGGTAGGAGGAAATGTGGATTTTGCATCGCAGCCTCTTTCGGTGATTGTCAAGACCTTGGAACGTAAGTATGATGTATCAATAACAGTGGCACCGGATGTCAATTTGGGCAAGCGTTATACCATGAACTTCAAAAGGGAAGAACCGGTAGACAGAGTACTGAAGGTATTGTCAATGATATCTGGCAATATAGCATACAAAATAGATGGCCGTAATATACGGCTCTATTTAAAAAATACCACCAAATAGTTACACCTAAATATTAATATAAACTAACAAAACAATGAAGACCTTATTGAACAAGAAGACAGCAGCCGCACTTGCACTCTGTCTGTCGATGTCGGTGAGCACATTCGGACAAAGTCAGGTGATTCATCTGACTCAGAACAAGGCTACGGTATCGTCAATTATCAAGGCTATTGAGAAGCAGACCCAAATGTCGGTTGATTTCTCACAGAACACTATCAATCTTAACAAGACAGTGTCGTTGAAGTCGAAGTCGGAAACGCTTGGCGAGTTGATGAATCAAATCTTGAAGTGTAATGGCAACCTTACCTACAAGATTGTAGACCGTCACATCATTATTGTTAAAGCAGGACATAATGGAGCGCAGCCAGAACAATCAGTACGCCAAGGTGTAGGCAAAACTAAAATAACGGGCCGTGTGCTTGACAATAATGGCGAACCCATCATTGGCGCATCTGTTGTTGAGCAGGGAACAAAGAATGGTACAGTTACGGATATAGATGGTAACTATACACTCAATGTTTCTAAAGAAAATGCAACGCTGAGCGTAACATATATCGGTTTTTTACCCCAGCAGGTAAAGGTAAATGGAGGTAACTCAACTATACATTTGAAAGAAGATGCACAAAATCTAAACGAGGTTGTGGTTGTGGGTTATGGTACAATGAAGAAGGCCGACCTTACGGGTGCTGTCTCTTCTGTGAATGGTACAGAGATAGCTAGTCGTCCAGTGACTGACGCAACTCAGAGTTTACAAGGCCTTGTTCCAGGTTTGCTTGTATCAAATGATAGTTCGGGACGTCCAGGTTCTTCAGGTATGCTTACACTTCGTGGACAGGGTAACCTTTCAGGTACAGGTCATCCATATGTACTTGTTGATGGAATTGAAATGTCGCTCTCTGATGTCAATCCAAATGATATCGAAAATATTTCAGTATTAAAAGATGCTGCAGCTTGTGCTATCTATGGTGCGCGTGCTGCTTATGGCGTTATACTCGTAACCACAAAGCGTGGTAAGGAGGGAAAGTCACGCATTAATTATCAAGGTACAGTGGGATGGAATTCGCCTACAGTATTGCCTGAAATGCTTAACTCGGTTGATTTTGCCAGAATGTGGAACGACGGATGTAAGAATGCCAACTCGTCTCGTTTGTATAGCGATGAAAAGATTAAACTTTTAGAGCAGTATATCAATGATCCTTCGAGTGTGAATCCTTGGCAGGAATTGTCATCGACAGCAAGTATGAATCCGGCTTTTGAGAATTCTGAAAGTGGTATAGGTAATGTTGACTATTTCGATTTGCATTATAAAGATGCATCATTTAAGCAGCGTCATAACCTTAGCGTAAGCGGTGGTGGTAAGGCTGCACAGTACTATACTTCGGCTGGTTACTATAAGGAAGATGGACTTCTGCGCTATGCAAATATCGATTTTGAACGAATTAATGTTTCAACAAACCTTACTTCGCAACTCACCCCATGGTTGAAGCTTAAGGCAGGACTCAAATTTGCACACTCTGTACAGAATACACCGTTTGGCGATGGCGGTCTGAGTGATGGTTTCTTCCATTCGCTTGCACGTTTCCGTCCTACAGTGTCTGTGGTAGACCCGAATGGTCACTTCACTGAGCTTTCGATGATACCATATCTGCAAAGTGGAACTTACACCAAGACAAAGCGTGACTTTATCAACATGACTGGCGGTTTCGAGATTAATCCGTTTAAGGGATTCTATGTTTTCATGGACTATACCTATAAGATAATAGGAACGCATTACTCGGCTCTTAACGTGGCTCCGATGATTTATGCAGCAGATGGAGTATCTACCTCAAAGGGTGTACGTCAGGAGCTTGGTGTGACGGCTGACGGAAAGTTTACACGCTATAATGCTAATACTCACTATCAGACCATAAATCTTTATGGTACCTATAATTTCTCTATCAATCAGGCACACAATACAACTGTAATGGCTGGTTATCAAGAAGAGAACAATAAATATGATTATCTACGTAACGTAATAACTGGGCTTTATTCTACAACGAATCCAAATGTGGGCATGGGTACAGGCGACAAGGTTGTTACTGATACACGCAACTCATGGGCTACGAGAAGTTTCTTTGCACGTGTCAACTATGACTACAAGAGCCGTTATCTGCTCGAACTTAATGGACGTTATGACGGTTCTTCTCGTTTTGCAAAGGATCATCGTTGGGGCTTCTTCCCTTCTGTTTCAGTAGGATGGAATCTTACAGAAGAGCCATTTATGGAGAAATATCGTCAGGTATTGTCTCAGTTCAAGGTTCGTGCTTCTATCGGACGACTTGGAAATCAGGCAGGTGCAGCTCTTTATACGTTTGCTTCAACAATGGGACTCCATAATGGATTGGGAGGATATATATTCAACGATGGACGTCATATCTATCTTAATGCTCCTGGTGTGGTTAATCCTACAACGACATGGGAGAAGGTTGACAGCAAGAACCTCGGTATTGACTTTGGATTCTTTGGTGGAGCACTTTCGGGCAGTTTCGATATCTTCCAACGTGATACAAAAGACATGCTCGGACCAAGTGTAGACTTCCCTGACTTCTTTGGCGCAACAGCTCCGCAGACAAACAATGCACAGCTGCGTAACCGTGGTTGGGAACTCACACTCAACTACCGTGGTAAGATAGGCAATGATATTACCTATAATATCGGTGGATCGCTCTCAGATGCTACAGCCAAGGTTACAGCATATGAGAACCCAACTGGTACGAATCCTTCAGCCAACTGGTATAAGGGTAAGATGGTAGGCGAAATATGGGGCTATCGTACAGACGGACTTATCAAGTCGCAGGAACAGGCCGATCAGTATAATGCTACACATGATAACTCGTTCTTCACAAAGCAGAAATGGACACCAGGTGATGTGGCTTATCGTGACCTCGATAATGATGGTTATGTTAACAATGGTAGCAATAAGCTTGGTGATATGGGTGACATGGTCATTGTTGGTAATACTACACCGCGCTATCAGTATACCATCAGTGGTGGCATCAACTGGAAGGGACTTGGAATGAGTTTCATTTTCCAGGGTGTAGGAAAGCGCGACTGGGATCCTACCGGCAATGTATACTTCTGGGGTAGCAGTTCGTATGCACAGGTGACACTGTTCAAGGAACATCTTGACTATTGGAGCGAGTCAAATCCAAATGCCTACTATCCGAAACCGTACATCAATACGGCTGGCGGTGTGGGTCAGTATAATGCCAAGACATCACGTTACACTACCGATCAATATCTGCAGAGTGCAGCCTATTGCCGTTTGAAGAACCTTACCATCAGTTATGACCTGCCAAAGTCATTTATACATAAGGCTGGATTAGAGCAGGTGCGTGTGTTTGTTTCGGGTGAAAACCTCTTCACTATAACAAGCCTTAAGGGCATGTTCGATCCTGAAGTAATATTTGCTCAGAATAGCTATAATGCAGAGGGTGGTAAGCAGTATCCTATAAATAAGGTTTACTCAATTGGCTTATCGGTGAGCTTCTAAGTATAGTTAATGGATTTACAACCTAAAACAATAATGACAATTATGAATATTAAAAATATAACAGTAGGTATCGCATCCATGCTCTGTCTTACAGGATGCTATGACCTCAACAAATCGCCTGAAGGTGTAATGTCGACTGTAGGCGCATTCTCTACAATAGGCGAGATGAACAGCTACCTTGACCAATTTTATGAGACGGCAGTCTTTGCTCAGGGATTTGGCTGGAATGGTAATGATTTCATCGCCAGTGGTGATATTGCCAGCGACAATATGTCAGGTTCATCTATCAACACACGTCTCAATGGAGCGGTGACATTGGCAAATGCGTCGAAATTGACAAATTATACATACATTCGCAATGTCAACTTCTTCCTGAACAATCTCACTAATTGCAATGAGATCGGTTCGCAGAATTACAAGCAGTGTGTAGGCGAAGGATATTTCTTCAGAGCGTGGTATTATTTCCAATTGTTCAAAAACTACGGTGAACTAACTTGGATAGAAAAGCCTCTTGATCCGAATGCTGAGGAGATGCATTTGCCACGTGAGAACCGTACCGTGATTGCCGACAATATATTGGCAGACCTTGATAAAGCTATTGAGAACTTGAATGTACAGAACAATAGTTCAACGATGCGCATACACAAAGATGTTGCACGTGCTCTGAAAGCAGAGGTCGCCCTATTTGAGGCAACATGGGAGAAATATCACAAAGCAAAGAATGACCCGTTCTATGACAAAACCATTACTGATGAGAAAATAAAGAGTTATCTCAATCAATGCGTTGAAGCATGTAAGGATGTGGTAGACCGCAATGTTTGGCACATTTATAGTACTGGTAATAAACTTGATGACTATCGTGTTTTGTTCCAAATTGAAGACCTTAGTACAAATTCAGAGGTACTCTGGTTTAAGCATTATGATGGATCCAATATTGGTAATAATGTAGACCGCTATCTTAATCGTGGTGGTGGAAGTGCAGGTGTGACAAAGTCGCTTGTAGATGACTATCTTACTATTGATGGCAAGCCATTTGTTGGAAGCCAAGTGATTGAAGCTAAAAAGGTATTTGGTGAAGAACTGAAGCCTACGGTGCGTGACCCACGTCTTGCACAGACTGTATGTATGCCAGGACAGATTTTGCGACCTGATGAGGGTGGATATGTAGTACCTCCATTGAATGGTTCGAGCTATAATAAGAATGAAACTGGCTACTCACTGCTCAAGCATGTACAGATAGATTATAAAGGAAGTCTGGATGCTGAATTCCGTGGAGCGACACCAGGTATTCAGTGTCGTTATGCTGACATTCTACTTAACTATGCAGAGGCACTTGCCGAACTTGGTGGTGCGCAGAATGCAGCAAAGATAATTGAAGTGATAAAGCCGCTGCGTGACCGTGTTGGTATGCCGCAGATGGATTTCGATCGCGAGTATAATAATGATGCTGACTATCCGTTCCGAGGTCTTGACAAGTATGTACAGGCTGTGCGTCGTGAGCGTCGTGTGGAGCAAGCAGCAGAGGGCAAGCGTTTCTATGATATTATGCGTTGGGCTGCAGCCGACGAACTTATCGTTGGCAAACATGCCGAAGGTGCCCTGTTTAAGGGCAGTAACCTTGAGGGTCACGCAAAGTATGGTAATGCACTGGTCTACGATCAGGCTACAGGCAATAACCTCTTTTTGTCAGGTTCGGCATCAGATACATACCGCTATATTTTGCCGGTAGACCCTAAAACTGTTGGTAATGGTTGGGGATTTGATGTCAATCGCGACTATCTTTTGCCTATACAGCCACGTATGCTGCAGTTGACAGAAAACCAGTGGAAACAGAATCCTGGTTGGTAATATTGGCTAATGCAAAAATGATATTTCAATATTAATTAAATAAGGGTGTGTCTTGACAGTATACATTTTGTGACACACCCTTAAAAATAAACATTGCTTTTCTACTATGAGAACAAATTTACAGCGACTTTATGCAACAGGTACTCTTGTTTTAGGCTATGCTGCGCAAATTATGGCGCAGACATCACATAAGCCCATGAACATTGTCTATATTATGAGTGATGACCACTCATACCAGACAATAAGTGCTTATGACAAACGTTTTATAGATACTCCGAATATAGACTGGATTGCAGAACATGGAACTCGTTTTACTAATAGTTTTGTTGCCAATTCGCTTAGTGGACCTTCCCGTGCATGTATGCTTACAGGTAAGCACAGTCATGCTAATGGATTTACGGACAACACAAAGACGTTTGATGGTTCACAGCAAACTTATCCGAAGTTGCTACAGAAGGCCGGTTATCAAACTGCAATGATTGGCAAGTGGCATCTTACGAGTGATCCTACCGGTTTTGATTATTGGGATATACTTATCGGTCAAGGTCATTATTACAGTCCTGACTTCAAGTGTAATGGTACACGAGTGCGCCGTTCCGGCTATGTAACAAATGTTGTCACAGATCTTGCTCTTGATTGGCTTTCTAACAAACGAGACAAATCGAAGCCGTTCTGTTTGCTATTGCACCATAAGGCACCTCATCGTGTGTGGAGTCCTGATACGTGCGATCTCGACTTGTACAATGAAAAGGTGTATCCGTTGCCAAATAACTTCTATGACAACTACGAAGGACGTCTTGCTGCTGCTAAACAAGAGATGAGTATTATCAAGGATATGGACCTTGTATATGACTTGAAAATGGCTGATAAGGAAAATGAGATACATTCAAACCCAGATCTTGAAGCTATTGGACGTATGAACTATAAGCGTATGACCGATTCACAACGTGCTCAGTGGGATGCTCATTACGATCCTATTATCAAGAAGTTTAAGGAAGCTGGACTTTCGGGCAAGGCCCTTGCAGAATGGAAATACCAACGTTACATGCATGATTATATGCGTGTTATACATTCTATAGACCGCAATATAGGACGTGTAATTAAGTATCTCAAGGAGAACAATCTTCTCGAAAATACAATGATAGTGTATACTTCAGATCAGGGATTTTATATGGGTGAACATGGTTGGTTTGACAAACGTTTCATGTATGAAGAATCATTCCGCACACCTTTGCTTGTTTATCTCCCAGGTGGCAAGCATGGTGATGTTGATGAAATGGTGCAGAATATAGATTATGCTCCAACTATACTTGACTTGGCTGGCGTGAAGATTCCATCGGATATTCAAGGAGAGTCGTTCCTGCCGTTGCTTGAGGGTAAAAAGGTAAAGGATTGGCGCAAGTCGCTTTATTATCATTATTATGAATATCCTGCTGAACACTCTGTGTGCAAGCACTATGGCGTTCGTACCGACCGTTATAGTCTGATACATTTCTATGATGATGTTAATGCATGGGAACTCTACGATTTGAAGAATGATCCAGAGCAGATGCATAATATATATGGTGAGAAAGGTACGGAGAAGATAACAAAAATGTTGAAGAAAGAGCTTCACAAGTTGCAGAATCAATACGATGATCCGATAAGATTTAAGCTTAAGGACAACTAATAAATGCTCTTATTACGTACGAATAAATTATAGACCCGTTGGTGAAAAAGCACCAACGGGTTTGACATTTGTTGAAATAATATCACATATTTCATAATAGGATTACATTAGTTTTGAGTAATTTTGTATCATTATTATAATTATGACTAACTTAAAATAATATCCACTATATATGAACAAATCGTATATGCTGCTTGGACTTCTTGCACCGTTTGCAACTCAGATAGCTCACGCTGCAAAGAAAGCAAAGCCTAACATTGACCCTAATCGTCCTAACGTGATAATAATTCTTGCCGATGACCTTGGTTATGGCGACCTTGGATGCTATGGAGCAAAGAATGTGGAGACTCCTAACGTTGACCGCCTGGCGAGTCAGGGCATACGTTTTACTGATACTCATGCTATTGCAGCTACGAGTACTCCGTCGCGCTACTCTATTCTTACTGGTGAGTATGCTTGGCGTCGTCCTGGCACTGATGTGGCAGCAGGTAATGCTGGCATGATAATTCGTCCGGAGGATTATACAATGGCTGATATGTTCCGCAGTCAGGGTTATCGTACTTGCGCCATTGGCAAGTGGCATCTCGGTCTTGGCGACAAGGCAGGTACACAGGATTGGAATGCTCCGCTGCCGGCAGGTCTTGCCGATATAGGTTTCGACTACCATTACATTATGGCTGCAACAGCTGACCGTGTACCATGTGTGTTTATTGAGAATGGCAGTGTAGCCAATTGGGATGAGAGTGCTCCTATTGAGGTGAGCTACAAGCAGAATTTCCCCGGTGAGCCTACTGGCAAGCAGAATCCGGAACTTTGCTATAACATGAAGTCAAGTCATGGTCACAACATGTCTATTGTGAATGGTATTGGTCGTATAGGCTATATGAAGGGCGGTGGCAAGGCTTTGTGGAAGGATGAGAACATAGCCGACTCAATCACATCGCATGCTATAGACTTTATCAAGGCAAACAAGAACAATCCCTTCTTCATGTATTTCGCTACAAACGATGTGCATGTGCCTCGTTTCCCACACCAACGTTTTCGTGGAAAGAGCAGTATGGGAGTGCGTGGCGACGCTATCGTGCAGTTCGACTGGTCGGTAGGTCAGATTATGGAGACTCTCGACAAGCTCGGCATTGCTGACAACACCATCATACTTCTTACAAGTGACAACGGACCCGTTGTTGATGATGGCTATCAGGATCAGGCTGAGGAACTGTTGAATGGCCATAAGCCTTCAGGACCGTGGCGTGGCAATAAGTACAGTGCTTTTGAAGGTGGTACATGTGTACCGGCTATTGTAAGATGGCCGACAAAGGTTAAGGCTGGTCAGACATCAAATGCTCTTGTTTCACAGATTGACTATATTCGTTCGTTCGCAAGTATGCTCGGTGCACGTATGCCACAAGGTACGGCTCCCGATAGTGAGGACTGTATGTCAACATTGCTTGGTAAGGAAACTAAAAACCGCAAGTATGTTCTTGAGCTTGCCTCTAATCATGTACTCTCTGTTCGTACAAAGCAGTGGAAATACATCGAGCCGAGCAATGGTCCGAAGATGATACAATGGGGACCGAAGGTCGAGACAGGTAACAATCCTATGCCACAGCTTTTCGATATTTCTGCAAGCGAATGGGAAAGCAACAACCTTGCTAACCAAAACCCAAAGATAGTATACTCTATGCAGAATATTCTGCGTGATGAGCGTGCTAAGACTAAGAAGTAAAGAATCTTACAGAAAGTATAATGCTCATACGGATGAGTCTATAATAAAAAAAAGTCTGCGTTCAGTTATTGACGCAGACTTTTTTTTGTAGTACGCTCGGCATGAGCATTATCTAATGGGTGGAAGTCCCGAGTAAGCCCTAATAGCGGGAATTACATAGCCAAGAGCAAGGGTGTTCATCGTGAGNTGAAATCTGGAGGAAGCTGGCGGCAAACATCTGACCTAACGAACAGAAACTTCATACAAGGCATAT
>NZ_JRPQ01000099.1 GCF_000762405.1 Hoylesella timonensis S9-PR14 | reverse complement strand
TCGGCAAAACTGGGAGAAGAAAGAGTTTGTTTCATACCATAAAGGTACAAAAAAAATAATGTAATGAGCAAATTTTAGGATAAGAGTTTTGCAGAGGTCTCACCTTGAGAGTCCTTTGTAGTCAGATGTCCCAAAAGGATCTCTCTATTCACATGATAGGACGGGGTCCGACAATAGAATAGAAGTGATGGATCTCGAGGGGATGGCTAAAAATAACCTGCCACACCGTGAGGTATAAATACAAAGTCACCGTATGCCGAACGGCACGTACGGTGGTGTGGGAGGTCGGTAAATGTGAAAGTTGAAGAAAATGTCTTTTACGAATAACATTTACTTCCTACCCAATTAAGATCATATTAGCCGTAGGGAACAAACGTATGATACATATACATCTTATTCCTTAAGTTTTATTTCACAAATTTTACTGACTTTCGTTTATTTCCAGAGTTGATATCTAAAATATAAGAGCCATTGTTTAAATCGCTAATTTTTATTGTAGAGTTGTGATGATTAAGAACACCACGCTTCACATTTATTAATGAAAAGGGCGATACAGAATATATATTATAATTAATTGGAATCAGTTTTTTTTGCAAGTTACTGTTGATTAAAATATTTTCATTTGAAAAATTAACGGTAAAGTCATATGGAACTAATGGTTGGACTATTAGTGTATCACTTTTTGAACTTCCATTATTATTATACGAGTAAACCACAAATTTTGTTTGCAATTCTTTATCTACATTTGCAATAAAATACCCTTTCTTGAAATCTTTTACTTCATATTTAATAGGCAAATCATTTCCTTCTTCAAGTTGCTCAACAACTATACGATTGACCCCCTCTAAATTTTTTATACTTATTGTGATATCTTGTGTGTAGTCGTTATTTAGGACAGACCCGTTATTTATAGTTGGCTTAGCTAAAGTAAAGAATGTCTGAATAGGTGCTAAATATCTCATTTCTACTTTCTGAGGTAAATAGTCTAAAACATAATAATGATTTTGTATAATATAATATGGTCGATGATAAAGATTATCATAAACTTCTTTATACCAAGTAATCCTACATCGTATATAACCATCACAAGTTCTTTGATATTGCTCGAAATTAGGACTAATATTCCAATCGTCCATTTTGGTTTTTAATGGAATATTATATGGTCCAGAATATTGACTATATACAGAATCCCAAGTTCCATCTTTTTTCAATAGCGAAATTAACCAAGAACCAGCAGTCCCACTTTTGTCTGGGTACATATAATTGTATGGAAAAAGGTATGACTGCAAATCAAAAGCATTAGAATTTGCCTTCTTCTGATACTTAGAGGGCGTCCACTGAACTATATTCTTTTTTTTAGATATGTTGTTTTGAATCAGTGTATTATCTTCGAGTATAATATCGCCTTTATATGTGATAATATTGTTAGAAGAACCATCAGAACTTACAGAAGTAGATGATGGTCCTGTTACTAAATTATAAGTCTGCCACCCTTGAAAGTCATAGAAAATATTATTATAACTATCAACAATGTTTCTTATTACGCTTCCCTTGCCAAAGTTATAAGAGAGGAGCTCTGTAAAATTTCTAGATTGTTCAGGAATTAGGTAATTCAATGACATTCCATTTTGCCAAGTAGTTGGTGCGTACAAATGTAACGTGTTCTTATAATGATTAACAGAAAGAGTAAGTGAACCTTGTGTGGCATTTGTATATGCTTCGGAAAGATTATTGCCTCCAATTGCTTGTCTTACAATGTCTTCATAATAAGTTAAAGGTCTATTTGTGTCTTCTAATATTTTTTTTTGAGAGTTCGCTGTCATATTAAATGAAAAGCCTAGTCCTCGTGCAATATCACGAAGTACAACGGTTACAAAGTCATATTTATTAGTGGGAGTATTGTCTAATGAATACGAAAAATCATTTAACATACTCTTATTATACGTGATGACAACATCAGGTTTATTAAAAAAATCAACATCAGTAACAGTGTTAAGATAAGTTGCATTAAATCCACTATTATACTCAGCTAGTAGAACATATTTCATTCTACTTGACAAAACTGTTTCGTAATTATTAATATCATATGTAGTAGACTGAACCCTTGAAAGCAATTTCATATTATCGGTTCCCCTGATGTTGCCTATTTTAGCACAAATATTTATAGGTAAGGAGTTTGGGAGTTGTTCTTCCCATATCTTGCATGCATATTCAAATGCACCTCTCATGGAGTTATCCCAAAGTTCTTCTGGTTCATAAGTTATCTTAAATACCGTACCTCCATTAATTTGACGCAATACAGGCACATCTGTACATTTTTCAATGAACTGGTCTAAGGCATATGAGTCAGATTCTGTACTAGTTTGTCCCCATGAAGCTATAGATAGTATTAAAAATAGCAATAAAAATGATAACTTTTTCATATTTTAATAATTTTACATGAAACATACTTCCCCATACTAAATAAAACTTTTACAAAATATACTCCTTTCGGCAAAAAGGATATGTCAATAGAATTTGTAATAGTGTCACTTAAGACAAGACGACCTTCGAGAGAAAATATCTTTATTGGAGTTCTAACACCAAAACTAGTATTGAGGAATATTTTATTTTCTTTACACGAGATGATATGATATGCAGAATCAGGACTCAAGTTCTTTATGTTTGTTGATTGGTAGGAATGCTCTATTGCTGATATTATATTTGGGTCATTAATCAATTTTGTAGTATGTATTGCATCCATAGAAAACACACATCCATAATTATTAAGAGCCATAATCTTGTAATATTGTCCCCAATCTGATGCGCCGTACTTAATTGAGTATCCATTGTCATCATCTACGAAATCAATAGGAATATATGTTATCGTATAATCTTTTGGATATGTTTGAAGAAACAAACTGTCTGTAGATTGAATTAAGGCTAAGTAGCACTTGTCCATTGAATGTGCGGTAAAAGAAGCAAATAGTTCTGCTTGGTCATTATAACTGCATTGTTCATAGTCGAACACACCTTCGAGACTAGCGCTAACAATTCTAGGTGTTGATGGTAATACATTTATAGATATGGACATAGTGTCTACGACAGCATTATTATTATGCAAAACAATCACAGCATGATAATATATGGATGAGTTATCGTTAGTCTCTATACGTCTATATTTTAAATTATCTTGCTTGAATAGCTCTGGGGTTATCGTAAAGCTAAAAGAATCATTTACTATATCTTCTTGTATTAAAGGAATAAAACTATTATCTTTCAACTCAATAGATAATTCCCAATTTAAGCTGCATTTTTCAACACTATTGCGCTTTATTCTAAAAGATAGCACATCTCCGTCAAGAAACGCATAATCCTGAGTCACCTTATTGATATTATTGACGACTATGCTTCTGTCTATAACTTGAGCACTAGATACTATAGAGTATATTAATGAAGTAAAAAGAAATAAAAATCTCATTTTAGAAGCTTTGACGATTTGACGAGTGTGTTACCATTAAAGAATTTTAAAATGTACATACCAGGAGACATTTTTATGGTTTCCTCAAGTTCTTTAATTGTATTAAGATAAAATCCATTGGAATCATATACTCTTATAGAAGTAATATACTCTGTTACTTTTTGTAGTACTGCTCTTCTGTGAAGTTTTTTCTTTGACAAGTTTGAAAGTGGAGGTAGTTCTATTGTGTACATATCACTTCCGTATTCATTCTCCACGGTCACATCTATCCAAGAATAATAATAAGGTGAAATGTTTCTGCAAGTAAAATGAGCCAAATATGGCTCTCTAACAAATTGGTTTCTTGACAATGAACTATATTCCTCCTCTAAAGAAACATAAAGATATTCGGCTCCTTTATAGTCCACCTTGCAATCAACATCATATGAATTATGTTCATTGATATCTGTCTTATTAAAGCCAACACTTGATATCTCAGGCTTAAGTCCAAGTGTTAAATTATATACCAGTTTCATTGGCTTTCCATTGATATCACCAGAAAATATGATTTTTCCATATACATCTCCATTTATGTTTATATAATAATCATTGGGATGACTCAGTGCATCTGTAGAAAAAAACAAGTCCCCTTCTGATTGTTTTACTATAATATCACTTCCATCAGTTGCTGGCAGTAGAAAAGTCCATTTTCTATTGGTAATGGTCTGTTTTCCGTTACCTTCAATAAAAAAGGAGTGCGATGAATAAGCCGACGTAATACCTGTCTCCGGGATATTATCCCCAACAATGGAGTATTCTCCATCCTGTTGACTCTTGATATCCCAACCGAGTTTGTTGAGTACATTTGCAGTAACGGAATCTACTTGTAATATTCTAAGAGAATTATTCAGGTTATAATGCATCAACGAGTTAGGGTTGTTCAGAAATATCAAAGATTTGTTATTTTCATATACAGGAGGCGTATACATCTTGTAGATGGAGTCATTCGCATTAAATCCCGAAATATGGACATCGCCAAACTGACCCGTAACAAACTTTAGCAAGTCTACATTTTGCCTTGCTCCTATATTTGAATAGCTCTTTAGACAGGCTCCATTAGAGGATACGAGCAAACTATCAAACAAAGAAGAACTTCCTTGACAAAATCGAATTATCTCTCTGCCACCTGATAATACTGTTTTATTCACACTACTTCCAAACCCTAAGGCAACAGCTATACTTCTAAGCATTGCCTGTGCTAAACTGCTATAGTTAGCGTTGTTATCTGCATTGTAACCACAATACCATTTTTTATTCTTATTTATTATGATTTTTGCATCTGGCGCCCCATCTGTACCAAGATTATTAACCAACGAACAATATAAACTTGTTGGATATAAATAACCATTATGTTTAGTGTAACAGACCGTTGTTATCACATCCTCTTCTTCTGGAAGTTCATCCCATACGGCTTTGATACGAATTTTATAATCCGAATTTATATTCAAACAATTTCTCCAAATGTCAGTTGTTACTTGCAAACATTTGGAGACTGAATCGGGGATATTATCATCATATGAGATGTCAAAAGAAATGGCTGTTTTATTATTAATTCTTGCAACTTTTGACAAAATAGGCTTTGATGAAATTGAGTCAACTCCATTTTTTTCAAAATGCTCAACATAATCTACGGTAACTATTTCTTGAGATAGCAACACTTGTGAATAAAACAATGACAGCAAGAATAATACAATAATCTTTTTCATAATAGAATTATTTGTAATTTGCAACAAAGTTAGCATTTTTTTTTGTAGTACAAAGATTTTCGATACTTTTAATTTTGTTACTTCAAAAATATTATTATTTCTTTGATTTCTTAGTTGAGATGTATTATCTTTATGATGGAATAAGTGAATCATTAATATTGGGAAGCAAAAGCAGGAAGATGCTGCGAACTCGTCTTCAAATCGCCCCCCCTGTGATAGGTTTAATTATTACAAACCGCTGATTATCAATTTAATAAAAACATTTTTTCTATTTTTATTCGGATGAGAGTCCAATTAGCACGCCAAGCGATATGATGAAAGCCAAACTACAACCTCCTATGAGGTTCAGCAGAAAATTGATAGCAGGTCTATCGTTGCGTTGCTGGTAATAGGGTAGTGTAAACCACCCAATACCCATCACAGTAGCAAGCACCACAATAGCAATACTTTGCTCAATGGTATTCGTATAAGAGTTTGCCAACAGTGCGCANATGCCGAGCCAANCCACTTGTATGCCAAGATGAACTTGCCACGCTCTTTTTTGTTGTTGCCACTCTTCNGTCCATAAATGGAGTTGTANCGACAAAAGTAAAGCNGTNACAGGGTAGAGCATGAGGAAGACTNTNATNGNATTGATGTCTGTTNCTTCCTGAAACTTATGATTGAGGAAAATCCATGAAGCGCAAGTAATGATACAGAAAAAGATAGAAGTNGGAAAGCGTAACACAAGNGCTGNAAGTTGTTGACGCCAGTCTTTCAGAGAAGNTTTNGAGAGTTTTTTCATAAAAAGACATGCTTAAGAGTGAAATAATGCAACAAAGATACGAAAAATAATCAGATGTCCTA
>NZ_JRPQ01000098.1 GCF_000762405.1 Hoylesella timonensis S9-PR14 | reverse complement strand
CAAAGTGTAAGCAGCAGCGTGCAGATACTCTCCCTTTTCTCTACATCGAAGAAATTGTCATCGGTATAGAAAGGATTAAAAGAGATAGGATGTGCATCAGTATAGGTGAAATAGACCCCGTCCTCACCCTTGGTTTTGCGGTGGATAAGTTCACACAAGCCCTGATATGAGTTTCCCGTATCAACCAAGAGGACGTGCGCCCCCTGCTCGTAATACTGGCGTACCATGTGGTTGGTAAAGAAAGACTTACCACTACCCGAAGGACCCAAGATAAATTTGTTACGGTTGGTGATGACTCCCTTTTTCATTGGCAAATCCGATATATCCAGATGAATAGGTTTTCCAGAAAGGCGGTCAGCCATCTTGATGCCGAAGGGAGAGAGCGAATCCTTATAGTTTGTTTCTGCCGTAAAGAAGCAGAGGGCAGGCTCGATGAAAGTATAGAACGACTCTTCTGCCGGAAAGTCTGCGGCATTGCCGGGAATGCCTGCCCAGTAGAGCGTTGCCGCATCAATGGTATTGTGGCGTGGGTGGCATTCCATAAGAGCAAGTGCAGAGCCCACGTCATTCTTGATCTGGCGAAGTTCTTCCTTATCGCTACTCCATGCCAGTACGTTGAAGTGGGCACGGATGGAGGTCAGTCCCTGTGAATGGGCAATATTGAGATACTCCTGTATCCACTCCTCGTTGATTTGGTTGCTACGGCTGTAGCGTGCCAGCGAGTGCATATTTCTTGCCTGCTTTTCAAAGCGTTCCAAGTTGGCGTCGCTGTCTTCGATGAAGATATACTGGTTATAGATGTGGTTGCACGGCAGCATCAAGCCCACGGGAGCGGCAAAGGACAACCTGCAAT
Source organism: Hoylesella timonensis S9-PR14 (assembly GCF_000762405.1). Taxonomy (GTDB): domain Bacteria; phylum Bacteroidota; class Bacteroidia; order Bacteroidales; family Bacteroidaceae; genus Prevotella; species Prevotella timonensis_A. The sequence continues at coordinate 6,280 of NZ_JRPQ01000098.1, read as the reverse complement.
CCGAGCGGTCGGTGGATAACCGCTCATATCGGCTGTCCGTGCTGACCGCTGTCGGCAGGTCATCCGTGTCGGAGAGTGTGTGTAGACAAAGCATATTGTCGCCCACACGCACAAGGTCTGCGCCCAGACGGATGTCCTCCAAAGACGAATGCCCTTCTTCAGATAAAGAGAAATACCTGTCGAGCAATCCTCCTTTTTCATTTGTGCCAACCAGCTCTTCTTCCGTCATGCGGGTAATCCTTATCTGTTCGGTATCGTTGATGATACGCTCGAATTGATCGACGGCTTCCATGAACTTCATCACTTCATCCTTGTTGGTGATCTCCTTGGGCAATAGGTGTCCACGGCAGAGCGAAGAAAAGTTGCTCTGCTGTGCCATACGCTGCTTGTTCGTCTTGGTAAGGAAGAGATAGACCGAGTGGTGTAGATACGGACGTTCGTTGAAGTGCCGTTCAGAGGAACGGGCAAGGAAACTCAGTCCGCCATCGGAGAGTTTACCTTGATAGTCCTCCTTAATAAACCAGTCCTGTTTGTGTACGATGCTGTAATTGGGTAGCACCTTGATTGCCTTATGCCAAGCAGAGTGCATTGCTTCGTATTCTGTTGAGGTAACGGTAAAGAGTTCGGGCAGCTCCACACGGAAAGCCACCGTGATGTCAGCATCTTTGCTCACCATGCACCCCTGCTCTACGGAGAGCAGTGGAAACTTCGACTCCAAGGTACTTATCTTACTGTTGTTTCTCATTGCTTCTTTCTTTTGGGTTGAAGGTTACAGATAAGGTGATAGACCGTCCGGCGGTTCACGAGGTAGCGTGGGTGCATTCTCACGGCTCCCTTTTTCATGAGTCCGTATTGCCCATACTTTCGGTTCATGGCAAACGTTTGCCACACCACGAGGGTGGCACCCACTATGCCTATGACCAGACAGGCTATCTGGCTCACTCCGCAGAGATAGAGAATGACCACGAGAATGAAGACGGCAAGCAAGCCTCCCGCAAAGAGGAAAAGATACTGTGCCTTCAAGCCCTTGAACTCCACCGTCCGACCTACACCTTTGTTGATTTCCCAACTCGCCATTGTTACAAGAAGAAAGAACGTAGGATGGTTGCCGCCACGATGAGGAAGATGCACGCACCGAACCAAGAGGCTGCGGTCTTGCTCGTATCGGGGTCGCCCGAACTGAACTTGTTATAGACCTTTATTCCTCCGATCAAGCCCACCACGGCACCGATGGCATAGATGAGTTTTGTGCCGGGATCGAAATAACTGGTCACCATCTTGGTGGCTTCATTGATACCCGCCATTCCATTGCCCTGCGCATAAGCTCCTACGGTGGCGGCAGCCATCAGGAGCAGCATTGTGATTTTCTTTTTGTTGTTCATTGCTGTTTTTATTTTAAGTTGTTAAACAAATTATTTTCTTTTTAGGGTGAAAGTGGCAAGGGGTAGCTCGGTTTTATCGTATGACAGATATTGGCAGATTGTTTTACTTTTGAGCCACCCCCGCATCACTTTACAATTTTATAATATGAGTAAGAACATTAGTTTACAGATAATATGACAGTGGACGCTCGCCCATATCGTCAGTTTCCGTCATCATATTGTCAGAAGAGTTCTTTCTGGAGGCATCGAAAGTGGACAATTCATCTGTCTGCTCTTCTCCTTCCTCTGCGCTTCGGATTTTATCCAGCAGGNTGGACTGCTCACCTTGCATTTTGGCGACATACTCCTTGTATTTCTCCATAAAGTCAGTGCCTTTAAGTTGACCGACAATTTCCTTGACTTCGGCATCATCTACCTCATCACTGTTCTTACGCCACTTTCTCATGCGACCTAAGTCACGTGCGAGGATAGATTGACTGGATACCTCGCCATCTTCAGATGCGGACTCAATGGGCAGACTCAGCTCCTCGCGAGCAACCTCGTTTTCGTCCTCTCTTTCCATCTCGTAGCTAACCTCCATCTCGTTATCCTCTTCCTTCATGTCCTCTTTCTTTTCGGAGTTCTGCGGTGCAAAATTATTATTATTCTGCTCCGAATTTTCAGATGAAGAAGCAGAGGGAACTTGTGGGATAATAGGGGAAGTGGAACGGCTTTTTCCAATCAGTACAAACTCGGCTTGCTCTATTGTTCCTTTTCCTTTCTGTCCGTCTTTTTTCTTCGTTGCTTCTTTCTTCTTGCTATCTTCATCGCTCTTTCCGTTTTTCTTGATAATGAAGTCATACGGAGATACATACCGCATATAGAAATACAAGATACCAAGCATCATCAAAATGATGATGAGTACCAGTATAAAACTGAAAAGTATTGTTTCCATCATAGTGTTATTGTTGTCTTACGTCTTTGCTTTGCTGCTGCATTATTGAGAAGTTCCTGATGTTCCCGCAGATGCTCCCGGAGGATATTATCAATATAGGAAGCAATAGATACCCTTTCTCCTAAGTCTTGTAGCACATTGCGCAGGTTCTGTAATGTCTCCAAATTGATGGAGAAAGCCGTCCGCATTTGCGAACGCACGGGATGAAAGTATAGGGAACGGTATTCCTCTATGGAAAGGGACGACCTGCCAGACTTTTCCATTCTTGGCTTCCTTTCTCTTTTCGGCTCAGTGTTTCCGGTTGTCCCACCTTCTATTTCATCTACCGGTTTTTCTTTTGCTATTTTCGCTTTCGTCTCTTCTAAATTATTGTCTTCCTCCCCTGATGTTGCAGGGAAGGACTCAGTATCCTCGGAAGGGTCGAAGGAGTTTGGTATCGTGACAGGTTTTACCACGACATTGTCCTCTGCCATTTTCTTCAGCTTGTTTTCCAGCTGTTGCTTTCTTTCTTCAATCGTTGCCATTTTCTGTTTTCGTTTTTAGTTTGAGACGTTGAATTATCTCATTGACGAGTTCGTCCAGCCCTGTACCCATTCGTAATCCCCTTGCAGGGGGCTGATAGGTAGAGCGGAACACTCCGCGCAGTCCGTATGTGGAAAGTTCGTGAGAGAAGCGGTGCGTGGCATACACATAGCCAGGCAGGAGCGTGAGTTCGTATTCATGAATGAGCTTTGTATATTCATCGATGATGATGTTCCTTACCCTTCTGTCCACCTTGTTCCAGAACAGGATAATGTCCTTTATCCGAGAGTCGGACATAGAAACACCAATCTCCGTGATAGTCTTGGCGTATGCCAGACATGAAACCAGCGACTGAATGTCGGCTTCAATCGGAGAAAGGATATAGTCCATCTGAAGGGACAGTTCCATCAGTTCGGTTGTTCCAGCATGTCCCGGGAAATCAAATATAACCAACTGGTACTTCTCATTGCTGATAGCGTCAATCTTACTTTGTGCTGTCTTGACGGCTTCTTTTGGGCTGGACTTGTAAATTCTGTATGCCTTTTTTCCGAGGTGCTGAAAGAATGCCTGCATAGACTTGGAAAGCTCCTCGCTTCCCTGAATGACACTCTTCTCACGTTCTCTCAGCTTGTAAAAGGAATCCTGAGACAGGTCGCAGTCCACCACGAAGAGGTTGATGCTCTGTTCGTAGTACAATATGCTGCTTACGATTTCGGCAAGCGTGCTTTTTCCCACTCCTCCCTTTTGGGAAGAGAAACCCAGAAAAAGGGGGCGTTGTTCTTTGTTCTCCATAATGATAATTTCTTAGTTCATATTATTTGTCTATTTGATGTTTGGATATTCTCTCATTATTAAGAGTCATCAGCAGACAGTTTGCTCTGACTGCGTATGGTTCGTGCGATAGTCTGAAAGGACGATTTATAGTTCTTACAATCTGTTGTACTGACAATAGTTTGTCATGACAACAAATTGTTATGAATATGTTTCGTTCGTTCTTGTCATCTTTGGTGTAAGCCAACGGTAATACGATGTATCTTTTACTTGTATCATCATGCCATTGTTCGCTCGTTCTGACTGCAAAATAAATGATATTTTGGCTGATTATATGACACCGATGAAGTGCAGGGAAATGCGAGGAAAAAGAGTGAATATCATTGATAATGAGTTATTTGAAAACTCGCCGTAACTTTGCAGGCGAGAATAATACATGGAGGTAATATCCCGAAGCAGACACCCCACGAGGGTGGATACTTCAATCGTATCATTTCTTGATATTGGCAAGGTGTGTCTTTGTCCGACAAACTCCGTTTCTGCCGACAAAGACCCTTGCCCCAAAAGGGAGAGAATTACTCCAAAGTCGTAATTAGATAAGGATAAAAACAATGAACGAAAAGATAGAACGATGGGACAGATGGGATACCCGTCTTCCCAAGCCCAAAGACCAGCAACGGGCGATTGATTTGTTCCATAAATCGGGAGCGGAAACCAAGTCGGATTTTGTGCGTGGTCGTATCCTTGGAGAGAGTTTCAAAGTGATTACGGTGGACAAATCTGCCGTCGAATATTACCGAAAGCTCTCAGAACTGACAGCGCAAATCCATAAAATTGGTGTGCTCTATAACCAAACCGTGCGTGCCATTAACAGCTATCATTCGGTCAAGACCGCACAGATTCTGCTTGAAAAGTTGGAGAAACTGTCTGCTCAAATCATCACTTTGCAGGAGCAGACAATCAATCTTACCATTGACTACCGCAAGAAATGATTGCCAAGATTTCAGCGACGGAGAACCTTGGAGGGGCACTCGGATACAACTTCAAAAAGGTGGAGAAAGGGGAAGCAAGCATTCTCCTTGCCACTGAGTTGTATCAGGACAGAGGGGGACGTTATACGATGGAAGACGTGCTTGCCGACATGGAGGCATTGATACCCAAGAAATGCCGAACGAAGAAGGCGGTGTTTCATTGTTCCCTCAATCCTCACCCGGACGAGAAACTCTCTGATGAACTTCTTGCGCAGATTGCCAAGGAGTATATGGAAGCACTCGGCTACGGAAAACAACCCTACATCGTCTTTAAGCATAGTGACATTGCTCGTGAGCATATACACATCGTGTCGCTTCGAGTGAACGGAGAGGGAAAGAAAATCAACGACAAATTTGAAAAGCGAAGGAGCAAGAAGATTACCGATGCTTTGGAAAGAAAATATAGCCTTATTCCAAGTTCAAAAGTAACTGATAGGGAAATGAAGGAAGTATCTAAAATTGATACCACCAAAGGGAATATCAAGGAACAAGTAGCCGAAACGCTTCTCTCTGTCCTAAAGCATTATGAGTTCTGCTCACTTGGAGAATTGAATGCCATCCTCTCCGTATACAATCTTGCTGTGGAGGAAGTTAAGACAGAGTTTCGGGGAAAGAAATATGAAGGACTTGTCTATGTCCCAACAGATGATAAGGGAGACAAGGTAAGCACACCCATCCACGCCTCGGACATTGGACGTGGTGTGGGCTATACAGCCGTGCAGAACAGGATGCAAAGATCAAAGCAAGCCATCAAGCCGCTGATACCAACCATAAGGAACAAGGTGTTACAAGCTATGCGCACCTCTCCACAAACAGAGAAAGAGCTGCGGAGCAGATTGGAAGAACAAGTCTTGCGTGTGGTAATCCGAAAAAACGAAAGTAGACGTATCTATGGCATTACCTTTATTGACGATAATGAGGGAATTGCGCTCAACGGTTCCCGATTGGGTAAAGGATATTCTGCCAATGTATTTAATGCGTATTTATCCAATCCAACACACAATCCATTCTTGGATGAAGCGTTGTATGGCAATCCTTCAGAACGCTTGGAGCAGACAACTACAAATGAATCTTTGCACCTAAATACAGAGGAATGCGACAACCTTGTTGATGAACTCATCGAGGATATGGTGGATGGTTCTTTCACATCTACAGGCAATGATGATTGGAAAGAAGCGGCATGGCAGCGTAAACTCCGCAGACAAAGTAAGGTAAATCTTAGGCGAAGAAAACATTAAACAAACGAGCATTTCTATCTCCCCTCCTTAGGAGGGGTTGGGGGAGGCTTCCCAAAAACAATACGATTATGGCACAGGAAGATGATTTAAGGGCATTAGGTAAAGTCATGGACTTTATGAGGGGCATATCAGTGATATTTCTCCTTATCAACTGTTATTGGTTCTGCTACGAGGCGTTCCATACATGGGGCTTTACGCTCGGCATTGTGGATAAGATACTGATGAACTTCCAGCGTACCACAGGATTGTTTTCGTCTATCCTCTGGACAAAACTCTTTTGCGTGGTATTCCTTGCACTATCCTGTTTAGGGACGAAAGGCGTGAAGGAGGAGAAAATAACATGGTCGAAGATTTGGACGGTGCTTTTCTCAGGCTTTGTCTTTTTCTTTCTCAACTGGTGGC
>NZ_JRPQ01000097.1 GCF_000762405.1 Hoylesella timonensis S9-PR14 | reverse complement strand
TATTTGAAAACTCGCCGTAACTTTGCAGGCGAGAATAATACATGGAGGTAATATCCCGAAGCAGACACCCCACGAGGGTGGATACTTCAATCGTATCAACTCTTGATATTGGCAAGGTGTGTCTTTGTCCGACAAACTCCGTTTTTGCCGACAAAGACCCTTGCCCCACAGGGGAATTAAATTACTCCAAAGTCGTAATTACAAAAAGAAAAGATAATGAATGACAAGATTGAACGATGGGACAGATGGGACACCCGTCTTCCCAACCCGAAAGACCAGCAAAGGGCAATTGATTTGTTTCAACGTTCGGGTGCAGAAACAAAGTCAGATTTCGTGCGTGGTCGTATTCTTGGAGAGAGTTTCAAGGTGATTACGGTGGATAAATCCGCAGTGGAATATTACCGAAAGCTCTCAGAACTGACGGCGCAAATCCATAAGATTGGTGTCCTCTATAACCAGACCGTACGCGCCATCAACAGCTATCACAGCCTAAAAACTGCACAGATACTGCTTGAAAAGTTGGAGAAATTGTCTGCTCAAATCATTGTCTTGCAGAAACAGGCTAACAGTCTTACCATAGACTACCGTAAGAAATGATTGCCAAAATATCTGCTACGAAAAACCTTGGAGGGGCATTGGGTTACAACTTCAAGAAAGTAGAGAAAGAGGAAGCAAGCATTCTTCTTGTCCAAGGCTTGTATCAAAACAAAGAGGGAACTTATACGATGGCTGAAGTATTTGCTGATATGCAAGCAGTTATTCCAGAGAAATGCCGAACAAAAAAGATGGTGTTTCATTGCTCACTCAATCCGCATCCGGACGAGAAACTCTCCAATGAAACACTCACACAGATAGCCAAGGAGTATATGGAGACACTCGGCTATGGCAAGCAGCCTTATATCGTGTTCAAGCACAACGACATCGCCCGTGAGCATATCCATATCGTATCACTTCGAGTGGACAGTCGTGGTCAGAAGATTAATGATAAGTTTGAGAAAAGGAGGAGCAAGAAGATTACCGATGCCTTGGAAAAGAGGTTTGGTCTCATTCCAAGTTCAAAGGTCAGAGATAATGTGGAAACAGAAACGTCCAAGGTGGACATTGATAGAGGAAACATCAAGGAACTGGTCACAAGTGTTGTCCGCACGGTTCTGAAGCATTATCGCTTCTGTTCCTTGGGTGAATTGAATACCATTCTTTCCGCATACAATCTTGCAGTGGAAGAAGTGAAGACGGAGTTTCGGAGAAAGAATTACGATGGACTTGTCTATGTTCCGACTGATGATAAGGGCAACAAGGCAGGCACACCCATCCATGCCTCGGACATCGGCCGTGGTGTGGGCTATACTGCCGTACAGAACTGGATGCAGAAATCAAAACAAGCCATTAAGCCATTGATACCTGCTATCAGAAACAAGGTCTTGCAAGCAATGCGTACCTCTCCCCAGACGGAGGAAGAACTTCGGCAAAGATTGGAGGAACAGGGCTTGCGTGTGATAATCCGAAAGAATGATAATGGAAGAATTTACGGCATTACCTTCATTGACGATAAAGAGGGAATTGCGCTCAACGGCTCCCGATTGGGCAAGGGATATGCTGCTAATGTATTCAATGCGTATCTATCCAATCCAACACACAATCCATTCTTGGATGAAGCACTGTATGGCAGTCCTTCAGAACACTTGGAGCAGACATCTACAAATGAATCTTTGCATCCAAATACAGAAGACGGCGACAACCTTGTTGATGAACTCATCGAGGATATGGTGGATGGTTCGTTCACACCTACGGGCAACGATGATTGGAAGGAGGCGGCATGGCAGCGTAAGCTCCGAAAACTAAGTAAGGCAAATATTAAACGAAGAAAACGTTAAATAAATGAGCATTTCCAACTCCCCTCCTTTGGAGGGGTTGGGGGAGGCTACAAATACAGCATTATGGCACAGGAAGATGATTTAAGGGCATTAGGTAAAGTCATGGACTTTATGAGGGGCATATCAGTGATATTCCTCCTCGTTAACTGTTATTGGTTCTGTTACGAGGCGTTCCAGCAGTGGAACTTCACGCTCGGTATCATCAACAAGATATTGATGAACTTCCAGCGTACAACGGGATTATTCTCGTCTATCCTCTGGACAAAACTCTTTTGTGTGGTTTTCCTTGCTTTGTCCTGCCTTGGGACAAAAGGTGTGAAAGAGGAGAAAATCACATGGCCAAAGATTTGGACGGTGCTTTTCTTTGGCTTTGTATTCTTCTTTCTCAACTGGTGGCTGTTGGTATTGCCCATCGGCAAGATCGGGGTAGCTTCCCTCTATATATTTACGCTGTCCGTTGGCTATATCTGTCTGCTGATGGGTGGCGTATGGATGAGCCGACTACTCAAAAACAACCTGATGGACGATGTTTTCAATACAGAGAACGAGAGTTTTATGCAGGAAACTCGGTTGATGGAGAATGAGTATTCCGTCAATCTCCCCACACGTTTTTACTATAAGAAGA
>NZ_JRPQ01000096.1 GCF_000762405.1 Hoylesella timonensis S9-PR14 | reverse complement strand
CATTGAAGGACTTACCACTCTTGGCGGTCATTCCTTCCACTTTCACGGCTTTGCCTTCCACAAGATCTTTGTACTGGACATCAGAGAGCGTTACACCCTTGATCTCCTTGGGAATGTTCACACGGTCGGCACGTAAGGCAACAATTTCGTTGGTCTGTGGATCGATGGAGACATAGGCAGAAAAAGGATTGCCGTTCTTGGGCGTTACTTCGATTGTCTTGCCAAGGTTGCCCGTAGCAAGGAGTTGCTCCTTTTCTTCGGGAGAGAACTTGTAACCCATATAGGGGAAGTCGAGCTGTGGCTCCTTGCGTAACGGGTGGATAGCCAAGCCGACATTGCCATTATCATCCGTGCGGAATGCAAGACGTGCTTCGGTGTAGATGGTCGTGTCACCAATAGGTACGGCAATAGTAATAAGGTTACTCTTCTGCCAAGAAAGCATCTTTTCTAACTCTCCACTTTGTTCCAGTCGTTCACGGGTAAGACCGAGGTCACCAAGTTGCTTCCAATCAATCTTCGACTCATCAATGGCTGTGGCGTTCTTCTTTTTCGGCAGATAATCGTCAAAGGATACTCCAATCTCTGTCAGTTGCTGTTTGCTTTCTGGCTTTTCACGACTTTGCAACATGGTGCGAAGATTGTCCACACCTTGTTCTACATTGTTTGCCAAAACCTTGTACAGTCCGAAACGAGTCGGGTTATTGAACTGTTTGAGGAAATTGGACATGAAGTTCTTTAGAAGTCCGTCCTTGTTGTTGAATTTCAAGAACGCTGCCTGATTCGCAGCGATTGCTTCGGTGGTTTTAAGGTTGCCCTTGTCGTCTATACCCGATACTACGGAGATTTTTCCTGCTTCTTGCTCATTCTTCACTTCCGTGCGATCTTCCAAGACCAGCACATAGTTGTCATTGTTGTTTGGTTCCATAAATATTACATTTTGATGAATATATAATGTTATATATTGGCAAAATTAAACGGATAAAACCAAACGCTCACACTGTGAGGAAATAGTGGGAAAAAGTGGGAAACAAAATGAGAGGAAGATTTGATGTACCAACAAAAAAAACTTCCCCTACAAGAGAAAGTCTATGGATGAGAAAGCACATCAACGATAAGTTTTTTGGTTTGCAGCTCGAATGTCAGCTACCAATAACCGTGACCGACGTCGGTCAGCGTCGTGAGTGACGACATTTGGAAGAATATTGGATGAAACACGCAGGGGGAATTTTTCTGAAAAGAAAAACTTCCCCTCCTCTTCGATACCACACGTCTGTATGTGGTTGCAGCCCTGTTTATAAAAGTTATCCTGATGATAGGTGGTATTTTATAAAGTTTATCGACGTCGGTCACGGCCGTTACGATAGCAGGTGTCGCATGGCTCTTTCCTCTTGACGGATGCGAACTATTAGCAGGTAGCCGTAGAGGGGCAGACCTACGCATAACGTTGTCCAAGCATGGCAGAGTAGCGCCACACCTATCAGTTCTGGTATGATGTTGAGGAAATAGTTTGGGTGTCGCACCGTACGAAACAAGAAACTACGATCGATGCGATGGTTGGGTACGATGTAGAGTTTCACTGTCCAAACGTCACTCAGCTTATAGATGACGTAAAACAGCATGATGTAGGCGAATGCCATGACTGCCACGCCGATGACAGAGGTCCTGTCAAACTCCATATTGCTGGTATATCCCTCATAGAGGGCACCAAAGTAGTAGGCTATATGGGCAAGCGTCAGCAGTAGGGAGTTGCGTTTTCCGTACTGTGTGGCTCCACATTTGATGAGACGTTTCTCGTTCCTTATTGAGAAAGCGAGGGAGAACAAGCGCAAGACAAAGAAACTTGCGAAGATGATAATTGCATATAGCATAACTGTAATATGTTTTATGATGTTTAATAATCCGCTATGAAGCCGTGCCGACGCGGGGGGGGGGGATTCCGCACGGCTCGGCTGGTGTGTTGACTTGCCCCAACTTGTTACCACTGCTTGAGCGGCGGTGTGGCAGTATCGTTGAACTTGATGGCGATGTTGGTGAGTCCGTTGTCCCACCAGCCTGCAAAGTTGAAAAGCAGTATACCCGTTGTACGCAACTGATGGTCTCCCTTAAGAATATTTATCACATGCGGATCTACGTATCCTGTGACGGCATTGGGTGTGCCTATGCCGTTTGGACCCGTGTACGAGCAGAAGGTGATGAACCAGTCGGGTGCCGCATCACCGTATGCCTCACTGGCTTTTAGCAGGTTTTGGCGCACAAGGTTCACCTTGTCGCCAGCAGCGCATCTGTAAGTGTCCTCCACATTCAGCGTGGTACGACTGTGATTGGTGGAGTAGATATTGGTAGAGAATTGTCTGTTATCATACCAGCGGTCTATCCACCCCGAGTTGGTGGAGTACCAGCCCTCACGGCTCAAGATGAGCATCTTGCCTCGCAGTTCTCCCATTGTAAGTGTCGGACTGAACGATCCTGCAATGTATGGTGTAACGTAGGGATCAGCTCTTAACACGTTGCCCACCGCCGCACGATACTTGTTGCCTCCATCTTTGTCGTAGTCGTGGTCACGCTTGATGGTCATGATAACCGTTTCCGATGGGTGCTCCCGCAGAAAATCAGCGGTGGTACGCAATACATCCTTGTGGAACGTGCGGTCGAATACATTACTGGCGTGGCAGAGCTTTAGCACGCCATCTGCAAGCACCAAGCGTATGTCGAAGAAGCGTATGCCGCTCTCGAGCTGCCCCTTGATGTCCTTGTCTTGCGTCTTCACCCACCAATTGCCTGACCATGCTCCTGTATCGTGCGTTCCGGGTATGGACATCTTGCACACCAGTCGGTCGTCTTCCATATCCTGCATCCAGTTGGCATTGGTAGTGGAGATCAGTTGCCGCAGTTTCAGCGAGAGCGTGTATGTTCGACCCACCACGGGACCTTGTGCATTGCTTTTTCCTTCCAGTGGAGTGTGGTACAACCACCATGGCGATCGATGTATCCTGGCTTCTTCTGTAGGTACGATAAAGTAATTGCCTGAATACCCTACGGATTTACCTATGGGCATACTCCAGAAGCCATACCAGCCTGATGTCTCGCCCGGTTTTAATGTGAGTGGTTGGACAAGTGGACATTCGAAATCCTCTCCACTTTTCTGCAAAATTGGAGAAATGACAGGCGCATCCCCTCGTTCATCAGTCTGCCACATTGCCTCCCACACGAATGGTGCTGCCTGCATGGAATCGTCAGTGGGTTGCATGCGCAGTGATGCCACGCTCATGTCATATTTCGTATCATTTGTCAATCTCATGCGTATGAACGCTCCTTGCGGTTTGAAACTCACATGTGGCGAACGCAGGTGCAAACCGTCACTCGTTTCCAAGGGCAACCATGCTGACAGGTAAGGCATGTTCCATAGTTGCTCCTCATTTTGGTTTATGGGGCGTGCCAAACGCTCTACGCCAATTTTTATTTTGTGCGTCTTCTCATCGTAGGTTCCATGACCAAGTAGAAAACATGCCTGCCAATTACCAATTTTTTCATCGTGAGGAGCCTCCACGTCAGCATTGAGAGTGTCGCACCACAAGACACCATCATGCGTTTTCCATTTCACCTGTACTAATTTTATTGGTATCTTGGGGTTTTCGTTTCTGATAACGCAAAGTCCCTCAGTTGTTTCGCCTTCTTTTAGCCGCATCTTCGGTGGGACCATATCTCCCTCAAAACCATAGGTGAAGGATCTTGTTGCTACCATCTTGGTGTTGTCTACGCCACCATTAGGGACTTCTATTGTAAGCCGTATCGTGGTTGATTGATGAGACGAACTTTCGTTATTCACTGTAGTGTCACCGTCGCATCCGTATAGTAGCATGGTGCATAACAGCGCATATATCACCGTCAAATTATATAACGTTCTTTTGCCCCATTGAAGGGCGAGTTGTTCTGATATCATAGTAAATCTTATGTAATTTTGTTTTTTAGGGTGCAAAGATAGCGAATAACAGGCAACTTCCAAAACCTAACTATTGGCATTTATCGTACGCTTTGGAAAGAAATGGAATGATGTAACTTTGAGTTGCAGCGGTTTTCTTGTCAAAAGTCTATGTACACGCAAAATGCATCTCGTAGTCATCTATGGACTTCGAGATGCACAGCCTCACACAAATACATATCCAATGCGGTTTGTTAAATATTATAAATAATCGAGGAGAGGGTAAGGAAGCTGAAAATATAAGTATGGAGGAATAGATGCCTACAACACAGAGTGTTAAGGATAAACACACCAATAGAAACCAACATGTATTTGTTATTTTTAGCCATTCCTTAACATAAAATTATATACTATAGTGAGGGACACGCATTGCCCCTCACCTTAGATACTATTTGCGACGTATGAGTCGTTGCTCGTCCTTGTCTTTCTGCAACTGGCGTGGGGCGCGCTTGCCGAATTCGTCCACGTCTCTGTTTACCATGAGGCGAACGCCGTAGTGCAGGGTGGCATTATCGTTATGTCCACGGTCGAAGCCGTCTTTGGATAGCACACGGTAGCAGAATGTCTTGTTGCTGTGCTCGTTGTCCTTGTCGTAGGTGTCGTATTTCCAGCGTGTTCTTGACCAGTATGCCATGCGCCATGTAGATCCGCCTTTTGGGAAGGGGTAGCCTACGCAGGGCAAAACACGATAACAGTCGGTACGATAGAGCGGGTTGCTGTCCGAACATTCTCCCCACCACTTGTCATCCATGATGTCGCGTACGGTTACGTTGGCGTTGCCTATCCAACGGCTCTGTACCACGAGGCGCATGCCCTGTCCGTCGTTGGTGGCGTCGGGACCGCCAGCGTCCATGAACCTCCAGCGATAGGCACAGCGATAACGGTTACCGTAGGGACGGCGGTCTTTGTCCGATTGGGCTTCCTTGTTGTTGCCGTAGAAACGAATGGCGTAGAGTTCGAGCCGACTCTTATCTTGCATAAAGTAAGAGTAGAAGATGGGTTTCTTATTCCAAAACCGCTCTTCCTGCATATCTGCCTTGTTGCTGTTGTGTGTTTCGCCAGCTGTGATGATGGGGCGCATGTCGTCTTCCTCTGGGTCGAACATTTCGAAGTAAGGGTTGGGAGCCGACTTGATGTTATTCCAGCCTGTAAGACCTATGGGCAACGTACCATTATAGATGCTTGTAAGGATATTAGGCAAGGCAATTCCCCATTCTTCGCCAGTGGGAAGATGGTAATCTTGTGGCTTCATGGTGCCATTGTTCAGCGCAAAGCGCATTTTCATATCGGCACTTTTGAGCGACCAGTTGTTCACCCATCCGTAATCAGCCTCGTTGGGGTGTGGTGCGTTGGTGTCGTGGAAGCCCATCTCATCGGTTTTGCTGTTTGTTACCGCCAAACGTTCCAAAGGGTTTGCCCATGGATAGGCAGGCTTGCCGTCTCTCATCTCACTGAAACGTGGACGACACACACCTACTTCCACGGAGAAGCCACAGCCTTTAACTTTTTTGTTTTTGAAATCGAGGACTTTGAACTCGCCCGACCATTCCTGAGGTTTTGACTGCCCAACCAACCATTCATCAGCGTACGGATAACGTGGGTTGCCTTTCTGTTTCCTACCCAGCATAAATCCTCCACGCTCGGCGGTAAGCATGGTTTGCCCGATGTAGTTGAGCTTAGGTATGGGCATGCCCCACACGTAGAACTCGTCGTACTCGGCTTTCTCCTTTCCCTTGCGCATGGCAGAGGCATCGAAGGTGTAGCGATATTCGTAGAGTGGCGAACCGTAGTCTGCGCTCTCGTCGAGTGGGTTCACGTTGCCAGGATTGTTGAAATGTATCTGCCTGTCGTTTTCGTACATCCAGTAGAAGTTGCTTTCAATGCTTGTGTTCCAAGGGCGTAGCTCACAATCGAGACCGAAAGAATGATCCATAGCAAGATCGGAACTTGAGCGGAACAAGCTTGGTGGCATCATCAGAAATCCGCCTCGGGCAGTGATTTGCGAGCTGGCAAAGGCATATTTATGTCCCTCTGGTTTTACCAAGTCGGTATTGCGCTTTACCTTGAAGCGTATCATTGTTCCCAATAACCTAAACTTCCATTTTTCAAAATTGATTTTTCCATCTTTCATCTGTAACTTCATCCAACCTGTGGCATAAGGTACGGCAACTCGAATGTTTCCATTGGCATCAAGTTGGTTGTGGTATGGAGAGTGATTAGGGTCGAAGTCTACATAGAAATGATATAGCTTTTCTGCACGTTTCCTTGTCTTGTCGTCAAGACTCATATTTTTGCGTTCTCTGTCAAAGTCTGGGTTATATTCGCCACCGATGATGCCACACACATACCATTCCTCATTTTGCTTTGGTGTAAATGCTTTGTCGTTGAGCCAATGAAACTCAACCATGTCGTTAGTTTTAGCAAAAATAGTGCCATCGCTATTGTAGCTTACTTCGTCAAATTTTACCTCTCCAGCTCCAAGCACCACCTTGTTGCCGTCCATCGCCTCTTTGCCGTCAATCATCGTCTTGGCGTCTTTGTCAACACGTACGATGAAGATGCGTGCCTTGAGTTCGGAACCTTCTATCAATGGAAGATGCTTTGAATTTACAGAAACGGCACGTGTGGTTGCAGTATTTCCACCCAATGAGGTGGATACATCAGCAAGCTCTACACAGGCGTTACCCGAAATGCCAATTCTTGAAGTTTCACCAACGTTTTCCACTGTCGCCTGCTTAACATCTGTGCTATTGAGCATTGTTTCATCAGTGCATGAAACAAGAAATAAGAGTGCTATCACGCAGGATAAGAGCCATTTCATCTTATCCGTTCTTGGTGTAAAGAATGTATTCATTGCTATTGATAATATATTGTAGGTTAGTCTTCTATTATGTCATCTAAATCGCCACCGTTTTTGCCACCAATATTACTTCCACTGGTGCCGTCGTCGCTTCCAGCCAGCAGCGTACACTCTGCCTGCATGGGTATCATCGTGATTTGTGGACGAACGTACTGTTTTTTCTCTCTCGTTGTTTCTTGAGTGTCAATAATCTCTGTCATAATTCTTAAAATTTTATGTAGTTAATGCTAATTGGTTAAAATCTCGTATATTGTTGCCTGCCCAAGTTTGTTCGTGAGTGACGTCGGTCAGTGTTGTGAGTGACGTCAGTCAGCTGCGTGAGCGACGTCGGTCAGGGGTTTGGGCTTGGCTTTTCAGAACTTTCGCTTTTCGCCTTGGCTGGTGCTTCGGTGCGCTCGTAGCTCACGCCGCTGAGGGTGAAGTATTTGCGCGATGGCTTGAGCCTGACGGCGGGTTTGGAAATGTGCTTGGCTGGACTGAACTCCTCCTTGCCTTTCTCCACGAGGCTGCTGCTAAAGGTGGGGGTGAGGGTGCCGATGTCGCCAAAGTCAACGCTGTCGCCGTTCTCAACGTGTCGTTTTGCTATTTCGGCGGCAAGTCTCAGTACTGCCTCCACTTCCGCACCAGTGAAAGTGGTGGCTCTTGCCACCTCGTCACAGAACGAGCGGTGGTCGATGCGTTTTCTACCTGTTGGCAGTGCCTGAATGACGGTCTTTCCTGCCAGCTTTCCTAATGTTGCCTTGCGTTCGGTGAGAACGTAGGCTAAAGGTCTGTTAGCCATAATTGAATAGTTTTAAGGGTTTAAGTAATAAAATAGCGATTGGAACGTATCTTCCAGCGCATTCCAACCATATCTGTTTCGCCTTTTGCTTTTCTTTTATCATATTATTACATTCATTGGTATCGACAAGATAGTTTTACCGCATTTGCCCAGTATAACTTGTCGGCGTGCTTGTCAGCGATTTAGATTCCTCTATATTCGCCTACGTACACAAGCCATGCAACAGGTCACTCTGACCGTCAATCTTTATCACTGTGCAAAATGGAGCTTCGTACAGCTTCCTTTGTTTTACAATTACTTTAGTCATCACTTCGTCAGTTTCTTTATTTATTGTAAATAGTTTGTCGTCTTTTTTAGCGACCTTTTCGCTCTTTTCCTCCATAAGCGTGTTCGTTTTTCGGTTACATAGTCTTTTATTGTCTTAATCTCTATCAGTGCTACACGACTATAGGTTGTTTTCATAGTTTTTGTTGTAGCGTTTCCTGCTTGTGCTATTTCGTACATACGAGTACTGTGCGCAAGTCACACGACACTCATGGGTATGGCGATACTCCTCTCATACCTTTTCTTGCGATGAAAAAAGGCGGAGAGAGAGTAGTGTGCGGCGAACCAATAAAAAGTGTTAAAAATTCGGGGGGGGTAATAAAAAATGTTAATAAACATGCAGAGTGCAACATTCTTTCGCACTCTTTGCTAAAGGCGGAAGAAGAAGTTGGCAGGCAGCCGAAATTGCGAGTCGCATATTTATACATACATCATCAAAAATAGTTATTACCTTTATTTTTGTTGCTCCTGAATATATCCAATATGGGAGCGCTATTGTTTTATTTTATAAAATATGATGCAAATTTAAGTATTTTTCCCAAAAATTACAAGCAATTTCCGGAAAAATAATGAAAAATACAGAATGCAAACGTTTGCTCATGTTTATACGGCAGTATTAAAATAAGGCTGCTAATCTTTTACTAAATGGGCAAGGCTGGGCGTGTGCTTTATCCGTTGAATTTCAGAATCGACAAGCGATCGAATTTCTTGCTTCACTTTACGATAGTTGGATTCAATGGTTTCTTTGAGCGTGTCGCAGCTTTCTTCGTCAGTGAAATCAGTTATATTGGGGATGGGTTTATAGGTTTTCATATCCGCAGACACCTTGGCACTATCTACCACTATCTCCGCATGGAAAATTTTCTGGTCGATACGCTCGTCGAAGTTGTCTGACACAGCACCGACAAACATTCCCTGTGTGAGATTACTGATTTTGCTTGCAGGGATAAGACTATCCATCTGTGTGGAGATAGAGGTGGATTTGTCATTACGGTTAATGGTCATAGACTGTCGCTGTTGAAGCACCTTGCCAAAGCGTTCCGAGAGTGTTTTGGCAGTTTCTCCAACCACCTGCCCTGAGAACACATTACCCACCGTATTCTGGATTACCTTGCTCTCCTTGTCGCCATAATCACGGGTGAGTTGCGAAAAGTCTTGAAAACCCAAACAAACTGCCACTTTATTGCTTCGTGCTGTGGCTATGAGATTATCCAATCCACGGAAGTAAATCGTTGGCAACTCGTCGATAATTACCGAGCTTTTAAGTTGCTTCTTCTTGTTGATGAGCTTTACGATACGGCTATTGTAAAGTCCGAGTGCTGCCGAGTAGATATTCTGGCGGTCGGGATTATTGCCCACAACAAGTACTTTCGGCTCGTTGGGATTGTTGATGTCAAGCGAGAAATCATCACCTGTCATCACCCAATAGAGGGCAGGAGAAATCATGCGTGAAAGCGGTATCTTGGCACTCGCAATCTGTCCCTGTAGCTGTTCCTGCGCTCCTCCCTCCCAAGCATCCATAAAGGGAGAAAGGTAGTTGGCAAGCTCATCGTAGGAAGTAAGTATCGGAAATATCTGTGCGTAGGGACGGTTCAGGAATTCGATGGCATGGGGAAAGGTACAATATTTGCCGTTCTCATATATCTTCAGAAACCAGATAATGGCGGCAAGCAAGATAATCGGTGATTCGACGAAAAAATCTCCCTGCTTCTGAATCCACGAGCGGTTGAGATTGAGCATAATGGTGTAGGCACTCTCATAGGCATCGGATATATCTGTCATAAAGGCAGGATTGATGGGATTACACCGATGCGATTTCCTCGGATCGTCAAAGTTGATGACATAGAACTGTGGCTTCACCTTGTATGCATCCAAGTGATTAAGTAGGTGATTATAAGCAATCTCGGAAAGGTCGGGAAACTTATAATCGTAGATATACATGGCAAAGCCTTTCTCAATCTGCTGCTTGATGTAGTTGTTTACGATAGCGTAGGACTTACCCGACCCCGGTGTGCCGAGTACCATTGAAGCACGGAAGGGATTGACTACGTTAATCCAGCCCTTATTCCATTTCTTCTTATAGTAAAAACGTGTGGGGAGATTGACGGAATACTCATTCTCCATCAA
>NZ_JRPQ01000095.1 GCF_000762405.1 Hoylesella timonensis S9-PR14 | reverse complement strand
TTTCAAATTCAAAAGAAGTGGTGTAATCTTCATTAAGGACAAGTCGGGCGTTGAACTTTTTNCCTGCCTTNCTGGTNAATCCTTTGAGAATGGGTGTACGTCCTGTGGTTAGCAAATCCCGGATNTNGTCCTCNGTGAGAAGCGTGCCACAAACCTCACGGAAGATATGAAAGTCACAGCCCTCATGTCTGCATTTGGCAACCTTGGCATAGATGCCCACGCTCTCAGTGCCACACTTGGGGCAGCGATAGGTGGGATAAGACTTCTGTTTGGGNGCNAGNGANAGNAGTTCCTCNCANATGGTNCNAACGTANGAGTTGATGCCTTGTGCAAACTTTTCNGGCGGCATCTGTCCAGCCTCGATAGCGGCAAGAGCCAGTTCCCAACTACCTGTCATCTCTGCATTGGCAATCTTCTTGTCCTTGACAATCTCATAGACGACCAAGCCTTTCTCGGTAGGTATGATGGATTTCTTCTCCCTACGGATATAGTCACGGAGGATAAGCGTCTCAATGATGTTGGCACGAGTGGCAGGTGTGCCGATACCACACTCCGCCATTGCTTTCTTACTTTCTGCATCTTCGACCTCTTTCCCTGCGTTCTCCATAGCAGAAAGCAGTGTCGCTTCTGTGTAGAGAGGTTTAGGTTTGGTCTTATGCTCGGTGATTTCTGCATTGACAAGTGGCAGGATTTCACCTTCGGTCAAGTTCGGCAATAAAGACAAAATCTGTTCATCACCATCTTCTTTCTTTTCATCTTCTACTTCTTTACCTTTCTGCACGGCTTTCCAGCCCAAGGAGATTTGTCGGCATGCCTTCCAAGTAAAGGTATTGGTGCCGTCCGTGAACCGTACCTGCATACGCTCTTCTTCTGAATCGGGAGAAAATGCTTCGATGAAGCGACTGACTACCATTTGATAGATAGTTGTTTCATCTGCCGACATTCCTGAAGGCTTTTCTCCTGTAGGAATGATGGCGTGGTGGTCGGTTATTTTATCGTTATCCACCGAATGGCGGTTAAGCGGATTGGATAGCGTCTTGCCTATCTTGCGGAGCAGGGCGGGTACTTCCTCGAAAACATCCTCGCTGATGTATCGGCTGCCTGTGCGGGGATAGGTCGTGATTTTCTTCTCATAGAGGCTCTGGGCAATCGAGAGGGTCTTGTCTGCTGAAAAGCCGTGGCGTCTGTTGGCTTCCTTCTGCAAGGCAGTAAGGTCGTACAAGAGTGGTGGCGACGTATGTCCTACCTTTATTCGCCCATGCTCATCAACTCGTCTTGCGACCGATTCTACCTTAAGCTGGCTCTGACTGCGAAGCGCAGCAAGAGCAGTCTGTGCCAATGCTTCATTCTCATAGTCTTTACAGCCAACGGCTTTCAGCGATATGCCCTCTTTCTCTATGTGAACGGATAATTTCCAATAAAGTACGGAAGAAAAATCACGATTTTCTATGTACCGACGGCAGACCATAGCAAGAGTTGGGGTCTGTACCCGTCCTAACGAATAACCACCCCAGCGTGCAATGGACAGCGCACGACTTGCATTGATACCCACGAGCCAGTCGGCTTCGCTTCTTGCCTTGGCGGAGTAATAGAGATTATCGTAATGGCTTCCAGATTTGAGATTGGAAAGTCCTTCACGGATAGCTTTATCCGTCAGTGATGAAATCCAAAGACGGTCGAAAGGTTTCCTACAACCAAGATGTTGATAAATATAGCGAAATATCAACTCTCCTTCACGCCCTGCATCGGTGGCAACAACAATACGGTCTGCCTTGTCGAAGCAGGAACGTATCACCTTGAGTTGTTTGAGTGCTGCAGGATTGGATATATATTCCTTGTCCCTGCGCACTTGGCGTACCACTAACTGAAAAGGATTGGGACGGATGGGCAGGTCTTCGGCTTTGTAGGCGGAAAAGCCGTAGGCTTCAGGCATGGCAAGGGCGATGAGGTGTCCCATTGCCCATGTAACGAGATACCCACTTCCTTCTAAATATCCGTCCTTCTTGCTATTTGCCCCAACAATGCGGGCTATATCTCTGGCTACCGAGGGTTTCTCGGCAATAATACAAGTTGTCATAGTCGATAATAGAATTAAGGGTTACATCTTACGTCCACGGGACTTCTTCTGTTTGTTTTCGTCCTGCTTTTGCTTTTGGGCGGCAGTGGGCTGTGTCTGCCCAGTCTTCAATGGCTCTTTCACGTTCTTCGTGGCTTCGTTGGTCTTGCCGTGGTTGTTCACGGCTACCTGCGTCTTGTGTTCTTCTGCCACAGCAACCACCTTTTCTTTGCCGGTTTCTTGCTTTTTGTCAGGATTCCACTTGTAAAAACGTGGGCGATTCTGTTCCTTGTCCATGCGAACATAGGCATTGAAGGGTTGTCCTTCCTTGTCCACCATGTTTTTCAGATAAAGCGTTCGACCGCTGTCCAAGGCTTCACGCTGCTTGTCGGAGAGTTCCAAACCACAGAGTTTGCGTGGTGCGCCTTGCTGCTGCGTGTGCTGCTGTCGTTCTTTCAAGCCTTGCTTGTTATCGAAAATGAACTCGATGCCTTTCTTCTCGGCATTGACCTGCAAGGTAGCATTGAAGGACTTACCACTCTTGGCGGTCATTCCTTCCACTTTCACGGCTTTGCCCTCAACAAGGTCTTTATACTGTGCATCAGAAAGTGTAACACCCTTTATCTCTTTGGGAATGTTCACACGGTCGGCACGCAGGGCTATGATTTCATTGGTCTGCGGATCGATGGAGACATAGGCAGAAAAAGCATTGCCGTTCTTGGGCGTTACTTCGATTGTCTTGCCAAGATTACCCGTAGCAAGGAGTTGCTCCTTTTCTTCGGGAGAGAACTTGTAGCCCATATAGGAAAAGTCAAGCTGTGGTTCTTTTCTCAAAGGATGAATTGCCAAACCGATATTGCCGTTATCGTCCGTACGGAACGCAAGACGTGCTTCGGTGTAGATGGTCGTGTCGCCAATAGGTACGGCAATCGTCAAGAGATTGCTCTTCTGCCAATTGAGCATCTTGTCTAATTCTCCATTCTGCTCCAATCGCTCACGGGTAAGACCGAGGTCGTCGAGTTGCTTCCAATTGATTTTCGATTCATCAATGACTGTGGCATTCTTCTTTTTCGGCAGATAATCGTCAAAAGACACTCCAATCTCTGTCAGTTGCTGTTTGCTTTCAGGTTTCTCACGACTTTGCAACATGGTGCGAAGATTGTCCACACCTTGTTCTACATTGTTTGCCAAAACTTTGTACAGTCCGAAACGAGATGGGGCGTTGAACTGACGGAGAAAATTGCTCATGAAGTTTTTTAGAAGTCCGTCCTTGTTGTTAAACTTCAAGAAAGCGGCTTGATTGGCGGCTGCGGCTTCCGTTGTTTGCAGGTTGCCCTTGTTGTCGATACTGGATACTACGGAGAGTTTCCCCATTTCTTTCTCGTTCTTTACTTCCGTGCGATCTTCCAAGACCAGCACATAGTTGTCATTGCTGTTTGGTTCCATATTTTTTTTTGTTTTTAAGATGAATAAATGACTGTAACACAGCGAAGTTATAAGTATATAATAGAAAAGGCAGAAATCGAGGATTAGGTAGGATAAATCGGGAAATATTGGGAAAAATGACGGATTTTCAAAAATTTCTGTCATTTTCTTCGTCAATCCAATAGACAATGAGTAACTTTGTAGGATATTTAATGGATGAAGAAATAAATAAAATCATCGTATGACGATAATAAATAGAATTAAAGTTGTGCTTGTGGAGAAGCAGCGTACAAGCAAATGGCTGGCAGAGCAACTTGGAAAATCCGAGAATACAGTTTCAAAATGGTGCTCCAATAAGACCCAGCCTTCTTTGGATACTCTTTTAGAAATAGCGTTGGTACTTGATATTGATATTAGAGAACTTCTTGTATCGACAAAATGCACATAACTGTTTGTTTCTTTATCTTTACAATCTTTGCCATTATGAAAATACAGACAGTTTTCATAGCCCTCTTAAAGAAAAATATTGCTTGTTATCGAATAAGCATATTACTTTGTACTTTACTATTGAGTACAAATGTATCCTTTTCACAGACAAAAAACAATTCCATACAACAGATAGGTGATCTGAACAATATGTTTGCACGTATTGCGGAAACCAATGCATATGTAGAGGATCTGAATTATAACGAAGAGGAAGCAATAAATCTTCCAATCGGTATGAAACGAACGATTGGTGGTATGGAGATAACGATTGCCATCAGTCGTTTTGCCTTGCAGACTTCTTCTACAGAGCTTGGCGTTTATGCAAAGGCGGTCATTCCACAAGGAACAAATGGCGGGCGTACGGTGCTTTTCTTTGGGGCAGAAGGAATAAAAGGAACACATACTGGTGGTCTGGTAGGAGAATTGAAGCTTTCGCTCCTGCACGATGTCGAGATACCTTTCAATGGTGGAAATACAAAGATTGTCCTTAAGGGTAATGGACTACGCAAGGATAGGGGTATTTCTCAAAGTGACACCTACATGATCATCGGCTGTGATGGTTTCCATAATTTAGCCATTGACGCGGAAGTCCACTTTCCAACCTCCCTCATAGTCAGGGCTGGGGGACAAGGTACTGCAAATAGCAGTACTTATAAGCCAGCTACAAATAATATAAATAAGGATGGGAATTTATCGAATCAAGTCATAGGTCATTTTAATACTGTTATAGAAAGTTGGAATGACCTTCTTGTGTCTTTAGACCTACCAAGTTTTGAAATCAAAGGACTGAAAGACTACGTATTCTCATTGAATAACGTCATTTTAGATTTCAGTAGTAAGCGGAACGCCAAAACGATACGTTTTCCACAGGAATACCAGCAAAATTATCTTCCCGATGAACAGGTGCTATGGAGAGGGATATATGCAGAAAATGTCTCTGTAACATTACCGGAGGCTTTTTCACGAGCTAGTTTCTCGGCTAAGGGATTGTTAATCGATGATTATGGTATAACGGGGCTTTTCTCTGCCGACAGTATTCTCTCGCTTGATAAGGGCAGTGCTGACGGCTGGCGGTTTTCTGTTGACCATTTTGGACTGAACCTTATGGCAGGTGAACTTGTCGCCGCAGAATTCACGGGACGATTAGGCTTGCCGTTCAAGGGTAAAAATACTACCTTGGGATATGAAGGATACCTGCAACCTAATAATGAATATACGATGCGGGTTAAAAATGAAGAAGCACTTGATTTCTCCATTTTTAAGGCAAAGGCTCATCTCGAAAAGAATTCCAGTGTCACTTTACGCTTAGTAGAAAATCGTTTTATCCCAGAAGCAATACTTCATGGATATATGACTCTTGGAAAAGAGGGAAACAGCGACTCCACATCACAAACAAAATTTGATAAGATTAGTTTCCGCGGTCTTAGACTCACAACGGTTGCTCCTTACATTTCCGCTGAATACTTCGGTTATGAAGGAGAGGCAAAATTGGGACACTTTCCTTTATCTATAAACAAACTTGCACTTAATCACTCTGATACACAGCATGTAAGATTAACAATAGGGGCAGGAATTAATCTCGGAAAGAACCTATTCTCCGGAGCAACGGAATTAAACCTCCTTGCAAAATATGAAAATCAAACTTGGGTGTTTGATAAATTAGAGGTAGGTTCCATTGCTGTAAATTCTGTTATCGCAGGTGTTATAACGCTGAACGGGCATCTCAATTGGCATAGAGGTGATGCGATTTACGGTAATGGGTTCGCCGGTGATGTAACTCTTGGGTTTTCTTTTGATGGCAAGGTAGAAAAAGATACGAGTATAAAGTCAAAGCATGATATTTCCATTACTGCTCGAGCTGCTTTCGGACGAAAAGATGATTTCCGCTATTGGTATGCTGATGGAATGGCAACTTTCCATCCAGGCATACCAATTATCGGAGCACTGACTCTTAATGGAATAGGCGGTGCTTTAACATCAGGGGTGCGTGCTGAAGGTAGAAGTCCGGAAGGTGGGCGCTTTACCAGTTCAAACTATATCCCTGATGCCTCTATGGGCATTGGATTCAAGGCTTCTACTGTTATTGAAATCGGTAAGGTCGCCTATGGCGAAGCTGCTTTTGAAATGATATTTTCAAAGGCAGGTGGCTTGGAATTAGCAGGTTTTTATGGTTATGGAGAGTTTCCTAACAGAGGAGGTGGTAGTGTCTCTACCAGCGAAAAGTTAGAGAAACAGCAACGTACTTTCCCTGCCAAGTTATCAGAACAGTTCAAACAGCAAGACTGGACGCAACTGGCTGAAGCCATCAAATCCATGCCTGATGCCATTAAAGATATGGGACTATCAGGTACTTTACGTATCCAAATGGACTTCCAGAACCATGTACTGCTTGCAAGTTCAGATGTTTACCTCAACACCCCTTCGGAATTTATTCGTGGCGTAGGAGAACGTGGGAAGGCTGGTTGGGGTGTTTTACATATAGATCCAAAAGAATGGTATCTACATCTTGGTACACCAACTAACAGGTTGGGAGTACAGCTAGCTGTTGGAAATATTCTTGCCGTAAAAACAGGGTCATACTTTATGGCAGGAAATCGTATCCCCGATATGCCCGCTCCTCCGCAGGCCGTTGCAGACCTCTTGGGACAAGACATAGGAAGACTTAGCCTTGGGAGAAATCTTGATGCACTAAGCACCGGTAAGGGATTTGCATTCGGATCAGAACTATCCGTCAAGACCGGTGATATTCAGTTCTTGATAATGTATGCTAATTTTAATGCAGGTTTGGGCTTTGATGTGATGCTCAAGGACTATGCGCAGGCACAATGTCGAGGCCGTTCCGGTACTATCGGTATGGATGGTTGGTATGCTATGGGGCAAACCTATGCCTATTTACAAGGAGAATTGGGCGTAAAGGTAAAGTTATGGCTTATCCGTATCCGCGTACCGGTAATCAAGGGCGGTGCAGCGGCTCTTTTGCAGGCAGGACTTCCTGATCCAACCTTCTTTAAGGGCTATTTAGGAGTGAATCTCAATGTGCTCGGATTGATTAAGGGTAAGGCGCGTTTCAAACTTTCCATCGGTGAGGAATGCGATGTTGTAATACCGGGGAGTTCTCCGATAGAAGAACCGATGATAAATGATTTGGCTCCTGCTGATAAAGAGAATGAAGTCAGCGTATTCTCCGTTCCTCAGGCAACTTTCAACATTGCAATAGGAAAGAGTTTCGAAGCGACCACTGATGCAGGAGAAACGACCTATTACCGCATTAATCTCAAGGAATTCATAGTCAAAGATAAAAAGGAACATGTCATACCGGGTAAGCTCCTTTGGGGAAAAGATAAGACGGATGTTCGTTTCCAGTCTAAAGAAATTCTTCCTCCTAATACAGATTTGACGGCAGAAGTCCGTATTATTTTCGAAGAATTGAAGAATGGTGTTTGGAAGCCAGTACTGACCTCAGGAAAACCAGCCTTTGAAGAAAAGATAAATCATTTTACGACAGGTAGCGCGCCGAGTGACATTCCTATGCGGAATATTGTCTATGCCTATCCTGTGATAGGGCAGAGATACTTCCTTCCCAAAGAATACTCCAAAGGCTATGTGCAACTACAGTTTGGACAAAAATACCTATTTGAAAAAGGTTTTGACTACAAGCTTAGTTTTGTAACAAAACAGAATGAACGTATAGCTACAGATTTCAAATATAACGAAGCAGAGAATCGTTTAGAGTTTACTCTGCCGGAATTGAGAAGACAGACAGAATACACATTAGATTTGTCGTATTCCGCAGCACAGAAGGATATGGCAAACGACAATAAAAAATCTTCTGTAATTAAGGAAATAAAAGACAATGATGATTTCTCAGGACAAATTGGTGGCGACAAAGCTATAGCAAAGATTTCCAATGAGATGGAACAATCGATACTGAAATATGACTTTACAACCAGTCAGTATGCCACTTTCAGAGAGAAGATGCGAAGTGTCAAGGTCCGTGATAACCTTGCCATAGATGCAGGTGTTGCACTGTTGCTTGGAGCTAATGTGCAAGGTAAGGAAGCCTTCGACGAAGCTGAAGTCATCGGTGTGGAGAAAACTCAATACAAACCTTTGCTCACTCTTCGCTCCGACTTCAAGGAAGAATATTTCAGAGGTGCAGTCTTGCCACTTGTTTATGAAGGATACCCTTATGGAAATATTCATCTCTCCGAGAGGGAAGAGCAGCCAATCGGCGTCCCTCCCTATAGAGCTTTCTCACCAAGCCAGAACTACCTTTCAGCTTTACATTCAGAATCGGTGAACTTATCTTTATATCACTTCCCCTTTACATTTGATGCTTCTTTGGTATCATACAATGACTATCGAGACCTTCAGAATACAATCATAAATAGTAGGGATGCTGTTACCCCGCAGGTTTACAATCGGTTTGTCATGGGCTCTTTGCCTGTTTTGAAAAAAGGCAAGTATCAAACAACTATCAGTTACGTATTGCCTGATGGAACAGTAACAAACAGTGTAGACTTCATCTATACTAACCAACTTAATTTGAATAAATAAATATGCGTTATATTAAGAAGACTCTTTTTCTGTTCGCTCTCTGTACTTACGCCCTTATTGGAATGGCACAACAGAAATCGACATCCAAGATCAGAGCCCGTGCAGAAATACATTCTGACCGTATTCTTTTGCGTTGGATTCCAAGTGATGCGAAAAGTTGGGACTTGCTTAATCAATATGGTGTTCGTTTGGAGCGTTTGACAGTATCACGTTCTGGTGTCGTATTGGATAAACCTGAGTTGAAAGTTCTTTCGGAAAGGTTGAAACCAGAAGCGACAGATACATTAAAACGGATTGCAGCACAATATCCGATGGGAGCAGTCATTGCACAGGCTGTCTTTGGGGAAGACTTTGAAGTCAGTTTGGGTAATAATCCTATATCTAAGGCTATTTCCCTTGATGAAATGCGGCAGCAACGCTATTTATTTTCCCTTTATGCTGCGGATCTCTGTTTCCCAATGGCTAAGGAAATCGGCTGGGGATGGGAGGATAAGGATATAAAAAATGGTGAACGGTACTTGTACCGTATTACTCCTCTTGTGCCTAAGAAAAAGTGTCAAATAGGGCAAGGGGCTGTTTTTACCATTGTCGGTGATACAGCTAAACTAATTCGTCCCATCGGATTGTCTGTCCGTTTTAGCGAAGCCGGGGCTTTTTTATCGTGGGATTATAATACGCTATCCTATCTTTATTCTTCTTATTTTATTGAGAAGAGCGAGGATGGTAAGATTTTCAAGCCCATTTCAGACTTGCCCGTTACACGTATTGCAGATGTGGATAAGAATCCTTATGCTCCGATTACCTATTTGGATAGTATCCCTGAAGGGAAGACCATATATTATAGGGTTGTTGGCGTAACGCCTTTCGGCAGTAAGGGGGCGTACAGTGATATTGTTTCCGGGATTGCTTATCCTGCTTTGAAGGCCATACCTATGATAACAAGTTCCTCATTTGACAGGAATGGTGGAGCAGACATATCTTGGCAGTTTGACGGTGCTGCACAGGACTTAATCAAAGGCTTTAATGTTCTTCATTCTACTGACGACAAGGATTATACCATTCTTATCGGCAACCTCAATCCACAGCAGCGGAATTATCATATAACGAATATTGGAAGGCATATCTATTATAAAATTGAGGCAGAAGCCAAGCAAGGTGCTTCTACCCGTTCTTTACCGGTACTTATCCAACCCGTGGACAGTGTGCCACCGGGAATACCACAAGGTTTATCTGCACAAATAGACAGTCTCGGTGCCGTGCATTTGTCATGGAAGCCCAATTCTGATGCTGATATCTATGGCTATCGACTGTATCGTGGACAAACAAAGGGGGAGGAGTTGATTCCTATTACGGATTTAGCCATTCGTGAAACAGCCTATACGGACAGTATAAACCTTGACAACCTAAATAATAAGGTTTATTATGCTTTAACAGCCCTTGACGAGCGATATAATCAGTCTGATCTGAGTGAGACGATAGAGGTTGTTAAGCCAAATGTTATTCCCCCAACGACACCTGTAATTGTCGGATGGAAAGCAGAGGACGGGAGGAATGTTATTGAATGGACCCAAGATGAAAATCCCTATCTTGCCGGATTTATTGTGGTACGTACTGATGTGGAGGACAGAACTCGTCTTGTTGCTCGGCGTGTTGAGAGTCCCATAAGTATGAGGTATGAAGATTATGACATTGAATCAGGGAAAAGTTATCTCTATCAGGTGATTGCTTCCTCTAATCGGTTACGTTCTCACTTATCCAATCCTATAATATTGAAATCTAAGATGCAAGGGATGGACAATGATTCGATTAAATTCGATTTGGAAGCCTTGCCAGAAGGTATTGCTATCAAATGGGATATACACTATAAGGATTTGATGTCCGTAGCATTATATAAGTTAGACGATTCCAAGACAAAATTCCTTTATAGAGAGAATCTACCGACTTCAGGAGAATTTGTAGATAAAGAAATCTTACAAGGAAAAGAGAATGAATATATATTAGTCGTTAAAGCAAAGAATCATAGCTCAATAAGTAAAGTGCAAAAGATACAATTATGAAGAGAATCGCATCTATATTTTTCTTTTTATTGGGAATACTTGAACTTCATGCACAAGAATATATTTTTGAGTATGATGTAGAATTCTTTTTATATAGCGGTAGAAGACGTTTTTATAACCATCTATATTATACTACTGCTAACAGTTCAGCAAAAAAGGAATTTACTGATTTCTCTATGCATCGGGAACAACGTGGTCATTTCGGTATAACAGGTCGAGTTTCATTACCTGCACACGAAGGTCCTATTACTCATATTTGGGCAGAAACATCTAGACAAGTTAAAGACCTTGGTTTTTGGAACTCCGATTGTGAACATACTGCTGAGCAATATATTGCTTCCAGCGGACAGACAGAGTTTTCTGAAACAAATTTATGGTGGGGGTGTCTCAGTACATATTATTCACATGTGACTACTCACGTTTACCGCGCTTATCCAAAATTAATTTTTGCAAATAATCAACCCTCCTTGTTGCCTAGCAAGGAAAAAATTATTATTACAAATACAGCAGGTTTTCCACATTCTGTATACAAATGGCAATATTCGACAGATGGTGCCCAAACTTGGATTAACGTTCCTTCCTCAGTTATTAATTCCTCACCTAATGGTTCTCTAAAAATTAGTGGAACAGATTTGATGAGTGAAAGTGCATTCCAGCAGCTTGCTGCTCAAGGAAGACCTGTTTTATTTCGAATATTCAATCCGGTAAAGTCTAGTGAGGTGATAAGTTTACAGGCTGCTTTATCATCTCCTATTGTTTTATCTCATGAAGTTGTCCTCGAAAGATGCCACCAGTCAGGTGATGCTATAATTAAGATGACATTAGATCGCCCTTTGCTTTCGGGAGAAGTTTTGAGTTGTTTCATAAATGGCCAGTCTATCGGAAATGCTGGTAATGTAACTTTAGATAGTAACAATAGTTTTTACCTTGGAGGATATAATTCTGGGACTTATGCCATATCCTTTAAGGGGAGCTATAATGGCAATAATACTTATACAGGTGATACTCGACATAAGTTTACGGCTATAATAGCAGAACGTCCAGCCATCACTCATTCTTTCACCCAAAAGAATGTTAGTTGTTTTTCTGGTCATGATGGAGAGATTGCATTGGCGGCATCCGGTGGAACAGGGAATTTCACCGCTACACTTACAGATGCCGGCGGTTCTGTTGTACAGACACAAACATTCAATACGGGCAATGTAAGTTTCAAACGGTTATCAGCTGGCAATTATACCTTGCGTGTGCAAGACAGCAATGGTTGTGTTGCCAAGACATTATCAGGAGAAGAACTTATCCACCAAGTGATACTTACAAAGCCAAATGAGGCTGTTAATATTACAGAAAAGAGCAAAACCAGTCCTTTGGCCTATCAATCTTCCGATGGGGTTGTTCAAATCGCTGTTTCCGGGGGTACACCTTCCGCTTCCGGATATACAGTACGTTTTGTGCGGAAAAGCGATGGTCAAGTCTTTACACCAACAGATTCGCATTCGGATGGTAGCCAATACATCTATACTCTTCGTAATATTCCTCGTGGCGAATATACAGCTATAGCTGAAGACATGAGATTTGCCCTGTTAGGGAATGAAGACAAACAGGATCCCTGTAGCTGCCATGCACAATTAGCGATAACACTTTCTGCACCGCCTCTTTTAACTGTAGATGTTGAAGAGACACATTTTATCAACTGTCATGGTGATAGTGATGGAGAATTGACTGCTCATGGAAAAGGAGGTAAGCCTATTATTTCTGCCCGTCTCCCATATACCTACACTTGGTACAAAGTATCAGATGGTGCCAAAGAAGAACTTCCCTTGCAGGTGGATAGTATAGCGCACAACCTTGTGGCAGGCCAATATCAAGTCAAAATTACTGATGCGAATGGTATTTCCGCAGAATCGGCTGTGTTTGAACTTAAACAGCCAGACTTGCTGTCACTGTCATTTACAACACGACCTCCATCGTGTAACAGTGGAAGTGGGCTTATTTCTACAACTGTAACAGGTGGCACGCCTCCTTATACTTATGAGTGGAATAAGGAAGGAGCGACAGAGGCTAATCTGACTATTGAGGAAGCGGGAAGTTTCTTTGTCAGAGTTGTTGACAGTCGTGGTTGTTTTATTACCGGCAATGTAGAAGTTACAGCACCTGATGCAATATCCTTCAAGCCAACGATCACCAATCCTACTTGCCATGATGCAAATAATGGTGCCATATCCCTGGAGCTGTCAGGTGGTACGGCTCCTTATACCATCCATTGGGAAGATGACAATACTCTATCTACACCTAATCGGGAACATCTCAAAGCAGGAGAGTACGTAGCTGTCATCAGCGATCAAGCTGGCTGCTCCCTCCATTATCGTGTAGTCTTGGAACAACCGGAAAAGATGACAGTAAAACTTAGTAGTGGGTTTACGCTTTGCCATGAGCAATCACGTAAAATAACAGCCATACCGAGCGAAGAAAATGTCACCTATCAATGGCTGCATGACGGACAAGCCCTAACTGAGACCAGCAAGGAACTTACAGTAAGTAAGGCTGGTCATTATCGAGTTGTCGTTACAAATGAAAAAGGTTGTACAGCAACAGCTGAGGTTGAAATCAAAGCCAGCAACACAGAATTGCCTTTGGATATAACCATACCGTCATCTGTCACAGCTGGTTCTCCTATCCATGCTGTCAACATCAGCCGTATAAGGGCTGACAAATTAGAATGGTCCTTGCCCGACAATGCTGTTATTACAAGCAAGTCCAACGAAGGCGTTGTCTTTACCATTCCAACACCCGGTATCTATGAAGTGACACTCACAGGATATTTGGGTGACTGTTCTACGGTTGTCAGCCAAAGATTAGAAGTTCTTGGCGAAGGAGGAGTAGTTCTGCCCGATGGAAAAGGAGATGCAATCAAACAGTTTTTGATTAGTCCTAATCCGACTACAGGGGATTTTAAAGTATATGTAGAACTCAAAGAACCAAGAGATTTTACACTTAGACTCCTCTCTCCGACATCTGTTGAAATGGATAAAAAAGAGATTAAAAACATCCAAAAGCAGACTTTTGAGTATGAATTGCGTGGCGATACGGAAGGAGTATTCAAAGTGGAGCTGTCTGTTGGAAACGAGAAATCCACGCTTAGAATCACGAAAAAAAGAAAATAACAATTGATAGGACTCATGATAAAAGCAGGTCATATGAACAGACAATATATCCATTTCTATTGGCGTTTTAAGG
The DNA here is from genome assembly GCF_000762405.1 of Hoylesella timonensis S9-PR14. Classification (GTDB taxonomy): domain Bacteria; phylum Bacteroidota; class Bacteroidia; order Bacteroidales; family Bacteroidaceae; genus Prevotella; species Prevotella timonensis_A. The sequence continues at coordinate 12,260 of NZ_JRPQ01000095.1, read as the reverse complement.
TTTTATTGATTTTCCTCATCCTTTGTTGGGCAGGAAAGCAGCAGGGGTATGCCCAGTACTATCCTATCCATGCCACCGTTCAATGGCCGTCTCCTCAAAGTCCTTACTTGTCGGATTATTATAGTGGGAGCCGTGACAGGCTGATCGTCAATCTGCTCAACCGCGACCTACAGCAACCCCTGCTCTTTGCCAGACTGCGCATCAAGATTAAGAGTACAGGTTTTCTTGCCACCAGCCGTGAGGAAATCAACTACCCGATGTTGGAACTCAGTGCAAATGTCCCGACCCGCCTGACCAATATAGACCTCTCCCCCTATCTTCAACCACAGAACCTACAGATTAACGGCAGGCTGCGTAACGGGCAGTTACCCACAGGATATACGGAGTTCTCCGTGCAAGTGGTAGACTATTATACCGGACGAACGCTTTCTGATTGGCATACGGGACGTTCCTATTTGGATGTGAAGAAACCTCCGATTCTCAACTTTCCTGAAAAGGATGCCCAAATTGGAGTCACAGAGCCGCTCTATCTTCGTTTTCAATGGATGCCCCGCCATCAGGGACTTGCAGGAACAGAGTATGAGTTTGTATTGAAGGAACTGCCAGACAATGGTGCAGCTCCTCAGTCTGCTTTTGCCTATGGCAATGAGATATATCGTGTCCGTACCCGTAATACAACTTTGAACTATACCCATCTTGAACCTATCCTTTTCCCAAACCGTTGCTATGCATGGCAGGTGCAGGCCATCGCCCGTGACGGTATTGATGAAGTGGGTATGTTTGAGAATGGCGGTTATAGTGAAATCAACTGGTTCTATCTTAATGACAACTGTCAGGCACCGACGGGTTTGAGAACTCTTCCCCGTTTTGCCAAGGTGGATCTTTCATGGAACAAGGTCATTGGCACGACAGGATATTTGGTGGAATGTCGTCCTAAGACGAAGCTAAATGTTTACGAATGGAGCAGTACACGTGTTGCCGGCGAACACCTTACACTGTCCCAATTGAAACCGGGATGGACATACGAATGGCGTGTGGGTACGCTCTGCACGGATGACCGTCCGGTATTCTCTGGTGTCAGTGAGTTTACACTCAGCAAACAGAATGACGAACTGCTGGCTGACTGTGGAAAGGAACCAGTGAGGAAAGACCTGTCACAAGAGCCGAACTTACGGATAAAGGCTGGGGATATCGTTACTATCGGCGGTGATTATCCCATGACCATTACCGAAGTTGTCCCCTTAGGAGACGGCTGGTATTCCGGACGTGGCAAGACCCGACTGAAAACCATTATCGATGCTCCCGTTGCACTTCGTTTCGACCGTCTACGCATCAATGTGGATAACTTCCAGATAGACGGAACGGTGGACGCGTCCTACGATGAGAAAAAAGCAAAGATAGCCAATCTTGACTATGTGGATGACGGCGGCAAGGACATCAAACCGGCTACGATTCGTATGCGTGAGCATAAAATGGACTTTACCCTTCCCGACATACCGCAGTTTACATATAATCCTGAGAGTGGAGCGTTAGAAACGATCGATGCCGACGGTAACCCACAGACCATCAAAATAGATGTGCCGGAAAACGCCTCGTATGAGCGTATTTTCCCTATGCTGGTTACTGACAACAAGGGAAATACCTATCAGATTAGTCCTGCAGAACAAAATACAGAGAAAGGGACAGGCTATGATGTCGAAACGGGGAGAAAGGACGAAAAGATAGAACTTAACTGTGAACGTGTAGATCGTGTTGGCGATTTCAATACGGAAACACTATCAAGCAAGTATGGCTATATACACTTTGAACGCGGAGAGGGAAAATATGCCTTTGATGATGGTCAGGAGAAGTGGTACAAGAAGAGTGTCAAGGTGGATCGTTTCTACAAGCCGTTTGCAAAGGGGTATATTGCACCTTGGAAACTTGTCCCGACAGGAGAGAATGATGTTGTTACGGCGAAGTATGATGGGCTGAAGAATATTGACCTGAAGAAAGTTCATTTTGTTTCCGATCCGAATTCTGCTGCATTACCTGCACAACTCAACGAAGCAGAGCAGACATGGACGATTAGTCTCCGTTCTGTATCGGCCGGTTCCGGTTACGATGTTTTTGCTGTTTACGAAGGAGTAGCCATCGGCAAACTCCGCGTGGTAAGCTATGCCAATCAGCAGCACAAGGTAACCCTTGTTCCGATAAACAAAGTTAGGTTAGATAAAACAACTATTGAGCAGGGCCTCAATGCCATTTATAATCCTGTTGGCGTGCAGTTCACCGTGAATGTGGATGAGCGCATGCGTGGCAATTATGACTGGGAAACAAAAACAGAGAAAGACAGTCTGTTGGGTGTCGTTAGTAAGTCTTTTTGGGGCTATGACAAGGAACTCAAAGAGACTCCAGAGATGCTCAATCTGCAGAAGACTTACCAGCAGGAAGCAGGGACACTTGACGGCGCCTACTTATTTGTTCTTAATGGAGCCAAGGGACTTGAAGGACAGAATAAGGACTTGTTGGGTGAAATGCCTCGTAAGAGCAGATTTGGCTATATCTTCACAGCTAACAGCTATAATACAACTTCATTGGTTCGTACCATTGCTCACGAAGTAGGACATGGAATATTCACCTTGCAGCATACCTTTGATGCCGAGTATGGAAAAGGTACAAAGGAAATGACGAATAATTTACTTGACTACAATGAAGGAACAGACCTCGTAGCTTTCCAATGGAACGTTATGGCTAATCCTGCTGTTTTCACTATTATGGATAAAGCTAACGATGGAAAATTAGGTAAAAAAGGTTCCATTTGGTTAACTCCTGATTGGGCTCTCTTTGTTTATGATAATTCCAATATTACGGGAAAGGACACAACAATAAAAGTTCCTAATGGAACAATTTACAGTATAAAAGAAAATGGTAAATTCTATGACTATATAACAGAACTGAAAGGCTTTTATCATAAGGGAGAACAACTCCAAATAAGAGAAGTTGATGAGCAGCAGATACCCGCATCAACCATAATCCACTTTATAAATTGGACCGAAGAGGCTTGCGGACGCGTGTATAATGCTATGTGGTCAGATGTTAAGCAATTAATTTCTGATCTCAGACATGCGAAGAAAAAAACTATAAATTTTGAGAATGGCATTTTCCAAAAAAGTGATGTAGTCAAATGTTATGGTTCTGAAGATGCCAATAAGGGGCATAAAGAAAATGCAGAAAGTGTGCAAATACACATTGTTGGAAAGGCTTCAAAATTTAAATCTGACATATTATCTGAAATAGAAAAGAAACTATCTAATCATGGAAATAATATACTCACAAATGAGCAATTAAAAAAAGATTTATCTGTCATTATCAGTATAGATGGAGAGGACACTCAAGAAGTCAATTCTTTAAAAGAAAAGACAAAGAGCTATCTCCATCTTATCTTCACCATTAAAGATAATAAAGTCGAATTCTTACGGATGGAGACGTCTGATAAATTTGGAGATAAGCTATCCCATATCTGTGAACTAATTAAAAATGAACCTTGGGCGTTGCAAGCTATTATTCTCTATGAGGTTGCAGATTTGTTGGATAAAGGTATTGAATACCTTAAGATACCTGAATCGGTATGGGGTTGTGATGAAAAGTCTGCTATTTATAAGGAAATAATACATTATTTATTTCAAAGTCAAATTCCCATATTGCTATCGAATAATTTATCCGGGTATAAGCTAACACCAGAGAATGAATTCGCTTTTGCCTGTGGTTTATGGGATGGAACTATAGATATTATTCAGTCTGTGCCCAAACTTGCTAAATTGCTGACTTGCTATTTTCATGAAAAATGTGCAAACGAAGTATCTACTCAATTGGAGAGTTTCAAGAATGCTGTCATTGAAGATGAGAATGGCAATATTACATGTGCCCAAGAAGAATACCTTTGCAAGGCTGGACAGATGATAAGTGCTGCTTTAGGTGAGCTTGTGGCTGACAATTGCAAAGTTGCTCACACTGTGGGTTCAATTGTTGGTCCTATCATAGTAATGTGTGTAGGGGATGTTGCTGCAGGCGAAGCCGTTATAGCACGCTTGGGAAAAGTCGGGAGTAGCTTGAAATATGCCATTAAAGGATTACAACTCTGTGACAAAGTAACAGATATAACAAGACCATTAGCCAAAGGGCTAAAAGTTACAACAGTGCTCGTGAAGAAGGCAGGAAAGTTACTTCCTGAGATACGCATTGAGGGGAAGACCATATTACATTATGTTGGGGATAAATTACATCTTCGGAAATTTGATGCAGTTACTAAGAAGACAATTGATGAGCCTATAGCAGAGTCGAAACTTTCACAGAAAATAGAAGATGCTCTGTCTACTGAGGTGAAGGAAATAGCATCCGCTAAGTTTACAAAGTCATTATCTTCTAATAAAAGTTTCATGGACGTACTCAAAGGGGTACGAATAAAGGGGAAGCCCATAGAACTGGAGGACTTAGCAAAAATATTTGAGGATTTGCACAAAGCAGTTCCGACAAACTCTGTAAAACCATTAAAGGATGTAATGGACGACTTCGTTTACTTGGTAGATCATCACTTGTCAGACATGCTGAAAAGACCCAATGGAAAGAAACAAATAACAGCCTTCTTCAATGAGTTATTGCAATCAAAAGACAAGTTTAAGGCGGGAACCACTACTTTGGAGGTAATACGTAATCCCCAAAAGTACATTTCCAATACATACCACAATACCCTCAGCAATCTTGAATTGGAAGATCTTATTGCTTATGCAGATGATACAGGTGATTTTCGATTTGACATTAAATGGGAAGCAAAAACCAACCAAAATGTAGCAGGAAGGCGAGAAGTGAATATTTTTGTGGACACAAAAAACTACTCGTCTGCTCGCAACATGTTTAAAGATTTGGGGCAATTTAAGGCATATCTTAATGGAATAGACAATTTTGATCAACTCTATATTATCCAGCAAGGCGGCCGTGATGTAACAAAGAAAGATATTATCAAACAACTGGAAAAAGCCATAGCAAACGATGCAGAAAGTGTGTTTAGAGCAAAACCACAATTATGGAAGAATATGGATATAGATAATTTTGAAGAGTTAAAACGATTGTGTCAAGAACAAAAATTATCCCAAGGACCAGAATACGAACCATTTAGAAATATGATATTAACAACAAAATAGTTTCAAGTATGAGATATATTGAGTCAAAAAAAATAGAAAATGTCGAAAGCTTCTGTCCCGACAACGGGGACTACGCCTATACAAAAGGGCAGAAAGGTTATTTGTATATTGATGGGGTACTTTTAGAAAAAGATGATACACCTTTAGAGCTTTCTCTTAGAGGTAAGTATATGTATGCATGGTATGGTTCAGGTATGTTTGAACTATACGAGGGGCATACACTTTTGAACAGTATAGAACGTAATGTTATTCTGCTAAATGAGCAAACTCAATATATAGGTAAAACCTATATGGAATTTAATCCTTATCGAAAGGGTTATAACTTCACATCTCCGATTGATGAACAACTGATATTGCCTGAATTTGTTCCCTGCAGGCTGTATGTAGAAGATGATATAATTATCGCATATAATAATTTTAGCGGAGAGTTCAAACGAATAAATACTCAAACCAAAACTCTCTGGGAATTTCCTCTTTCTTTATTGGGAGGGACGGAATATGAACCTGACGGAACCGACAAAATAGACAAGATATTGGGAGTTATCCATGGGAATATCTGGTTTTATACAGATTTTTATAGATTGGTAGCTTTGGACTTGGAAAAGGGAAACAAAGTATATTCATTTGATTGCTTTGGTGTCTATTTAGACAAAAGAACAAACAACATATTTGCAATTTCATCAAATGTGATTACGATAATCGACACGGAAAAATTAGCAGTTATAGAACGGTATGATTTCCTTGAAACTGATCCCACGGGTATAGGAACATACCGAAGAGTATTCAGTCCGATGCTTCAAGGAGACTATTTTACCTTTTTGGGTGAGAAAGAGGAGGACTTCGGTAGCAACATGCGTCGGATCGGCATTTTCGATTATAAAGCTCGCAAGCTGGTTTGGGAATATGAACTCATCAGCATAGATGAATACGAACAAACACGTAACCACTTAGTGCCTTCCAAGCCTTTGTATATGATAGGCAATAAATTATACATAAAGGACTTTAAAAATACTTTACACATCTTTGAACGAGAAGATATTTGATGACAAGCTATGAATACAATACATAGGCCATATCGGGCTGTACTACTCTTTATGTTGACGTGCTTGGTCTCTTCCTGCCTCAAAGAAACTGCTGTCCCTATCGAATCGGCATTCACCATTGAGACATCAGAAGATAAGACCTCACCTGTAACTATCCAATTGAAAAACGAAAGTTATGGGGCAGACGAATATGAATGGACATTTGAAGGAGGACAACCTAGTAGTTCTACAGACAAAAGCCCAGGAAAGGTTGTATTCACGCAGGCAGGTGAGCACAAAATAACCTTGCGAGTTTGGAATAGTGTAGAGGAAAGAGCAAGTCAGCAGACCATAAGGGTTGATTCCACCATGACTATAGACTTTGATTTTTCAATCGCCCTCAATGACATCGCCCCAGGCGTGGTATCTATTACCAATAAGAGTAAAGGTGGAAGCCAATACGAGTGGGCATTTGAAGGAGGTGTTCCCTCTACATCCAACCGACAGCATCCGGGCACGATAACCTTTGCGGACGGTGGTGAGCATAAGATCCACCTAAGAGTATTCAATGGCAGTAAATACGAGGAACGTACTAAGGCGCTAACCCTACAACCTCCTATGCAAGCCGATTTTTCGTATGCACCTCTGCCTGTTGATCAAGACTGGGAAGCCCCACTCACGTTGAAGACAACCAATCTCACCACAGGAGGGTTGTCTTATCATTGGGTATGTGCAGGAGCCAATGTGCTGTCTCCTACAAGTGAAACGACGACCATTCGCTTCGAGGACGCTGGTACTTACAAACTACAGATGATTGCTGGCAATGGCAAAGAAAAAAAAGTTGTGGAGAAAAACATTGTTATCAAACCAAACAGTGGCATTATTAAGCAGAATGATCTAAAATTTGGCATCAATGAGGCAAAGAATAGTGTAGGTTGTTTTTATTCAGCCAAGGAAGGTGGTGTGGTAACATCAAGTAAGATTGTGGAGAAACAGTGTGGAGCATGGGTTGACTTCGGTTTCTTTGCCCTCAACTCCTCTTTCAACTACTGCTACTTCTTTGCACCCAATCAGGCTAAAGCCAATTCATTCCCAAAGATAGACAATGCTCAAGATGCTACTTTTATTAATAATCCCAGTTCAATGGGAATCAATATCACAAATGCCATTTTTGACAACATCAAAAGATCTTCTGACATGAATCAATTTACAAAGTGGTCGGAAACTAATCAAACAAACTTCAACAAAACCAGCGCACCACATTTTGTGCTGGTACGTACTGCTGATGGTAGAAGGGGAATCATCAGAATCAAGGAGTTCGTCAAAGATGGCTCGCAATCTTATATTGTTGCGGATGTCAAACTTGAAAAGAGAGCAGGGGAATAACAATATACGCATATAAGACATATGAACAGACCTCATATCATACGAATAGTCTTGGGTCTCTTCATGTTTATGACATGGAGCAGCGCCGTAACAGCCCAAAATGTGGAGGAGATATTAGAGTTTCGCAAGAAGAAGCCGCTAAAAATCAGTGGTAGCATTTCAGCAAACGCAACCAACTTCAATAGTACGCCCAATCAGTCTCGCCAGTCCTTCACCTATCAGCTGACAGGCTCTATAAACATGTCGCTGTATGAGTTGCTTCATATCCCTATATCTTTCAATCTGAATAACTATGGGGCAAACTTCTCCTATCCTTCTCTCCCTAATCGGCTGAGCATTCACCCTTCCTACAAATGGATTCGGGCACATATTGGCGATGTATCGATGAGCTTTAGCCCCTATACGCTCAACGGTCACCAGTTTACCGGTGCTGGTATTGAGCTGACTCCAGGCAGATGGCAAATCGCCGCAATGGGTGGTAGATTATTAAAACGCGTGGATACTGACTCTTTGAATCCATCTATCCGTCCCAACTATGAACGATGGGGATATGGTGCAAAGGTCAGATATGAGGCCGATAAGTTTGCGTTAGGAGGAACTGTCTTTACGGCAAAGGATAAAAGGAGTAATATTTCTTTTGATGCTGATGCCTTGGGAATATATCCTAAAGGAAACATCGCTATTGGACTGGAAGGAAGTCTTAGCATAATCAAGGATTTGAAATTATCCTTAGAATATGGTCTAAGTATCATGCAGCGAGATTTAAGGGTAAAGGAGAAAAGTTATTATCATGCTATCAAAGCGGATTTAGCATATAGCTTCTTGGGGAATACCATCGGTATAGGCTACGAACGAATCAGCCCGGATTATGAAACACTCGGCGCCTATTACTTTAACAACGACTATGAGAACCTCACACTCAATTACAGCCGTAGCCTCTTTGACAACAAGATGAGCATTACACTTAGCGGAGGTGTGCAGCGAGATGATCTTTCCGGACAAAAGCAAGAGAAAAACAAGCGGTTCGTAGGTTCTACCAATATCAATTTTACTCCCAATGAGAAATTCTCTGCTTCAGTTTCTCTGTCAAGCTATCAGGCACATCGCAATATAAAGTCTTCATTCGATTACATCAATGAACGTACACCATATGAGAATCTTGATACCCTGAGGTTTACCCAATTGAACAACAGTATAGACATGAATTTGAACTGGCGATTACTGAATAATGAGAAACAGACACACAACCTTTCTGCCACTGCGAGTTATCAGGAAGCTGCCGACAAACAGGGACAATATATCATACCCGGTAATCTGACACGCTTTTTGAATCTTGGTGCCAATTATGGCATTGATTTCACCCCATTGGACTTCTCAATGACGGCAGGAGTAAATGTCAGCAACAATTATGCATCACGCAAGAATGTTCTGACATTAGGTCCGACACTCACTTGTACAAAACGATTACTAAAGCAAGCCTTAACAACAGGATTGACTCTTTCCATGAATCAAACTCAGGAAGAGGGTCGGAAATTGGCAACGATCTATAATGTTCGATGGCATGCTATTTATCGTTTCCTTAAACGGCATGGATTAAATGCCAGCGTAGCTTATCAACACCGCTCCTTGTCAGAAGCATCTTTTAGTAACTCTTCATCCCTAACCAGCCAGGTTAGTTATAGTTATTCATTCTAAAACAACCAGAACATGCAATATTGTACAAAAACAAAAATTATCATTTTTATCATAGGCGTAGTTTGCTTATTCTCTTGCCAAAATGAGTCTACCGACTTTGTTGAAGATCCAGTAAAAGCATATAGTGACACGATTGCAGCCAACACTGCCGTAGGTGCTCTTTATGCAACGGGGCTTCCACAGTTTTATCTTTCGGCAGACCAAGAATATGGTATTCCCTTGGCATGGGGAAGCTATTTGTCCGGACTGTTTGAAAGTGAAGCTACGCAAGGGTATTTCCCGGCATTGGAAAAACAAAATTTGGAAGACTCTTCTGTCCGGGATTTGGCCAAACAAATATATACGTCATGTTTTGATGGAATTGAGGCCGCCGATACTGTCATCTTACAGATTCCCAACACGTCGGGATTCACCCCGGCAGAGCAGGCAAAACTTGTTGGTGAAGCTAAATTCTTCCGTGCATTCAATCGGTTTTATCTTATCCGTACATTCGGTTCTTTCCCGGATGAAAGGCATGCCTCCTCGTGGCTGAGTATGGAAAAGGCATATTTGAAAGTGGAAAAAGACTTGCTTGATGCCATTGCCACCTTACCGGAACAGAATTTCCAAGAAAACAATTCACATGTAACGGCATTTACCGCCCGTGCCCTATTGGGTGATGTGTACCTGCATATGAGTGGGAAACCATTACAGAAGAATAAATATGAACAGGCCGCCACTATTCTTCGCCCCATCATACGGTCGGAAAAGCACCATCTCGCAGCTAATGGTGCTAACGAAACAGTGTCTGCTATCAATACGCTTCGAACTACTCCAACCAATGACGAGTACCTTTATGTTGTTTATGGGGAAACATCATTGACACGGGCATCATTCGCTTTTCCCAAAATGGCCAGAAACTGGGAAAATGTCAAGGAGCATGTAGCTTTCAATGCCTTCAAGCCCATTCAGGCGTTTATGAGTTGCTATGCCGATGGAGATATAAGAGGAAAGGACCGACAGTATTTCCATACTTTCTTTAAAGTTAAAGATGAGGGAAAGACAATCTTTGAAATATTTGATCCGGCTCCCTATTTTTGGCTTGCTTCTGGGACAGATATAGCTGCTTCTAACAAACAGTACTGGGGGATTTATCGTTATGCGGAAGTCCTGCTTATGGCAGCAGAAGCCATAGCCCATAGCGAAGGAGTTACTCCGGAGGCTGTAAATTATCTTGCCCAAGTTCGGACTCGCTCTACCTCTGATTCTCAGATTGAATTAAGCAAACAACTTTCAGTATTATCCGTAAATAAGTTTATTGAGGAAGTTTGGTTGGAGCGATTAAGAGAATTACCCTATGAGATGAAACAACTTTCAGATATTTTGCGCACAGACCACTATCCAGTATATAAAGATAGCACACTGCAGTTTGTTCCACTTCAAGAAGCTGGCACTTCACAAGATAAATTATTTAATAAACAATCTTTCTTTCTGCCTAAACCTACTCCTTGATTAAGTGAGCAAGGGCTGGGTTGCTTTTTATCCGTTCTATTTCTGAATCCACAAGAGATAATACATCTTGTTTGACACATTTATAATTGTCTTCGATAGTCTCTTTGAGGTTGTCTGAGCCATTTTCGTTTATGAAGTTTGCTATTACAGGGATTGATTGGTAGGCTTTCATCTCAGCAGAGACTTTGGCACTATCCACCACGATCTCCGCATGGAAAATCTTTTGGTCAATACGCTCATCGAAGTTGTCGGACACTGCTCCAACGAACATTCCCTGTGTGAGGTTACTGATTTTGGATGCAGGGATAAGACTGTCCATCTGCGTAGAGATAGAGGTGGATTTGTCATTGCGGTTGATGGTCATAGACTGCCGTTGCTGGAGAACCTTTCCAAATCGCTCAGAAAGGGTCTTGGCGGTTTCTCCCACGACTTGCCCGGAAAAGACGTTACCCACGGTATTTTGTATCACCTTGCTTTCTTTGTCCCCATAATCGCGAGTAAGCTGTGAGAAGTCCTGAAAGCCCAAACATACCGCCACCTTGTTGCTTCGAGCGGTAGCGATTAGGTTATCCAACCCACGAAAGTAGATGGTCGGCAACTCGTCGATTATCACAGACGATTTGAGCTGCTTCTTCTTATTGATGAGCTTCACGATACGGCTGTTATACAGACCAAGTGCTGCCGAATAGATGTTCTGACGGTCGGGATTATTCCCTACCACAAGCACTTTCGGCTCATTAGGATTATTAATGTCGAGAGAGAAATCGTCACCCGTCATCACCCAATAAAGGGCAGGGCTTATCATACGAGACAGTGGTATTTTGGCACTGGCTATCTGTCCCTGCAACTGGTCTTGTGCTCCTCCTTCCCAAGCGTCCATGAAAGGTGAAAGATAGTTGGCAAGCTCGTCGTAGGAAGTGAGTATCGGGAATATCTGTGCGTAGGGACGGTTCAGAAATTCGATGGCATGGGGAAAGGTGCAATACTTTCCGTTCTCATAGATTTTCAGAAACCAAATGATGGCAGCCAGCAAGATAATCGGCGACTCCACAAAGAAATCTCCCTGCTTCTGTATCCACGAGCGATTCAAATTGAGCATGATGGTATAGGCACTCTCGTAAGCGTCCGATATATCCGTCATAAAGGCAGGATTGATAGGATTACACCGATGCGATTTCCTCGGATCGTCAAAGTTGATTACATAGAACTGTGGCTTCACCTTGTATGCATCCAAGTGATTAAGTAGGTGATTATAAGCAATCTCGGAAAGGTCGGGAAACTTATAATCGTAGATATACATGGCAAAGCCTTTCTCAATCTGCTGCTTGATGTAGTTGTTTACGATAGCGTAGGACTTACCCGACCCCGGTGTGCCGAGTACCATTGAAGCACGGAAGGGATTGACTACGTTAATCCAGCCCTTATTCCATTTCTTCTTATAGTAAAAACGTGTGGGGAGATTGACGGAATACTCATTCTCCATCAA
>NZ_JRPQ01000094.1 GCF_000762405.1 Hoylesella timonensis S9-PR14 | reverse complement strand
GGTTGTTTTCACGCGAGTTATGAGAGGCTCTTTGTAAAGAAAATTCAGCATTTATAATTCTTCTATGAAAAGCATTGCCAACCCTACATACGCTCATGGATGTGGATAATACCGAGTGGCAAGTGGCACGATAGCAGAGGGTATCAACAGATCTACTGACTTGCCTTGCTGGATGCGTTGACGCACTTCCGTACTACTGATGTTGTATAGGGGCGTATCTACCAAATGAACATTTGAGGGCAATGACGCTGTGTCAATGGCGGTGTGCTGGCGTGGATAGATAATGATTTCGTATTTTTGAAGGATTTCTTGATAGTGTGCCCACTGATTGAACACGTGCCAGTTGTCAGCGCCGATAATGAGTGTAAACGAGGTGTCAGGATGTTCATTCGATAAACATTGCAGCGTATGCCAAGTATATGACGGTTTAGAGAGTCGGAATTCATCATCTTTAGCAATGAGTCTTGGTTCGTCTTGTAATGCAACCTGTGCCATTTTCAAGCGCAAATGGTCATCGAGCAAGCTGCCTTGTGGCTTCAAGGGATTTTGAGGAGACACCATGAACCATATCTCATCCAAGGAGGAAAGCCTAAGAATGTGCTTTGCCAACTGGATGTGTCCATTGTGAATGGGGTTGAAAGAACCGCCAAAGATGCCGATAGATTTCAAAGTCTTAGAAATTCTTGTATGATTTGCAGTGTTTCAGTCTTTGCTTTGTCCAAGTCGTCATTCACCACCACTTTGTCAAACTGCGATGCGAAGGTCAGTTCGTAAGCCGCCTTGTTTAAGCGATCTTCTATCACTTGTGGCGCATCAGTGGCACGGCTCTCTAAACGTCTCCGCAGTTCATCAATAGAAGGGGGTTGAATAAAAATGCTCAATGCCCTGTCGCCATAAAACCGTTTGATGTTTACGCCACCTTTAACATCTACATCAAAAACAACGTTCTGACCCGCTTTCAACTGGTTGTCCACTTGCGTTTTCAATGTTCCATAAAAGCGATCTTCATACACCTCTTCGTATTCCAAGAACTCATCGTTGTCAATACGTTCGCGAAACTCTTGTGGACTAACGAAGAAGTATTCCACACCATCTCTCTCTGTACCTCTTGGTTTACGACTTGTACACGAGATAGAGAAAGCCAACTTTAGTTCTGGATGTTCTTGCATGAGCCAGTTCACGATGGTACTCTTTCCACTTCCAGAGGGAGCAGAGAAGATGATGAGGCGAGATGAGAGCCTCCCCCCGCCCCTCCCAAGGAGGGGAGCTTTGTCAGTGGACGTGGTGTTTTGTACGGTCTGCTGTTTGTTTTGTTCGTTTAGATGATTCATGATATGTCTTATTTTCAGAAGTACGTTTTGCGTGTCTGCCAACACCTCTTCGTTTGTGAATCGTATAACATAATAACCAAAAGACTCGAGATATGCTGTTCGCTGTTCGTCAGAGATGATTTGGTCGCCAATGAAGTGATAACCCCCATCTACCTCAATAATCAACTGTTTGGAAAGGCATACAAAGTCGGGAATATATTGACCAATCGGATGCTGTCTTCTGAATTTTGCTCCCAGACGATTTCCCTTTAAGTATTCCCAAAGCACAACTTCGGCTTGCGTCGGATAGTTTCGATGTTGCAGTGCCCGTTGTTGCAAAACTGTGTATAAAGAAGCATCTGCTGTCTCGTATTTATATTTTTCTTGCCTGTTTTTCCCCATGTCCTTTATCAACAGTCATCAGCGCAGTGAATAGAGTTCAGGAAGATAGCCTTTCCTTCAATCCCAAAGTACAAATGGTACAGCTCTCCTGTGTGTGAGTCATTTTTATAAATCCTAATCGCTCTATCCTCTCCAGCTTATACCTCCCCTCCTTTGGAGGGGTAGGGGGAGGCTCCCCTTCTTGGCTTACAGAGCGTTGAGCACCTGCTCTTTAATCTGTTCCAACTCATCTTTCATCTGCACTACAATGTTCTGCATTTCAGCCAAATTACTTTTTGAACCAGTAGTATTGATTTCACGTCCCATCTCTTGTGCGATGAATCCGAGCTTCTTGCCGTTGGGAGCAGTTTCGTTCATGGTATCACGAAAATATTTCAAGTGATTGGCAAGGCGTTGTTTCTCCTCGCTGATGTCGAGTTTCTCGATGTAATAAATGAGTTCTTGCTCCAAGCGGTTCTTGTCGTATTCGGCATTTGGAATCTGTTCGAGACCATCTACAATTCGGGTTCTAATCTTTTCTACGCGCATCTTCTCATAAGGTTCTATCTCTTGAAGTAGACGCGCAATGTTATCAATCTTCTCATTGAACTTATTTTGTAGAGCCGCACCTTCCTGTTGACGGAAGCTAATTAAATTCTGAAGTGCGTCCTCTATTGCCTGTCTTGCCATATCCCACTCTTCGTCCTGCAGTACTTCGATTTCTGTTTTCAATGTGATGTCGGGCAATCTGACAATTGTTTGAAACCAATCCAAGGGCTCTGGAATGCCTGTTGTTTTTGCTATTTGTTTAATCTGTTGGTAATAATGCGCAACAATATCCGAGTTAATCGGGTTTACTTCGTTAGCAATATCCTTCTCTATCCAAATAGAAAAGTCTATTTTCCCACGATCCAGCGCACTCGATACTTGCTGTCTAATCTCCATCTCCTTTTCTCGATACAGCGGTGCGATACGAGTAGAGAGGTCGAGCGACTTACTGTTAAGGGATTTGATTTCAACATTTATTTTTTTTTCTTTGTAGGTTACGATTGCTTTTCCGTAACCCGTCATCGATTGTATCATAGCTTCAACACGTTAAATTTATGCAAAAGTAATCATTTTGCAGGAAAAAAGCGTAAATTTGCATTTTAATTTAGGATTATATAGATAGACGTATGTCGTGTATTTTAAGCATAGAGACGAGTACAGATGTATGTTCTGTGGCTGTAAGTCAGGATGGAACATGTATTTTTGAGAAAGAAGATAGTAGCGGTCCCAATCATGCTGTCAAGCTTGGTGTATTTGTAGATGAGGCCTTATCGTTCATTGATAGTCATTTAATTCCGTTAGATGCCGTAGCTGTGAGTTGTGGTCCGGGGTCTTATACAGGTCTTCGAATAGGTGTGTCCATGGCAAAAGGAATTTGTTACGGACGCTCCGTAAAACTGTTATCAGTACCAACGCTCCATCTCTTGTGTGTGCCTGTCTTGCTTCGCGAACAGATTCAAGAAGAGAATGCGCTGTTGTGTCCGATGTTGGATGCTCGTCGCATGGAAGTATATGCACAATTGTTTGACAGAGCATTGAATGAGGTTCGTCCCATTCAAGCCGATGTGGTCGATGCGGATACATATAAGTCGTATCTCGACGAACGTCCAGTTTATTTCTTTGGGAATGGTGCCGAAAAGTGTATCGAGGTAATCAATCACCCCAACGCTCATCTCATCAAGAATGTAGAGCCTTTGGCAAAATACATGTTCCCTTTGGCAGAGAAGCGGATGATGAATGAACAATTTGAGGATGTAGCCTATTTTGTTCCGTTTTATTTGAAGGATTTCGTTGCCAAAACCCCTAAGAAATTGCTTTAACGTTGCCTTGTTGATTCGGTAAGTTACGGTCTATTGAAAAAAAAGAAGCTATGGATATTAAAGGATTAGATTATAATACCCAACGTGAGAAACTCATATTGCCAGAATATGGCCGTGAGGTACAAAATATGGTTGATTATGCGTTGACCATTACCGACAGACAAGAGCGGCAACATTGTGCCGAGACCATTGTCTCCACAATGGCTCGTATGTTTCCGCAAAACAAGGAGAGCGAGGAATACCTACGCAAGCTGTGGGACCATTTGGCTATTATGAGCAATTTTGAATTGGACATCGATTATCCTTTCGATGTATCTCAAGCAGCTAAGATTTATACGAAAGCAGAGCCTGTGCAGTATCCCATGAACCGTATTCCTGTGCGACATTATGGCAACATGATGTTTGAAATGTTTGAAAAACTGAAGAACATGGAGCCTGGGGAGGAACGTGACGAACTGACTCGTATCACTGCTAACCAGATGAAGCGTGACTTGGTACAGTGGGGGCATGGCTCTTCGGATGATGAGAAAGTGGCTTTTGATTTGGAAAGGTTTACAGATGGGAAAATCGTACTCGACCTTAATCAATTCAAATTCGATCGCATCGATATGCGAGATATAGATAAAAAACGAAAGAAGCGATAAGTCTATGGAGGCATTTGTCATTGAAGGCGGTCATAGGCTGAGTGGTACGATTCAACCCCAAGGTGCCAAAAATGAAGCTTTGCAAGTGATTTGTGCAACGCTTCTTACGTCAGCACCTGTTAGAATAAAGAACATTCCTGACATTCTTGATGTGAACAATCTTATTCGTCTGTTGCAGCAAGTAGGCGTCAAAGTAACTCGTGTTCATAAAAATGAATATATCTTTCAAGCCGATGCCATTGATTTGGCTTATTTGGATAGCGACGAGTTTGTTCAGAAGTGCTCTTCTTTGCGAGGTTCGGTGTTGATGATAGGTCCTCTGTTAGGCCGTTTAGGTAGAGCAACTATCGCAAAACCGGGGGGAGACAAGATTGGACGTCGCCGTTTGGACACACACTTCTTGGGTTTCAAGAAGTTAGGCGCAAGCTTTAAGCACGAAGAGTCTCGTAACATCTATCATATTGAAGCCGAGCATTTGCATGGAACATACATGCTTTTGGACGAGGCTTCGGTCACGGGTACTGCCAATATTATCATGACAGCTGTTTTGGCTAAGGGTACTACGACCATTTACAATGCAGCCTGTGAGCCTTACATTCAACAGTTGTGTCGTTTGCTGAATGATATGGGAGCAAAGATTAGTGGCATTGCCTCAAACCTTTTGACGATTGAGGGCGTTTCAACTCTGCATGGAGCAGAACACACGGTATTGCCCGACATGATAGAGGTAGGCTCGTTTATTGGCATGGCAGCCATGGTAGGTGATGGAGTAAGAATCAAAGATGCTTCCGTAAAAAACCTTGGCATCATCTTGGATTCTTTCCGTCGACTGGGGATAAAGATAAAAGTTGAAGGTGACGACATCGTGATTCCGCATCAACCCCATTATCAAATAGATTCGTTTATAGACGGCACCATCATGACATTGAGCGATGCTCCATGGCCAGGACTTACCCCTGACTTGCTGTCAGTCCTTTTAGTTGTTGCCACCCAAGCACGGGGGAGCGTACTCTTTCATCAAAAAATGTTTGAAAGTAGACTCTTCTTTGTGGATAAACTTATCGATATGAGGGCACAAATCATCCTTTGCGACCCACACCGTGCAGTTGTCGTAGGGCATGACAGGAAGATCAGACTGCGTGCAGGACGTATGAGTAGTCCAGACATTCGGGCAGGGATTGCCTTGCTGATTGCTGCATTGAGTGCTAACGGAACAAGTAGAATAGAAAATATAGCCCAGATAGACCGTGGGTATGAGAATATTGAAATGCGCCTGAATGCTTTAGGGGCACATATAAAACGAGTAGATGATTAAGAAAGAGGATGTTTGCCGTATTGGACAAATAGGAAAGCCACATGGGGTAAAAGGCGAATTGTCTTTTCATTTTGAGGACGATGTGTTTGATCGTACGGATGCTGACTACCTTATATTAGAGGTAGATGGCATTTTGGTGCCTTTTTTCTTTGAAGAATATCGCTTCCGTACCGATGTGACAGCTTACATAAAGTTTTGCGATGTCGATACAGAAGTGCAAGCTCGTGAACTGACAGGGAGTGAAGTATTCTTCCCACGTTCTGTTGCACATCAAGACGGCACATGCAGGTCGTGGGCGCAGCTTTTGGGTTTTTCTCTCATTGATGCTACAACAGGACACCAAATAGGAGTGATTCAATCAATTGATAATACGACGCTTAATGTCTTGTTCGAGCTGGAAGGTGGTAAATTGATACCAGCTAATGAAGAACTCATTACGGACATCGACGGAGAGAAACGTCAAATATTCATCACATTGCCAGAAGGTTTATTAGATTTATAAGCTCATAAGCCAAAAAAGATAGGAGGAAATACAACTCATGAAAAAGCAAATCTGCATATTAGGCTCTACGGGGAGCATCGGAACACAGGCGTTGGATGTGATTGAACAGCATGCCGACTTATATGAAGTTTATTGCCTTACGGCTAATAATCGTTATAAGGAATTGGCTGAACAGGCACGTAAGTTTCGCCCAGCTGCTGTCGTTATTGCTAACGAAGCGCATTATGAATCCCTCTGTCAACTGTTAAATGATTGCCCAGACATTAAGGTTTATGCTGGTAAGGCTGCGCTTGATGAAATCGTGTCAGCCACTCCTATTGATATGGTATTAACAGCTATGGTCGGATTTGCAGGTCTTTCGCCCACGATTCATGCCATCCAAGCTCGAAAAAAAATCTGCTTAGCCAATAAAGAGACGCTTGTTGTTGCAGGTGAACTGATTTGCAAGTTGGCTCAGCAACATCATGTACCTATTCTACCTGTCGATTCAGAGCACAGTGCTATCTTTCAATCACTCGTTGGAGAAAGTGATAACGAAATAGAAAAGATACTCCTTACAGCCAGTGGCGGTCCTTTCCGAACCTACACTTTGGAACAGATGCAGCACGTAACAGCTGCTGATGCCTTGAAACATCCTACTTGGGAAATGGGGGCGAAGATAACCATAGATTCGGCTTCAATGATGAACAAGGGTTTTGAGGTAATTGAAGCGAAGTGGCTCTTTGGTGTTCCAGTCGAGAAAATACAAGTACTTGTGCATCCTCAAAGCATTGTCCATAGTGCCGTGCAGTTTGCCGATGGCGGCATAAAGGCACAGTTAGGTGTTCCTGATATGCGCTTGCCTATACAGTATGCTTTTTCTTTTCCAGAGCGTTTGCCTCTTCATGGGCAGCGTTTAGATATGTTTAAGCAACCCTTGGAGTTCTTTGAACCCGATATGGGAAAATTCAAGTGTTTGGCATTGGCGTATGAGGCCATGCGCCAAGGAGGCAACATGCCTTGTGTACTCAATGCAGCCAACGAGGTGGTGAACGAGGCTTTCCGCCATGGCAAATGTTCGTTCTTGGACATGGGCAATATCATAGAGAAGACGATGCAGCGGGTGTCTTATGACAAATCTTCCCAATATCAAATTTATGTGGATACCGATACAGAGACACGTCGCGTAGCGGAAGAGATGGTTTACGAGTTAAGGCGTTAGTGAGTTCATGAGTTGATAAGTTCATGAGCTGACTGTTGATGATTTAGTTGTTTTAGAGTAATATGCCTTATGGCAGAAAAACTTAAAAACGTAACAACCAATAAACTAAAAAAAACTTAAGATAAAATGGAAATATTTTTAATCAGATTGCTTCAGTTTGTACTGGCTATCTCTTTATTGGTTCTCTTGCACGAAGGGGGACATATGTTTTTTGCGAAACTCTTTGGAGTAAGAGTCGAAAAGTTCTTCGTATTCTTTGATGTCAGCATTGGCAAATGGAAAGGAAATCTCTTTAGCTTCAAACCCAAAAATAGCGATACTACTTATGGTATGGGGTGGCTTCCGTTGGGCGGCTATTGCAAGATTTCAGGAATGATTGACGAGAGCTTTGACACAGAGCAAATGAAGCAACCTGCTCAAGACTGGGAGTTTCGTTCCAAACCAGCATGGCAACGGCTGCTCATCATGATTGGTGGAGTGACCGTCAACTTTCTTTTGGCGCTTTTTATCTATTCCATGGTGCTGTTTTATTGGGGAGAATCGTATGTCATGGTCAAAGATATGAGCATGGGAATGCGTTTCAATCAAGAAGCCAAGTCGTATGGTTTTCAAGACCATGACATTCTTGTGGGGACAGACCAAGGCGCATTCAGGGACTTTAATGCTGATGTGTATCGCGACTTGTCCACCGCCAAACGGGTAGATATCATTCGCAATGGCAAACCGATGAGCATTAACCTGCCTGGTGACCTGAACCTTTTGGGGATGTTGAAGAGCACACCACGCTTTGTAACACCTTTTGTATTGGCAGATGTAGACAGCGTTATGCCTTCTGGTGCAGCAGCTAAGGCTGGCATTCGGAAAGGTGACCGTTTGGTGGGTATCAACGGCAAACCTATTGATTCTTGGAATGCTTACCAAGAAGAGGTGGGCGTGTTGAGCGATGAACTCATGGCAGCAAAGACCCATGCGGATAGTTTGAAAATTCGTACAGCAAGCATTGCCTTTATGAATCCTGCAACTTCTAAGGTAGATACGGCTCAGGTATTGTTGGACTCCAGTCTGATGTTAGGGGTGGGCATGACCAATTTGTATTCGTATTACACGCCAACCAAAAAGGAATATGGTTTTTTCGAGAGCTTTCCTGCAGGTGCAAGATATGGTTGGAATGTCTTGGCAGGCTATGTTGGTGATATGAAGTATGTTTTCACCGCCGATGGTGCTAAGTCGTTAGGAGGTTTCGGAGCTATTGGAAGTCTATTTCCTCCCGTCTGGGATTGGCACATGTTTTGGCTCATGACCGCCTTCTTAAGCATCATTTTAGCATTCATGAACATCTTGCCAATACCAGCCTTGGACGGTGGTCATGTGCTTTTCTTGCTCTATGAGATGATTACTCGTCGCAAACCGAGTGAAACGTTCATGGTACGAGCTGAATATGTTGGCATCGCCATCTTGTTGTTGTTAATGATTGTTGCCAACCTTAACGACGTATTGCGCTGGTTGGGCATCATTACGTACTAACAGATAAAAATGATTGCTGTCTGCTAAAACTTTTTTTATGCTCAAGTAAGTTTTAGCGGACAGCAATCAATAGAAAGTAGATAACATCTCTCAACGCTTTCACTTCTTCTCATTTTTGGTAAAGGCACTCGTTGTTTTTGTCCTATCATTTTACCAAAAAACGACCATCAAAAATCTTCAAAATAGAAAAAATCAATAGGCAAACGGTATACAAAAATGGGCTGATTTTGTCAAAATAGATAACTTTTCAAGTTGAAACATTGACTTAACGGTCTTGGAAACACTCTTTAGAGGTGTTATTCACATGTATCAACAGCATTAAAGCATGCAAATTGCAGGCTTATCTCAATGCTTCAATCGCAAAAAACTGGCAAAAATGGGAATGAAAAGACGACTCTAAAGCGTAACCGTCTCAATAACAACAAATTATGAACATCGCTTATAACTCGCGTATTTGCAACCAACTTTGCCTTTGGTTGTTTTCATGCGAGTTATGAGAGGCACTTTGTAAAGATAATTCAGCATCAATTGTTATCATTTCATGCAGTGTACTACCAATTTTACATCCACTGTAAGGTTGGTGTTTTTCGTTGTAAAAATATCATTCTTAATTGAAAAATCGGTGATAAAATTTTATATCGTCCTTTGCAATTCTTTAGCCGATAAAAATTCAACATCTCTTTGTTTGAATTTCTTCTGATTTTTACTCGTTTCCAAATAAAAAGGAGTTACATTGCTGTAACTCCTTGATTTCCTTTGTGGACCAGCCTGGGCTTGAACCAGGGACCTCCAGATTATGAGTCTGTTGCTCTAACCAACTGAGCTACAAGTCCGACTTATTGCTATGAGCATGATAAGTTTGCGGATGCAAAGATAGAAAATAAAATTGATATTCAATAGCTTGATGTCTAAAATTCTATCATTTTACACACTTTTTTTGTAAAAACCGCTGTATTTAGCGGATTAAATGGAATAAAGTTTGACTTGTAAACGAAGAAAATCCCTTAACCGACAAGGCGCAATCCTATAAGCACCATTAAAATTCCAAGGAAGACACTGCCTGCAATATACAAAGCTCCGTATAAAACATGCCCGTTTTGTAAAAGTGAAAGACTTTCGTTTGAAAAAGTTGAAAACGTGGTGAAACCTCCACAGACACCTGTAATCCATAAAAGTTTCATGTCACCTTGAATAGCTACATTTCGTTCTGCCAATCCACAAAAGATGCCAATGAGGAAGCAGCCGAGAAGATTTATGACAAACGTTGCGAAGGGAAATACCGACAAAACACTCGATGACACGAATTTAGAAAGTAGATATCGGGCTACAGACCCCATGGCTCCACCAATGGCAACATATAACAAACTGCGGAATATATTCATGTAGCACAGGTATAAAGAATTATGATAAAAGGGATTTCTTCTTTAATAAAAACTTTCGTTTGGTTATTTTTTTTTCTTAAGGCAGATTCTACTACTATTTTTACATCATCCTTTTGAAAAGCAAAGCACTGCACAGGGCTGACAGCTCCATCATTTTCGTCCGAAATCTGCAGGCACTTCGCCCCATTTTGCTGTTTCCCATTTAATGACAGGATTTTGGTAAGCATGGGTGCGTAGCCACTGTTCGGCTCTTGTAATAATCTGATAAAGCGGTTCGGTTTGTGGGGTGCGTTTCAATTTTGTCTTACATTGTTTCTTTTTCACCCACAAAATGGCATTGTAGCTGTCCGAGTAAATTGTTTTTTGTGTATCACCTTGCTTCTCTAACAAAGCCAAGGCGTGTACGATAGCCAAAAACTCACCTATATTATTAGTGCCATGTAGGGGACCGAAATGAAACACTTCAGCCCCTGTAGCCAAGTCTATCCCCCGATATTCCATTGGTCCGGGATTGCCCGAACATGCGGCATCCACTGCCCATGCGTTTGCCTTCACCTCTAAGGGCAAGGGCAATACTGTGTCGTGCCGATAATCAGGAGGATTTACACAATTATCTTTCATCCGCCAGTTCTTCTCTACATTCTCTCTGGCACCTCGATACCTAACAATTGCATTGCATTCTTAATGGTTTTTGCCACATTCGCTGCAAGCACTAAGCGAGCTTTCTTTTCCTCTTCTGAATTGGCGTTAAGAATGCTGTAATCATGATAGAACTGATTAAAATCTTTGGTCAGTTCGTAACAGTAGTTTGCAATACCACTTGGACTGTAGTCAGTGCCAGCCTGTTCTACCACGGCTTTATAGTCGTTCAACTTCTGAATCAAGGCAATCTCTTTATCATTCAGAGGAGCATTTGTAGATAATTGCTGGGGCAGTTTTATGCCCTCTGCTTCGGCTTTCCGCATGATAGAACGGATTCGCGCATACGTATATTGAATAAACGGTCCTGTGTTGCCGTTGAAGTCGATAGACTCTTCTGGATTGAACAGCATGTTTTTGCGTGCATCTACTTTCAGGATAAAGTATTTGAGGGCTCCCAATCCTACAATGCGTGCAATGTCTTGTTTTTCTTGTTCGCTCATATCGTCATACTTGCCCAATTCATCACTGGTCTTGCGAGCATTGGCAATCATTTCTGCTATCAACTCATCGGCGTCGACAACAGTTCCCTCGCGACTTTTCATCTTACCGTTTGGTAGTTCAACCATGCCGTATGAGAAGTGTACCAACTCCTTGCCCCACTTAAATCCTAAACGGTCAAGTAAGATTGACAGTACTTGGAAATGATAATTCTGCTCGTTTCCAACCACATATATCATTTTGTCGATAGGAAAATCCTTAAAGCGCATTTCAGCCGTACCAATATCCTGCGTCATGTACACGCTGGTGCCGTCAGAACGAAGCAACAGCTTTTGGTCCAGTCCTTCTTTTGTAAGGTCTGCCCATACACTGTTGTCATCCTTTCGGAAGAACAGTCCTCTATTGAGTCCGTCTTCTACTTTAGCCTTTCCCTCGAGGTAAGTATCTGATTCGTAATATATCTTGTCAAAGCCTACGCCCAATGCCTTGTAGGTCTCGTCAAAGCCAGCATAAACCCAACTATTCATTTTTTTCCATAGCGTGCGTACCTCCTTGTCGCCTTGTTCCCATTTCACAAGCATGGCACGCGCCTCTTTCATCAATGCTGACTCTTCTTTTGCTTTGTTCTCTGCCGTCTCTTCGTCCAGCCCTTCTTCAGCCATATACTTGCTTTTCAGTGCTGCCAGTTCGGCTCTGTAATGCTTGTCAAATGCCACATAGTAGTCGCCAATGAGGTGATCTCCTTTCTTTCCGCTCGATTCGGGTGTCTCTCCGTTGCCCCATTTCTGCCATGCAAGCATTGATTTGCAAATATGGATGCCCCTATCGTTCACGATGTTCGTCTTCACCACCTTGTTGCCGTTGGCTTCCATGATTTGTGCCAATGACCATCCCAACAAGTTGTTCCGCACATGTCCTAAGTGTAACGGCTTATTCGTGTTAGGTGATGAGTATTCTATCATCACGAGTGGTGAGTCTTCGGTTACTGGTTTTTCGCCAAACTTCTCATCCGCATGAATGTCGTTCAGTAGGTCTACCCATGCTTCTTTGGCAATGTTGAGGTTCAAAAAACCTTTCACTACGTTGAAACTTGCCACAGCAGAGCAGTCTCTAACCAATAGTTCACCGATAGCCTGTGCTGTATCTTCGGGCTTTTGTTTGGATATTTTCAAAAAAGGGAAAACCACTAAGGTGAGGTTTCCTTCAAAGTTACTCTTTGTTTTTTGTAGTTGTACCATTGACATTGGTACCTCTTGACCATAGAGTTCTTTCACTGAAGCAATGACAGAACTTGCAATTTGGTTCTCAATTTTCATGCTAATAAAAAATAAAATTTACTGACACTGAAACAATCTTCATGCTTAAAAAGCATACATATCAAACTTTTTGATGCTTTATCAATAGAAGAGTTATGCGCTGCAAAGGTACAACATTTAATTCAAAACAACTGGGTAACCGCTGTTTTTTATCCCACTTCCCACCCTCATCTCTTAAAATACAGTCAGTTGATGGTCGTACACCATGCGCTATACGCCATGCATTCGTGTGCTGACGTGCTGAACCTGCACCGTAACTCGATTCAAAAAGAATCATGCTGTTGGTTCCGAACAGCTCATTTGATCACACGATTCAAAAGGTTTCAACTCGCCCTGTTCCAAAAGATTACACCATTATGTAATGTTCGCATACAGCAAATGGCTTGCTGTATGGCGACTATATCAAGTCTACCTCAAAGTTGGCTGCTTGTATTTGCATATCCAATTTGCGGAGTTTCTTTGCGTATAGGTCTATTTCTTTATTCAAATCCTTTACGTTAATGGTCGTTACGTATTTTATTTCCGACCGTGAATAGCGATCCATGCCTTGAGATGCCTGCTCAAACATATCGCGCAATATGGTGATGCGCTTTGTGAGTACATCTCGTTCGGCTATCATATCGGTTAATGTTCGCCCATTATGCTGGGTTTGAATGTTTGTGATATTTATTTGCAACATCAATTTTTGGAGTTGAATGAGACAGTCGTCCAACTCTTTTAGCAACTCGTCAGGATGTTCAGCGGGTTCATCTCCCTCTTGAATTTTAACGTTCTGTACCAGTCGAGTTTTGAGTTGGTCTATCTTCTTTTGCAAATCTTTCCGAATACTTAGTGCTTCTGCTAATTTCATGTGGATGTGTTTAGATGGTTTTCATAAAAGGATTTCCAGACAACATTTTGCTGTCCATTGCGTAGCCATGCGTTGAGCGTCTATTGATGTTGTACGTATTCAATGCCTTCTACCCAACGTTTGATATGGCGAAGATACAAAAAATAATCGAAACAGTCCTCCTTTTGGGCGAATATTCTGACTGATTCGATAAGATTTCTTTCTTGTATCAGCCGTAACTGCAGGTCAAGGGATTTCTACTACCACTGCTTTTCCTGTAAACTTGTAAGGCTCGGTTGTGAGAACAGAATTGTATTTCTCCACCTTCCTGCCATTGATATCAATGTCCTCGAGGGCAAAAATAAAGGTGGTGGTGTGCCTTTCGCTTTCTCCTTTGTGGACGACAGTAACCTTTGTTTTGTAGTCTTTACGGCAAATGACATTGAAATCGATAGCCCCACTATTGTTTACCGAACGGACACTTTTGCTCCCGTCGAATGCGAAAGGAAGGTCATTACTCAGTTGGTGTGCACGCCCATCAATATATAAGGTGATGTTTCCCTCCACAGGTAACAAAAAGCGTTGATAATGTGAAAAGTCAGAAAAAGTACTTTCTGTGAGGTGTATCACCGCTGACGATATCCGCAGGTTGAAGTTTCTCTCTGCAAGACTACTGTCATGGGGGAGGATGAACAGCTCTCTTGTGATGCCGCCGCTCCATTTGTTTACCTTATAATCTGACTGTTGAATAATTTTGAACATCTTTTGTTGGTTTTGGTGATAGAAGAATGGCTTTGCTCCAAAGTTCGAATAAAAGCCACTTTCGCAATGAACGATGTGGCGAAGATACAAATAAAATGAATAGGTACGCACTCTTTTCAAAGATTTTTATGCGATGAAGATGATGTGTTGGAATCTCTGTGCCTTCACGCTTGCAAAACCAACCGTCGAAAAGGAAAAAAATATTGCACACTGCTCCGTATCTCAATTATTTGATTTATCTTTGCAGCAATCATTACACGTTATCAAACAAGGTTTATATGAAAAAGACAATGCGAAATATTTTCTGCTTAGCTACTTTTGCGTTAGCGGCATTATGCTCTGTTTCTTGTACGCAGAAGAAGTTCAACATCAACGGCAACATTGCACAAGCGAAAGATTCTACTTTATATTTTGAAAACATGGGGCTGAATGGTCCCAAGGTTCTTGACTCGGTAAAATTAGGCGAAGACGGTGCATTTAGTTTTAGCGAGAAAGCACCTGAGGCTCCCGAGTTTTATCGTTTGCGCATTGCTGGACAAATTATTAACCTGTCCATCGACTCTACCGAGACCGTTCAGGTAAAGGCTTCATATCCAACGATGGCGTCACAATATGAAGTAAGTGGCTCTGACAACTGTTCGAAGATAAAAGAACTTACGTTGAAGCAAATGGGCTTGCAGGTTTTGGTGAACAACATTGCCCAAAATATCAACCTTCCTTCCGAGGTTACGGAAGACAGTTTGCACAAGGTCATGGCAGCTTATAAAAACGATATTAAGCTGAACTACATTTTCAAAGAACCCATGAAAGCTTATGCGTACTTTGCTCTTTTCCAAACCATTCAATGGGGTGACGCCAATGTGTTGGTGTTCAATCCACGCACTAATGAGGACGATATAAAGGTTTATGCAGCTGTTGCCACCAGTTGGGACACCTATTATCCACACGCAGAGCGAGGAGAGAACCTTCATAACATTGCGATTGAGGGGATGAAAGATGTGCGTATTATCCGCAACAACCAACAGAAAGTAATCGATGCCAGTAAGATGGCTACCACTGGTCTCATTGACATTGCCCTGCCCGATAATCGTGGAAACATTCGTAAGCTTAGCGATTTGAAGGGAAAAGTGGTGTTATTAGATTTTCATATTTTTGCTTCAAAGGAGTCTACCCAGCGTATTATGATGCTTCGAGAGCTGTATAATAAGTATCATGAGCGTGGTTTTGAGATTTACCAAGTATCGGTTGACCCCAACGAACACTTTTGGAAGACCCAAACAGCGGCATTGCCGTGGATAAATGTGTATGCAGCCGAAGATGAGCAACAGCAAATACTGACCAATTATAACATACAATCCATTCCTACGTTCTTTATCATTGATAAAAACAATACGTTGCAAAAGCGAGACGTACAAATCAAGAATATCAACGCAGAGATTGAGTCGCTGTTATAAAATACTAAAAAGAAGGTAGGGTGTGCTCACGTATGGGGTAACTAACGCATCAACGGCAGGATGTTGATGCGCACCTTCAACACTTATAAAAGGCTATCAGAGATTCCTTTGAGGAATTGATGATGGCCTTTTTTCGTTACGAAAGTTGTGAGCGATGATTTCTTTGGTCAGTGTAAATCCCTTGACCTCATGGCGTCCAGAGATGTCTACCCCGGCATAATCCATCATGATGATACCCAATGCCCCTGTATGTGAAAGATTTTTTAGATAATGAATGACATACTGATTGGTGATGGAGGCGTTTTTTCTATAACCTTCTGATGTCGCTATCCGCTCGCCTTGTACCACGACACTCTCTGCATAACCCGAAGTGTGGTTAATGACAAGGGGGCAGCGTGCATTTTCTTGCCGTCTCGACGTTGTGGAGAAGTCCAACAAACGCTTTATACTTTGACATTTTAAGGCTACCGCTTGTTTCCCCTCGCTGGTGTCATAGAAGTCTTGCACATACAGCGCACCCTGACTGTCCTCATGATATAATTCGCCTTTAGATTGCAATGCAAAGTCGGGTTCGTGCGTCCAGCCACGTACGTATGCGCCAATCGGTTTGTCTGCATACACATCTCTACTCAACAGTAAAATTTTTCCACGCATCTCGCCCAAGGTCAAATGGGGGTGATATGCAACAAACAAGTGTTCAAAAGCTGGGGCGTGCAACAACTCTGTCATGAGTCCTGCCCAACGCTCATCGTTCTTGTCAGCACTGTTTTCGTGACGCATCAAGACGATAGCAAACTCCGATGGGTTCTTTCTCAACGAGTCGCGTAGCGTGACAAGTGCCTCTTTCATGGAAAGGCGTGTTTGCCATGTTCCATGAAAAATAACCAACGACGGATTGCCAACGGAATCTATATGCACGGCAGGGCGCAAATCAAACGCCCTAATTCCCGACTTCCATTGGTTGCCCAAACTTACATCTTGAGTGAGCGCATATTGTTTGCCTGTCTTCTCGTCTTTTTCAACAAATCCGTTCCCCGTACAAGCATCGTGTGTCCCGGGAATAGACAGCTCGTAAAGAAACACATCGTCGTTGATAGCGGCTAACCAATTCTCGGCAAACGCTGTTGTAGCAGTACTCAGCAAGAGCCATAGACAGCTGATAAAATATTTGTTCATGGGGCGAAACGTATTATTACAGGATGAATCGTTAGAAACTACGTAACCATGCTTGCAGGTCCAAACGCATTTCTACGTGATATCTATACCTACTATCAAATCCATATCCATGCCCTCCAGCGGGATAAACGTGCAATGAGGCAGGTACATCGTGGCGATACAGTTCAAAATAATAGTTCACACCATTTGCTGGTTGCACCACATTGTCATCGTCTGACAAAGCAATAAAGGCTCTCGGCGTGACACGTGTTACCTGTATGTCGTTGCTATATTCACGCTCATCACGCTTGCTTGGCTTACGTCCCAACAAATTGTCATGTGACTCTTTGTGGGTAAAATCAGGCATCATCGTAATGACAGGATAAAACAAAATTTGGAAGTTGGGCTTGGCATCTCCTCTGCTATGTGTTGCAATGGTAGAAGCCAAATGACCTCCTGCCGACGACCCCATAATGCCCACATCGTTTCTGTTGATGTGCCACGACTGCGCATGCTGCCTTACCAGTCTCATGGCTTGCTCGGCATCACTGATAGGCGCTTGTGCTACGCCATTGGGTAGTCGATATTTCAGTACAATTGCCGCAATCCCCAAGTCATTGAAGAATGGTGCCCATGCCGTACCTTCGTTTTCCATGGAAAGTTTGGCATAGGCTCCGCCGGGGCAAATCACTATGGCACGGCCCGTAGCACGCTTTGCATCTGGTAGATATACGCGTATCTTCGCAGTATCGGTATCCACGCCAGTGGGATGTGGGACACGTCCGTTCCAGATGTTCATTTCTAAAACACGCTGTGCAGATGTGCTAATGGTGAGCGACAAGAAGAGAAAAATGGATAAAAATTTATTTGGTTTCATGAGTGATTTTATTTTGAGCGTATGGAGGGAGTGTACACAACGACAGGGGTTTGCAGGTCTTGTTAGCCCGAGGTCTATTTAGTTAAAATGGCACATCGCCCTTGCTCCTCTCCAGAGAAAGCTGTGCTTATCTTCGAGAGAAGCCTTGTGTCCACCTTTTGCAAAGATAATACGCATTCAGTTGACGTGCAAACAAAATTTCATCTTTTCACATATAAAAACGAATTGAAACAAAAAAGCAAACTTGTGTGGGTTTACAGCTTGAGTGAAATGTATGAAGGGCTATTAAACTTTAATGATGATTTGGTAGAGGCATCCGTTGCTTTTTGTCTTATTATTTTACCGAAAATCGACCATCTAAAATCTTCAAAATAGAAAAATTTAATAGGCAAACAACCAGCAAAAATGCGCTGATTTGAACAAAATTAGCGTCTTTTTTAGCTGAAACATGGACTTAGCGCTCTTGGAAACACTCTTTAGAGGTGTTATTCACATGCTTCAACGGCATTAAAGCATGCAAATTGGAGGCTTATCTCAATGCTTCAATCGCCAAAAAGTGATAAAAATAGGGATGAAACAAAATGAATTAAGCGTAACATCATAAATAACAGCGAGTTATGAAACTATCTCATAATTCGCGTATTTGCGACCAACTTTGCCATTGGTGATTTACACGCGAGTTATGAGAGGCACTTTGTAAAGAAAATTCAGCATTTAATTTCCTTTCATACAGCATACCACTCCTATATTATAAACGTTGTTTTGTTGGTGCCTTCCGGTGGAAAAATAGCTGTCGTTGACGAAAGAGCCGTGTGCAAAAGACTGAAAAAACATCTGATTGCTTGGGTGTGCCGTCATTTTTATTTAATTTTGCAGCCTATGGTATTGAATTATATTTGGGTAGCATTTTTCATCATTGCTTTTGTTATTGCTTTGTTGAAAATGATTTTCATGGGCGACATGGAAGTCTTTCCCGCTATGATGAACTCAACCTTTGACTCATCGAAAACCGCTTTCGAGATTTCTTTGGGCTTAACTGGAGTGTTGTCGTTGTGGCTTGGCATCATGAAGATAGGCGAGAAAGGCGGAGTAATTGCTGTCTTGTCACGCATACTTTCACCTGTGTTTACCAAACTCTTTCCCGACATCCCCAAGGGACACCCTGTTACGGGAAGTATCTTTATGAATATAGCCGCTAACATGTTAGGGCTTGATAATGCAGCCACGCCGTTAGGACTCAAAGCCATGGAACAGTTGCAGACACTCAATCCAAAGAAGGACACAGCTACCAATCCCATGATTATGTTCTTGGTTCTGAACACCTCAGGACTGACATTGATACCTGTGAGTATCATGGTGTATCGGGCGCAATTAGGAGCAGCACAGCCCACAGATATCTTTATCCCTATCTTGTTAGCCACCTTCTTTTCTACTCTGGCAGGTATCGTTGTCACCTCTCTTTATCAAAGAATCAATCTCCTCAATAAGGTGATGGTTGGTGTCTTAGGAGGTATGAGCGTACTCGTGGCTCTCATCATTTGGAGTTTTGGACAGATGAGTAAAGACACCATGAACGTGGTGAGCACCAGTGTAGCCAACATCCTACTCATGACAATTATTGTGCTGTTTATCCTTGCTGGCTTGCGCAAGCGAGTGAATGTGTACGATGCTTTTATCGAGGGAGCCAAGGAGGGTTTTACAACAGCCGTACGAATCATTCCTTATTTGGTAGCCATTCTCGTGGGTGTTGGTGTGTTTCGTGCATCAGGTGCTATGAACCTCTTGGTAGAAGGCATTGAGTGGTGTGTGGCATCTGTTGGGGGCGATACTGAATTTGTGGGAGCGCTGCCTACAGCATTGATGAAACCGCTATCAGGTAGTGGGGCACGTGGTATGATGGTGGATGCCATGACGACATACGGTGCAGACTCGTTTGTAGGACGTTTGAGTTGTATCTTTCAGGGGTCTACCGATACGACGTTTTACATCTTGGCAGTGTATTTCGGTAGTGTAAATATCCGTTATACTCGCCATGCTGTGGTGTGTGGATTGCTGGCAGATTTAGCAGGAGTCATTGCAGCAATAGCCATTGCGTATTTGTTTTTTTAGTAGACAAGTTGACGAGTAGACAAGTTGACGAGTTGATGAGTTATTTAGTTTTTATGTTTTTGAGTTAAAAGTTTATAGAGAAATGAATTACATAGATTATCAATATTTCCCCATCGGCACTGAAGAAACAGCGGAATCGTCAACTTCTAAACTTGTCAACTAACCAACTAATAGACTTGTTAACTCGTCAACTTGTCAACTCGTCAACTAATAACAAAACACCATGTCAAATCTAAAGTCATTAGTAAAGGATACAGCCATTTATGGACTGAGTAGTATTGTAGGACGATTCCTCAACTACTTGCTCACTCCACTCTATACCATAAAATTGGCATCTGCGAGTGGAGAATACGGCATCATGACAAATATGTATGCCATTACAGCCTTAATCCTCGTTATATTAACGTTTGGGTTGGAGACCACCTTTTTTAGGTTTGCCAACAAGTCGGGGGAAAATGCGAATCGTGTGTATTCCTCTACGCTTATTACCGTGGGGGCAGGAGCTTTGGGCTTCTTCTTGTTAGTACTTTTGTTCCTTTCGCCCATTGCCTCGTTCATGGGTTATGCTCAACATCCGTCTTACATTTGGGTAATGGCACTCACGGTGGCTATCGACTCGTTTTTGTGCATTCCGTTCGATTACCTTCGTTTTAAGAGTCGTCCTATCAAGTTTGCATCTATCAAAGTATTCATTATTGTTCTGAATATTTCACTCAACTTGGTGTACTATCTCTTGTTTCCAGCCCTGTATGCTTCTCATCCTGAATTGATGTCTCATATTTATCAGCCTTCGGTAGGAGTGGGTTATGCTTTTTATATCAATTTGGCTTGTTCGGCACTCACCATACCTTTGCTCTGGAAAGAGTTGACCAGTGTGCCTTATCATTTTGATGCAGCGCTCATGCGGCGCATGCTTTCGTACAGTTGGCCAATCTTAGTATTAGGCTTGGCAGGTATATTGAATCAAACAGCTGATAAAATTTTATTCCCACATATTTACAAGGGAGACGACAGTTTGATGCAACTGGGTATTTACGGAGCAGCCAGTAAGATAGCTATGATTATGGCGATGATTACGCAGGCTTTCCGATTTGCTTACGAACCCTTTGTGTTTGGCAAGTCTGAAGAGCAGGATAATCGAGCTACCTATGCCAAGGCAATGAAGTATTTTATTATCTTTACACTTCTTGCTTTTTTGGTGGTTGTAGGTTATTTGGACGTGTTGCGTTATCTGATAGGAAAAGATTATTGGGCAGGATTGCAAGTGGTACCTATTGTCATGGCAGCCGAAATGATGATGGGTGTCTACTTTAATTTGTCCTTTTGGTATAAGCTGATTGACAAAACGATATGGGGAGCTTATTTCTCTGGCATTGGATGTGCGGTATTGATAGCGATAAATGTTATTTTTGTTCCTCGCTATGGCTATATCGCTTGTGCATGGGCTGGCTTTACCGGTTATGGTGTTGCCATGATTTTGTCGTATGTGGTGGGACAACGCAAATACCCAATCAACTACCCAATGAAGAGTATTTTTAAGTATGTGGCGTTAGCAGTGGTATGTTTTGCTGCCATGACGGTCTTCAATCAAATGCTCCCCAGCACAGCAGCATTGGGGGTAAACACCTTATTCATAATATTGTTCGTCTCGTATATTGTCAAGATGGACTTCCCATTATACCAGTTGCCCGTTATTGGAAAATATTTTAAGAAATCAACTAAATAAAAAGAATGAAGAAATCAACATTACTCCTTGCCGGACTTCTTGCTGCTAATGTGGCAAGTGCCGATGAAGGCATGTGGACCTTGTACAACTTGCCGCAAGCTGTGTATGAGCAAATGCAAGCAGAAGGATTCCAAATGCCTTATAATGACTTGTATTTTAGTGACCATGCTATCAAGAATACCGTTGTCAATTTTTCTGGTTATTGCTCAGGTGTTGTTGTGTCGCCCAATGGTTTGGTATTTACTAATCATCATTGTGGATTTGAAGGTATTCGCAGTCACTCCACTGTAGAACACGATTATATGAAAAATGGATTCTATGCCAAGTCATACGAAGAGGAGTTGCCCAATAAGGATATGTTCGTGAGCTTCATGGTCGAGCAGAAAGACATTACCGACAAGCTGAAACAATTGGACTTTGACAATCTCACCACGGAGCGACAGAACGCAATACTCGACTCGATACAGAACGCCATGAGCGACTCCATCAAGCGCATTGACAAAACACTGCACATAGGGATTGACGCCTTCTACGAGGGCAACACTTACTATGCCACCACCTATCGGCAGTTCAACGACCTGCGACTGGTATTTGCTGTGCCCAAATCGATGGGCAAATTTGGTGGCGAAACCGATAACTGGATGTGGCCACGACAAACTTGCGACTTCTCTGTGTTCCGTATTTATGCTGACAAAAAGACGAATGGTCCAGCCGAATATTCTAAGGATAATGTGCCTTATCGTCCCAAATATTGGGCACCTGTTAGTTTGCAGGGATATAAAGATGGGGATTATTCTATGACGATTGGTTATCCTGGGTCTACCAATCGTTATCTCTCATCCTATGGTATTCGTGAGCGTAGAGATGCATTGAACACACCTCGAGCACAGGTGAGAGGTGTAAAACAAGCCATTATGACCCGACACATGAGGGCAGATGAGGGCGTACGCATCAAGTATGATTCGAAGTTTGCGCAGAGTGCTAATTACTGGAAGAATTCCATCGGCATGAACAAGTGCATCGACTCCATCGGCATCATCAACCAAAAGCAGCAATACGAGCAGAAAATACGCCAATGGCAACAGCAAACGGGATACCTGAAGGGCAAGCTCGACTTTGACACCATGGCCCGACTTTACAATCAACGCCTCGATGTTATGAAGGCTTTTATGTACTTCCGCGAGACGTTCGGCCGCACTAACGAGTTCACCAACCGTGCCATGCAGTTAAACAATAAGGAAATACTCGGCCCCAAAAACAACCCCAAGAAGCAGTACATCCTCTTCAAGGACAACAGTGACGAGTGGGATGCAGCCTTAGATAAGGACGTATTTGCCGCACTCTTGAAGAATTATCAAGACAAAGTAGAACCGAAGTATTTGCCAAAATTCTATCAAACCATTGCTAAAAAGTTTGGTGGAGACTGCAAACGCTATGTAGAGTATCTGTATGAAAAATCGTTCTTAATGAAGAGTGGCAAGCGAATCTACGCCAACAAGAAAAGCTACCAACGAGACCCGGGCGTCATATATAGCCTTGATTTGCTTGAAATCATGGGACAACTTTCTGCTGATAAGTCTCAGTATGAAGACAGTATTGCCCTACAAGAGAAGTATCTGTGTGCTGCCAAGCTGCGCATGGAGGAGGATATGCCGCATTATTCGGATGCTAACTTTACCATGCGGTTGAGTTATGGACAGGTTGGAGGCTTTTTGTTAGGCGGTAAACCTTCGGGTTATTATACTACAGCTGAAAGCATGGTGGAGAAAATGAATCGTGCCAACGAGGTGTATGAGTATCAGGCAGAACCTGTGATGAAAGAAATATTGAGTGCTGATAATTTTGGGAAATATCAAGACAAGCACACGGGTAAGATGCAATTATGTTTCCTTACCAACAATGATATAACGGGTGGAAACAGCGGAAGTCCTATGTTTGATGGAAAGGGACGGCTCATTGGACTGGCTTTCGACGGCAATTGGGACAGTCTTTCGAGCGACATCAACTTCGATTCTCGCTTAGCTCGCTGTATCGGAGTAGACATTCGTTATGTGCTTTTGATGATGGATCGTTGGGGACATGCGGATCGTTTGCTTCAAGAAATCAACGCCCAGTAAAGCTATGGTGGCGTGATAGCTTGTATCTCTGTGCTTTGTCATGAACGATTTGACAGTCGCTTGTATTCACAAAAAGGAACATCATTCTAAAAAAAAGTTCTTGATATTTGTAACACAATCAGTGTTTTCTACGTCTGATAGATTAGAACACCTCAATGGTAGCGTGTCTTTGAAATCGTATAACATAAACAGTTAAAAATTAAAACGTATGAAAAAAGTGATGATGATGGCAGTGTTGGCATTCATGGCGATGTCTGTTCAAGCTCAAATGTCGGTAGACGGTTTGATGAAAAAGTACAAACATTCGCCCAAGGCTGAATATATACATGTGCCGAAAGTAATGATAACTCTTGCCAAGGCGATAAAGACTGGCGATGCCGATGACTATACGAAATATCTCAAGCACATCGACAGTATCAAAGTCTTGGATATGGAGGATTGCTCAAATGCTGTCAAACAACAGTTTCTTAAGGATGCCGATCAGCTGAAAACAGCAGGGTATGAGGTGTTGATGACGGCAAAAGAAGCAAAAGAGCAAACCGTCATCTTGACAAAGAGAAACAAAGCGGGAATTAAAGAGCTTGTCATCGTTGATTCGGGTGATGACGATGCCACATTAATCCAAATCATGGGTAACATTAAGGATTCAGAGATACAAAAGATAGTCGCTAAGAAAAAGAAAAAATAGTCAGCTTCCAACTCACTCAACCTTACTTGCTGTATGGACGCTTCACAATTTAAACAGTGTTTCTTGCCATGCCATGAGCAATTGTTTCGCATGGCATGGCGGCTCACTGGAAATACCCAAGCTGCCGAAGACTTAGTGCAAGAGACCTTTCTTAAATTGTGGATGAAGCGTGATGAGTTAGCTACCATCGACTCGTATGAGGGTTTTAGCGTCACCACCCTAAAGCATTTGTTTTATGATGAGCAGCGGAAACGGCGCTTGCCAACAACTCCTCAAGCATTGGAGCAATTGCAAATACCACATTCTGATGACATGGCAGGAGCGTTTGAGGAGGAAGACAGCGAGCGTTTCATCATAAGGCTGATACGTCAATTGCCTAAGAAACAGCAGCAAGTAATGCTACTTCGGGATGTGGAGGGACTTGATTATCAGGAGATAGAGAAGCTGACAGGGCAGAAGACGGTGCATATTAGAGTGCTATTGAGTAGGGCACGAAAACAAATAAGACAACAACTAAAGGAGATGATGCAAAATGGAAAGTAATGAACTTAAAAAACTTGTGGAACGTTTCTATGAAGGACAAACCACCGAGCAAGAAGAACAATTGCTGCAACATTATTTCCTTGACGGTGATGTGCCGCCCGAATGGGCAGTTGAACAACAGTTGTTTAAGCAGCTGTATCAAGCGGATGTTCCTGTTCCTGAATATCTCGAACGACATTTGTCGCAGCAAATAGATGGCTGGAACAAGATAGAAAAGCTGTCCGAACGAAAAGCACGCACGTTCACTTTACGCTGGATAGTTGGCGTAGCTGCTGGCTTGTTGCTCCTTTTCTCGGTGGGCTTGTTGGTTCACTCCCAACAAAAAGAGGATGAAATAGCAGCACAACGAGAAATCGTGAACAATCCTCAAGATGCGTATGCCGAGACAGAAAAGGCACTTCTAAAGTTTTCTAATACTATCAATAAAGGCTTAAAACAATTCGAAAATGAAACAAGATAACAACTCTCTGATGCCATTAAAACGCATTCTGTTCGTTCTTATTCTGGCAATGTGCAGCATGTATAGCGTAGCACAAGACCAATTGTTTAAACAGTTTGATGATGCCAAGGCGGTGAGTACCGTTTATATTTCGCCCACAATGTTCAGGTTAATGCCCAAGTTGGAGTTTGGGGATAAGGATATTACGAAGATTGCCTCTAAACTTACCAAACTACAAGTGTTAGAATGTGAACGCCCTTCGTTGATACCCACCATCAAGAAGCAAGCTGCCAACTACTATAAGACCAATAAATACGAAGTGGTGATGAAGATTAAGGATAAAGAAGAACGCACCACTATTTATCTTAAATCGTATGGAAAGAACAACAATGAGTTCATTTTGATGAACGAAGAGCCAAAAGAAATTACGATTATACAGCTCGTGGGACATATCACTTTAAGCGAAATTAAAAACATAGCCAAGTAAGCTGTAATGGTATCAATGAACATTCGTCTCTCCCGTTGATATGTTTTGATACATACGGAAAATGAATGTAATTTGTTGAAAAAACACAAATAATAGGAGTTTTGTTCGTTTGTTCCCTATTATTTTTTTATCTTTGCGTGGTTTTGTAACTGTATGCGACTAACCTCATTAGTTCTGATTGCCGTCATGAGGCAATTGATTCTTTATATCATTTAGCGCACTAAGTTACAATAGAAGATGATTTTTTAGATGTTAGACAAAACAATAAAGTTTTTTATTTTTTTTAGATGAACGTAATTACGAAAGCAGTTCAATTGCCTGATGGCAGAACCATCAGCATTGAAACCGGGAAAGTTGCAAAACAGGCCGATGGCTCAGCGGTAGTTCGCTTGGGTAACACGGTGCTCCTCGCAACTGTTTGTGCAGCAAAGGATGCAGTTCCCGGAACAGATTTTATGCCTTTGCAAGTTGATTATCGCGAGCAGTATAGTGCCGCAGGTCGTTTCCCCGGTGGATTCACCAAGCGTGAAGGCAAGCCAAGTGACAATGAGATATTGACATCTCGATTAGTGGACCGTGCGCTTCGTCCATTATTCCCATCCAATTATCACGCAGAAGTGTATGTACAAATCATGCTCCTTTCTGCCGATGGTGTAGATCAGCCCGATGCTTTGGCAGGTTTGGCAGCGTCAGCAGCCATGGCATGTTCAGATATTCCTTTCGATTTCTATATCAGTGAAGTTCGTGTAGCACGCATCAACGGTGAATATGTGGTGAACCCAACATTTGAACAGATGAAG
Source organism: Hoylesella timonensis S9-PR14 (assembly GCF_000762405.1). Classification (GTDB taxonomy): domain Bacteria; phylum Bacteroidota; class Bacteroidia; order Bacteroidales; family Bacteroidaceae; genus Prevotella; species Prevotella timonensis_A. The sequence goes on along the minus strand of NZ_JRPQ01000094.1, from coordinate 2,330 downwards.
AGTGCGGACATGGACTTGATGGTAGGTGCCACCAAAGACAATATCATGATGGTGGAAGGTGAAATGGATGAAGTGTCTGAGCTTGACCTTATTGAAGCTTTGAAGGCGGCACATGAGGCTATTAAACCGATGTGTACCGTGCAAGAGGAGTTGAATAAGGAGTTAGGTAAGGATGTGAAGCGCGAGTACGACCATGAGGTGAACGATGAAGATTTGCGTCAGCAAATGAATGATGAGTTGTACCAACCTGCTTACGATGTTACCAAGCAGGCTCTGCCCAAGCAAGAACGTCACGATGCTTTCGATAAGATTATAGCCGACTTCCTTGAAAAATATGATGCAGCACATGCAGATTTGACGGAAGAAGAGTTGGAAGAGAAGCATGCGGAGGCTACACGCTATTACGATGACGTACTGAAAAATGCGATGCGTCGTTGTATTTTGGACGAAGGCAAGCGTTTGGATGGCCGTAAGACTGATGAGATTCGCCCGATATGGTGCGAAGTGAGTCCGCTGCCCATGCCTCACGGAAGTGCTATCTTCACTCGTGGAGAAACACAATCGTTGTCAACTTGTACGTTAGGAACCAAGCTTGACGAGAAAATGGTAGACGATGTCTTGGACAAGAGTTACCAGCGTTTCTTGTTACACTATAACTTCCCACCATTCTCTACCGGTGAGGCTAAGGCTCAACGTGGTGTTGGACGCCGCGAAATAGGTCATGGACACTTGGCATGGCGAGGATTGAAGGGACAAATCCCTGAAGACTTCCCTTACACGGTGCGCTTGGTGAGCCAGATTTTAGAGAGCAATGGCTCTTCTTCTATGGCGACTGTTTGTGCAGGTACATTGGCGTTGATGGATGCAGGTGTTCCTATGAAGAAGCCTGTCAGCGGTATTGCGATGGGATTGATTAAGAACCCAGGCGAAGACAAATATGCCATTTTGAGTGATATCCTTGGAGACGAGGACCACTTGGGAGATATGGACTTTAAGACAACTGGAACAAGAGATGGCTTGACAGCTACGCAGATGGATATCAAGTGCGACGGTCTGAGCTTCGAAATCTTAGAAAAAGCATTGATGCAAGCAAAGGCTGGGCGTGAACATATCCTTGGCAAGATGCTCGAAACCATGCCAGAACCACGTCCAGAAATGAAACCTCAGGTGCCACGTATCGAAGCCTTTGAGATTCCTAAGGAGTTTATTGGTGCTATTATTGGTCCTGGTGGTAAGATTATCCAGCAGATGCAAGAAGATACTGGTGCCACGATTACCATTGATGAGGTGGATGGTGTGGGAAAAATCCAAGTGAGCGCACCTAATAAAGAAGCCATTGACTCGGCTATTGCTAAGATTAAAGGCATTGTTGCCATTCCAGAGATAGGAGAAGTTTACGAAGGAACTGTTCGCTCTATCATGCCTTATGGTTGCTTTGTGGAGATACTTCCCGGCAAAGACGGCTTGTTGCACATCTCTGAAATTGACTGGAAGCGTCTTGAAACTGTTGAAGATGCAGGCATCCATGAAGGTGACAAGATTAAGGTGAAACTGTTGGAGATTGATCCTAAGACAGGCAAATACAAACTCTCTCGTAAGGTGTTGTTAGAAAAACCCGAAGGATATGTAGAGCGCGAACGTCGCCCACGCCCCGAACGTCGAAACAATATGAACAACGAGCGTCGTCCACGACGTGATGATGACAATGGCTATCACCACCGTAATAATGGTGGATATGGCGATCGTCCACAGCGTCGATTTGAACATCATGACGATAATGTAGATTCTGTTGATAATACATCTAACGATTTTTAATAGAAGAACAATACTTCATCAAGCACATCATACATGAATATTGGTGTACTTGAAGAAATGATAAAGATTAAAAATAGTAAGTAGCATCATGTTACTTACTATTTTTTTTGAGTACTATATTTCGTTCATCAATAGCTCTTTTTACTGAAGAACCCCCTTATATGGTCAGTGTTTTTGTTTGATGCTTATCAACAAAATCGTATTTGCTAGTTTCTTTTCATCAGCAAAATTCGGGAGAGTGAACTAAATGTTCTTATAACAAGAAGCATGAGAGAATAAAACAAGTAATCTTTGCCTTCGTGACAATACTGTTCTTCACTTTTTAGGAAATGTGTTAGGCGCCCGACCCATTTGTGGAAGAATGTTATTTGAGCCGCAAAAACCACCCATAAAACAGTGTGTGTAAGGTTGGAGAAACGCTGTTTTGGAAGATGATAAATGCTGAATATTCTTTACAAAGTGCCTCTCATAACTCGCGTGTAAATCACCAACAGCAAAGTTGGTCGCAAATACGC
>NZ_JRPQ01000093.1 GCF_000762405.1 Hoylesella timonensis S9-PR14 | reverse complement strand
TATTTATAGGAGCTTCAAGAAATTGTTAAAAGATTATCGTGGACAGTAGTGAAGATAACAATTAAAGCTGCCGAAAGTTCTACAAAGCCATTTGTAGTAAACTTTCGGCACTTTTTTAATAGTTAAAAAGAAACATCCATTTATGTTTATTGAGCAACCTGCAAAATGGCTTCGTTGGTTATATCCCAATGCATTGTGGCGAATGGATAAGAAAGTACATGCGGTTTATCTTACCTTCGATGACGGTCCTGTGCCAGAATCAACACCTTTTATATTAGATACGCTCGCCAAATATAATGTCAAAGCAACTTTCTTTATGGTAGGTGAGAATGTTTTGCGATACCATGATTTGTACAATCGCATCGTTGAAGAGGGACACCAAGTAGGCAATCACACCTTTAACCACATGGGGTCGTTCAAACATTGGGCATTAACTTACGGCATCAATACAGAGAAAGCGAACGAATTAATACACGCACACCTGTTTCGTCCACCGCATGGATGGATGCGATGGTCGGTATATTGGTGGCTATCGAAGCGTTATAAGATTGTGATGTGGGACTTAGTAACGCGCGATTATTCTAAATGGATGACACCTGAAGACGTGCTTAAGAACGTTAAACGTTATGCTCGAAATGGGTCAATCATTACCTTCCACGATTCTATGAAAAGTATCGAAAAACTAAAGTATGCACTACCAGAAGCGCTAAAGTGGTTGAAAGAACAAGGATATGAATTCAAAACTTTCGACTGAGATAAAACAAGAAGCGCTAAAATTGGGCTTTACAAAATGTGGAATTGCACAAGCTAAAGCCGTTGACGAATGGACTGCCACGCAGTATAAGCAGTGGATTGCAGAAGAAAAGTGCGCAAGTATGGACTATATGCGCAACAACATCGACAAAAGATTAGACCCTCGAATGCTCATGGAAGGCGTGAAAAGCATCGTATGTGTTGCACTTAACTACGCTCCTGCGCAATTCATGCCCGAAAAAGAATGGCAATTGGCTGCTTATGCTTATGGGCAAGATTATCATTATATTGTTAAGAATAAGCTAAGACAGCTTGCTCAACACTTTGGATTTCATGAGATAATCCCACCCAATAATCCAACCAACGACGGTGATGCTATTCATTATCGCGTGTTTTGTGACTCTGCACCCATACTGGAACGTTATTGGGCTGTGCAAGCAGGATTGGGTTGGTTGGGGAAGCATCATCAACTCATTGTTCCAAAGGCTGGGAGTATGTTCTTTTTAGGGGAGCTTTTCCTTGATATTGAGCTAACCTTTGACACACCCATGGAAAGCCATTGCGGCAATTGTAGAGCTTGCATTGAGGCTTGTCCGTCGGGAGCAATTCAGTTAGATTCATCTTTAGATGCCAATAAATGTTTATCCTACCAGACCATAGAGAACCGAGGAGAACTGGCAGAGGATGTAGCTAAGGATATGGGTGACATGTTTTATGGCTGCGACAGATGCTTACGAGCATGCCCATGGAATCGCTTTTCAAAACCTAATGACACGCCAGAATTGCAGCCAAAGACGGAACTTTTAGAAATGACACGTGACAAATGGATGAATTTATCTGTGGAAAACTACCAAAAACTCTTCAAAAAAAGTGCGGTAAAGCGTGCCAAATACGAAGGACTGATGCGTAATATCCGAGCCATTGCATCGTTATCAAAGAACAAAAACAAAGAATAAAACACACTACACCATGTCACAAGAAATACCACACAATACGATTGAAAAGGAGGTTGCCATCTTTTTTCATCACTATGCGCTTGAAATACTTACCAAACAGCACGTAGACAGGACCAACAAGCGACAGGTTAAAGAGGCTTTGTTAGAACATTATGAACAAATATATCCTGCATTTAGTCAAACGAAAGTATTTAAAAGGTGTTTTCAAAAGGCAGAGCATGAAGCAATGGTAGCAGCTTATCGCACTAATTTTTCTTTGCTCTTAGATGGCTACTTACCCACCATTGACAACGAATAACAACCAAATCATTTAGAAGAAAAGGTCAGAAAATGGGGTGAACGACAGAATAAGAAGGACAAAAGCACCAGTGCAATGGTATGACGCTGGTGCTTTTGTGTACGTTATGGGTTCGAATGAGTGCAAAATGTTAATCCTTATTGCATCTCATATACAATGTTCATGAGTTTTTGTCCCAATGCTTCTGCCTCTTCTTGCGTTGCTGCCTCACTGTAAACACGAATGATTGGCTCGGTATTGCTGGCTCTCAAGTGAACCCACTTGTCAGCGAAATCAATCTTTACACCGTCTATATCCGTCACTTTCTCATCCGCATACATCTCCTTGATACGATCTAAGATAGCACTGATATCAGTCTCTGGTGTCAGGTCAATACGGTTTTTCGCCATACAGTAGTTGGGATAAGACTTGCGAAGCTCGCTCACTTTGCAACCTTTATGTGCCAAAGAAGACAAGAACAAAGCAATACCCACCAAGGCATCTCTACCATAATGGCTTTCAGGATATATCACTCCCCCATTGCCTTCACCACCAATAACAGCATTAACCTCTTTCATTTTGGTGGTTACATTCACTTCTCCAACCGCAGAGGCAACGTATTTACCTCCGTGTTTCTCTGTAATATCACGCAATGCACGTGTAGAACTCAAGTTAGAAACCGTATTACCGGGGGTATGACTCAACACATAGTCTGCCACACTTACCAGCGTGTACTCCTCACCGAACATGGTTCCGTCTTCGCAAATAAATGCCAAACGGTCAACATCGGGGTCCACTACGATACCTAAGTCGTATTTCCCGCTTGCCATCTCGCTCATGATACCACCAAGGTTTTTAGCCAATGGCTCTGGATTGTGCGCAAAATCACCCGTGGGTTCACCGTTAAGAAACGTGTATTGAACACCCAGTGCATCCAACAACTTGGGCAGAATGATGCCACCTACGCTGTTGATACTATCCACCACTACATTGAATTTTGCATTTTTGATAGCAGGCAAATCCACGAGTTTGAGTCCTAAAACATCGTCAATATGCCGCTGATCATAAGAATTATCTTCTGTGTACTTACCCAAATGGTCGACATCAGCGTATTCAAAATCTTCTTTTTCAGCAATATCCAACACCTCGTTGCCGTTAGCCTTGGTTAAGAATTCACCCTCATGGTTGAGTAGTTTCAGCGCATTCCACTGTCTTGGGTTATGACTTGCGGTGATGATAATTCCTCCTGCCGATTGAGACATTCTTACTGCAAGTTCGGTAGTTGGCGTCGTTGCCAATCCTATATTGATAACGTCATAGCCCATTCCCATTAATGTTCCACACACAATGTTCTTCACCATCTCACCCGAAATGCGCGCATCACGTCCTACTACAATTGTTTGGCTATCCGACTTTCCGCTCCGACGTATGAAAGTTGCGTAAGCAGATGTAAACTTAACGATGTCCAGAGGGTTCAGCGTGTCGCCAGAACGTCCTCCAATCGTTCCTCGAATACCAGAAATAGACTTAATTAATGTCATGGTTTTTATATTTTAGAGTAAACTTTTACGGTTTAAGACACCCGCTACACGTTACTTACCTCGCTGGTAGGTAATATCGTATAGACAAGGATATACACTTTGTCGAGCATACGAATGGTTACTGGAGTGTGGCACAATTAGGCGTACACGTGCAATCTCGTCACCATCATGTGCTGGTCTTCCCAAACGAATGTATGAAAATGGAACTAATAACCCTGATGGAACTTCTGTGCTACGATAAGCTAAAGCCATCAAACTCTCCCCTTTCACAAAAGATGCCGTAAAGGTTCCGCTGGTATTACGCACCATCATCTTATCTACAATCGCTGAATAATAGGGACCTTGGTTGGATAGTTGAACAGAATCTGTCATCAGATTACGTTCTGTAAAACGACACAACACATTCGCTGTCTCACCATTCTTAATTTTCTCACCCGTTCCTTTACGCCGAATTTGCATATACACACCGGTACTACTCAACAGCACATACTCATTTTGCGCTACATTTGTAGTATAATCCTGTGAGGCAAATGTCGTTTCTGAAATCACCTTTACAGCCGAATCAGCAATAAACTTATTGATGGCACTGCGCTCTGCTTCTTTTTGGTCTGCATAGGTTTGGCGGTCTCTACATGATGCAAAAAAGCAAACGGAAAGAATGGTTATGAGGGAAAAAACTATTTTCTTCATGATTTAATCATCTATAATTAATGTGCAAATATAAGCAAACTCGACAAAAGGACAAAGGAATACGCTTTCCTTTTAAGGAATATTGACGGTGTGAGAAGCACGCTTCCATCACTTTACTAACGCTTCAATAAATCCTCAAAATGCGTAATCGCTTGTCTCACCACTTCTTCTGCCTCACTTAACGAGCAATGTAAACGCCCGCCACTGGCATTGACATGCCCACCTCCATTAAAATAAAGTGCTGCCATCTCATTACATGGAAAGTCGTCTACCGACCGCAAACTCACCCACACCAACTGCTCTCGACGGTCATCTTCGCGTAGAGAAATAGACAATTTCATTCCTTTTATCGAAAGAGGCATGTTCACCAAGCCTTCGGCATCGCCCTTGATGAAATGAAAATCACGCATTTCTTGTCGTGAAATGGCAAAATAAGACGCATGATAATCTTCAAACACGTTCAATTTCTGAAACATGATATAGCCCCGAAGACGTATAGCCCACTGACTGTAGTTATTGAATACGTTGCGATATATCTTATCTTTGTCAAAACCTTTTGTCAACAACTGACTGATAATAAAGAAGATTTCGGGGTGTGAGGAGTTGTATGTAAAGCCTCCAGTATCGGTCATCATACCGCAATATATCGCTATGGCACAGTCACGACTCATCAACTCGAATCCTCCCAGCTGCCAAATCAATCTAAAAATCAGCTCACTGGTACTGCAAGCGGTGGTTTCCGACAACGACAGTACCGTTTCCATATCGGGATTTGTGTGATGATCTATCATTACACGTGGTGCAGTACAGGCATCTAACACTGCTTGCATTTCATCCACTCTATTGGTTGCGCCGAAGTCAAGGCAAAACACCAGATGGGCTTTCTCAAACAATTCCTTTACTTCTTCGGGATGCTTGTCATACCGAATCACACGATGACTATTGGGAAGCCATTGCAGAAAATCGGGATAAGCGTCTGGCACTACTACCGTAGCTTGCTTACCACATTGATTTGTTAAATAATCACACCAAGCCAAAGACGAACCCAAAGCATCGCCATCTGGCGACTTATGCCCACAGATAACAATGTGTTGTGCATCAGAAATCAGTTGCTGCAACAACTTCAACGCTGCTGGAGCAAGAATGTCAATATTCATATCAACGAAAGTGTTGTTGAGTTGTTGAGTTTCAAGTTTTTTGTTAACGAGTCAAAACACTCGCCAATGGCTGCGCTCTTGATGTAACTATTTACGTTGGTATCGTGAACTTAGTCAGAAGGACGCATTGAAAACTTCAAGCCCAACAACTCAATCACTAATAAAACTTAGAACAACCGATTGGGATATACTCCCTCCTCAATTAACTTTTGAATGCGGTCAACGGTTGCCTGACGGTCAGCTGCGTAGGTCACACCAAACCATTTGCTGGTTGTATCCAGCACCTTTACCGTAGCAGTGCCTTCATGTATCAACTTGTTGACCATTAAAGGAATGAAGAACTCTGCCTTCAAATTTTCCATATTCTTTGCGTCAGACAAGAATTCCTTGAAGTATTCGTCGCTGTACTCAAAATAATCGGGTGTGAAACCCCACATATTCATCGAAACAGGGGTATTGTCTTCTACAGCAACCCACTTACCTTCTTCATCCTTATAACAAACCTTTCCGTCCACACGCATTATCTCGGTACGCTCTACTACCTCAGTAAGATGTCCTTCATTGTCCTTCGAGCAAATGCCACGTGCCACAGTTCCATTTTCAGAGAGTGTGTTACCAACACGGAAGCCCACCATTGAATATCGATTCTTTGAGCCTTCTGGCAGTTCGGAAAGGAATTTTCCCATCACCATATAGGCATCTCGATTGTAGAAGTCATCACAGTTAATCACGCAGAATGGTTCATGTATCAAGCCTTTTGCCATCATCACGGCATGGTTAGTACCCCAAGGTTTCTGACGACCTTCAGGAACTGTGAAGCCTTCTGGAAGCTTGTCCATCGCCTGAAAGCAAACTTCAGCGGGAATATGTCCTTCGTATTTAGACAGCACCTTCTGTCTAAAATCGTCTTCAAAGTCTTTTCTGATCACAAAAACGATTTTCCCAAAGCCAGCCTTGATAGCATCATAAATGGAGTAATCCATAATCGTTTCACCGTTAGGTCCTAAGCCGTCTAATTGTTTCAGACCGCCATAACGGCTACCCATACCAGCTGCAAGCAATAATAATGTAGGTTTCATTATTTATAATTTTTAGAGTTAGAATATCGACAGTAGAATGATTCTATTGTTTACTGCATTTGTTTGTCATGCAAAGATAATAAAATCCTGCACAAATGAAGACATTTCACCAGATAAATAGAAAGCTCCGTAACAACTAATTTGTGAGAGATGTCTCTCTATCGCTATCGGTCAAAGGTGTAAAACAGACTGTTTTCCACACCAAAACAGACTGTTTTGCCATAGAAAACAGTCTATTTTGGATTCATACCCCAACGCTTTTCCCAGTCAACGACTTGGAGAGAATGCGCAAAAATATTAGAATGGATAGCCAATAGCGAGATGAAAACTGTTGCCGTCCCTAAACGAAGGGATGTTATAAATGCCTTTACGCTCTGTATGGTAAGGCACATGAATTGCAATACCCCAATCCAAACGAATGACAAACAACTTCATGTCATAACGTATGCCACAACCTGTTCCTACCGCCATGTCTGTAAGTAGGCTTTTCCATCGTAGTTTCCCACCGGGTCGTTGGTCCGACTTTTGCAACGTCCAGACATTGCCTGCATCTAAAAAAATGGCTCCATAAATATCACCAAATAAGTGAGGACGGAACTCAAGGTTGGTTTGGAACTTCACATCTCCAGTTTGTTCGACATACGACATGCGCTTATTTTGGGGTCTGTATTTCCCTGGTCCGATGCTTCTTACATTGAAAGCACGAACACTGTTGGCACCTCCCACGTAAAATTGTTCATAATATGGCGCTTCTGTAGCATTGCCATAACTATAAACAACGCCCGCATTGATATGCCCTACCAATGAATGATTTTCGCCGATACGCCACAATTTCACAAAGTCTGTTTCTACTTTGACAAATTGAGCATAAGGGTTTTTGAACATCTTTTTATTCTTTTCATTCCATTTTTCACCAGCAGCCATGTACCCAAGAGAGAGGATATTGGCGGCTTCGCTAACAGTGGTCTTCCATGCAATAGGACTACGATAGTCTCGAGGACTGGTATATTGATAAGAATAACTCATCTTCGGCACAAACTGATCGCGCATAGAAATCTGCAAATATGGGTTCTTGTCCAAGAGAACCCTAAACGAGTCTGTCTGACTGGTCATGTATTCATAGGACAACGTCAGTGGGCTAAACTCATGATAAGACTGAGGTGAGGTGTTAAATTGATAGGTTAAATCGCCAGAGATGACATGCCGCTTGAAATAATCTGCACGATTCAAGATGTTATTCGACATTCTTAAAATCGTTACTGGAACCCCATAAAAACGGCGTTTTCTTATTCTTCTGCCTTCATCTATTCGCAGGCTATCTCGGACAGACCGCCTTTGAGCTGTCCAAAAGAGATTCTTCGGTGTCAACATTCGTGGGAAGATAACAGAAATATCTCCACCATATTCGTACGAATTCATTTTAGACGAGGAGCCTTCTGCATGATGCCCCGTTTGCCACTCATACGACCCATGCAAATTAATGTCTAACTTCTCTGCACCTCGGAAGGCATTTAATTTAGTGAAACCCAACACCAGTTCTGGGCCAAAACGATTGGATGTTTTTCCTTTGGCATTGGCATTGACATAAAAACTATAACGTTTGTCAAAAACACAATCGACATCTACATCGAGTGTGTCACACAGAGGCGAATGATTTCGGAGCGTAAATTTGAAACTACTGTAATTAAATAGTCCTGTTGCGTGCATGTAATCATTCGACGTCTCTTGGTTAGAAAGGCTATAAAGCTGTCCCGGACGCAACTTCAAAGCAGAATATATCACTCCGGGACGTAGCGGTGCTTTACTTCCATGATAGTGCAAAGTAAAGATACGTTGTTGGAGCGAATCGGTCAGCTCTTCGGTGAACTCATTTCGTAAATTCACATTCACCTTACCAATATACCACTGACGTTTCACCATTGCATCCAAACTGTCAGCTTGCTGATAACGCAGTTGTACCTTGCAAGGTGCTTGTAAGGTATCTGCCAAATAAGACGCATCGGTTGGTTTAGCATAATAATAACCATTGTTGCGCAACAAACGACTGATACGTTGACGCTCTGCCTCGAGTGCTGGCACACTAAAGGGACTTCCCTTCTTGATGAGCGCATCTTCATGTGTTGCCCGAATTAAGCTATCTGCATGGGGTGTAAAGTTCAGATAGCGAATGGAGTCCAATTGCCATAACGGTCCCATGTGGACACGGTATGCCACTTTGGCTTTCTTGGGATGGTTCTGTGGCACAATCTCATAGTCTACTTTCCCATGGAAATAACCCAATTTCTTTAATTGGAGTTCACCTACCGACTTTCGAAGAGCTGGATTTACTTGGCTCAAGAGCTTGGGTCTTGACCCAAAAGCACGTGTTAACCATCGACTAACGGCACTGGTGTCTGGAGACAGTGCATTCCATATCCATAGTCTTACAGGGAATGGAGTTCGGTAATAACTACTGCCAAGAAAAGCACCTGTAGGAGCTGTTGCCAATACCGACTCCATTTCAGACTTGGTGTATTCTGCATGTTCGCTCTTCTCAGCATCATCAAATTCTATTTTCTTCAGTCCCGTAAAGAGTTGTTCACCATCAGGAATAGCGCTGGTGGTAGAACATGCCGTAACTATCAATGATAGAAGTGCGCATAAGAGAATAAAATTATTGCATTTTCTGTATTTCATTTGGGATAGAATCTTTCTTTTGAGGTTGTATAGGGTCAAAGACTTTTTTATCACTCTTGAACCTAAAGATATCTTTGAAATGTGCCAATTTACGACGCCATGTGAAACCTACGCCATATTCCCCGATGAGTCCTTCCAACCAATCGTAGGTGTTGTTGTTATAAAACAGGCGGAGATACTGACTTGCATTCTGATTCAAACGGTATTCAAGTTCCACGTTGTCAAAGAAATACTCATCTCTATCCGCCATTATCTCTTCTCCTGACGACACCTTTCCACCTACAATCACACGTAATCTGTTGTTCCACAAGCGTTTTGAAAAGCGGAAATTATAATCCGTATGTATACCACCTGTGGCAGTGGTGCTATTGTCAATGCTCATTCCCAAGTCAAGTCCCATGGAACGCATGGCTGACCCAGCAATGTCATTGATTTGCGATTCGAGATAAGAACTCAAGGCATTGTTCATTGAGAACGAAGCCATATTGCCATCAGTGAGATACATCCCTGACACCAACATGGTGATGGCGACCTTACCTCTGCCCTCCACAGTCATGGTGTTCAGTTCGTCTTGAATGGTGACATCATTTGGAGCATTGATGATAAATTCGATGCCAGGATTGTCTAAGTTTTGAGACAACTTCACTCCACAATCAAAGTCCACCACTCTACCCGCTCCAGTTCCTGCGTTCACCGTTGCCTTGATATCCTCAGTAGCAGTGATATGAAGCTTTGGATTCATGGGATCGCCCGAGAATTCTATATAACTACCGTTTTGAATGTCGAACGTTTTGAGGGGTATGACAGGCAGAGAGTATTTCATTTCTCCTGTATTTAGCGTGTAACGTCCTGTCAGTTGGAAATTATCTACAGGATTATAATTCATTCGAAGTTCACCGCCTCCTTGCAAATCTATATAGTTTGTATGGTCAGCATTGAGCATACAAACAATGTGTGCCGCCTCATCAATCGTTGTAGCTAAGGACATATCAAACCCTCTCAGTTTAGGACGTTGAACCACTTCTACGACAGAATCTTTGAAATTGGTGAATTTCACCAGCTCTTCTAACTGATTGTCGGTTGACAATTCACTGTCTCTAAGCACATAAGTCATATCCGTTGTCCCTAAAACATTCAGCACACCTCGCATGCGAAGGTTATCAACAGGACCTCGCATCGTACCTAAGAAGTCGACGAAGGCTTTGCCATAGGCTTGTGAACGTGGGTTTTCTCTGGCATCAATGATTTCAAAGTTTTGGGCTCTCATGCGAATGTTGAGCATCATCTTATCTAAATTAGAGAAGTCGAACGTTCCATAAATATTCAAAGGACTATTGTTATTGGCAAACAACTCAAAGTTTTCAAACTTTAACTGGCTATGAGCTATCTTCACTGGGTCATTGGCAAAGCGCATCTCTATGCCATAAGGCTCACTGAAAATATAAGAAGAATCCAAGAACACCTCACCATCAATATCTGGTTTCGAAGCCGTACCCGTGAGCATGATATCGCCATCTGCATAGCCTCGCAACCCAATAATCCTATCAGGAATAAAGCCATTTACCAACTGAAGTGGCAGTCGTTCCAAAGTGAGTTTGGCGTCTAAACGATCCCTTTTACCATAAGTACCGGACACCTTCGCTACTTCTTGTCCCTCACTATAAAGCACACCATCGATGAAATGAGAGCCGTCAGACTTAGGCATATATACGAATTCAGAACTCAGATTGCCCATTGGACTCTTCTCATAGTACATATTTTGCACTCCGACAGATGAAGAAATAGACAATTGATCTTTGGTTTGAATGACGTGGAAGTCACCATTTAGCGTACCAGCAATGTTGGGTACATAAGGAATTGCACTCAAGATATTTTGCAAAGTAACTTTATGTACAGAGAACGTAACATCTTGCAACACATCTGCATGGTCGTCGTTAGACAATATCTGTATGCCAGTACCGTCTTTCGAGCGTAGGCTCATTTGCGCAGAGATACGCTTATTCTTACCAATAAATAGATAGTTATCTTGATTGACGTCAAAATCTTTATAACCTATAACTTGCTTGGTGCTATCCAAATGGGTGCGTATTCCATTCGGCTCTAACTCAGCCGACAGACCTAATGCGATGCCCAAACGCCCTTGTTCATCAAATAATTTTGTACGAAGACTTGTTCCTTTTTCACTCAAGTTGCCTTGTGCTATGGCTTTGAAAACATATTGGGGATTGAAAGCATTGTTTTCGATTCGAGCAGCGTATGTAGTACCTTCCTCATTGAAATTCAACGTTAGGTTCACTGTATCCAACTGGATGCTATCAATCAATAGCTTTTCAATAAGTAACCGTCCATCTAAGCCTTCATGTGGCGATGAAAAGAAGTCTACCGAGGCTTGATTTAATTCGATACCATACTTTCGCATGAAGTTGACCAATACATTTTTGTTACCTGTATGGAGGTGAAAATTAGCATTGGGCAAATGAGCTCGCAACTTTGGTTCATCAATCAAGTTCTCCTTTAACTGTCGCTGCACTTCCTTCATAAAGCCATTACTGTGGCTAAGTAATCGTTGATACCCATAACCACTCTGTAACATCAATTGAAAATCTCCTGTTTGGAAGTTCACATCTGTCGTATCTCGTCGCGTCAAGACATTCAGATTGATGGGTTCAGCATGGTAACGACGCCCATTATCAAGGATGGTGAGGTCATCAATATCGCCAGCAATACGATAATTGTTGTTGAAATCAGTGGAGATGTTTAACTTGCTTTTCAGACCTACAACAAGTGAGTCGTCCATCAGTCGATGCAAGTCAAGATGCCGTAAGTCTGTTTGTAGATTGGCTTGTACATGTCTCGAGTTTGTCAACGCATCAAACTTAACGTCGCCTCTCATAAAAGAATTATTGCTATGTATCAATCCTTTCGCATGCCCATTCTTTACAGTTACATCAGCAGTCGTCGCATCCAACTGATATTTATCATACGAAAATTTATCAATTTGAGCTTTGGCAATCAGTTGAGTCTTAGGTGACAAGAAATCAAAGCCATGCCCTTTCAAGTCAATTTTCCCCGTGAAAGGATGTAAACCTTGATTGGGAAGGAAATGTTGTAACGGCAATCGACTCGCATTAAGCTTCGCTTGATAACTCTGTTTCGACGCATCCAACTGTACGTTAGCATTCAAGATGCCCCCTCCCTGTTGTGCCTTAAAGGTAGAAGTGTATTGCTGACCATTTACTGCTACATGTCCTTTGAAGTCAATATTCTGCGGAATGGTGACACGCTTTCGGGTTGCTGGACTCAGAAAGGCTTTTACAAAATCAAGCTTTCCTGTGCTCACATTCAACATGGCATCAGCTTTCAAGTGGTCAATGTCGTTGAGATTGGCAACATAACCTGTCGCCTTTGCTTTGAGAGCAGTGGGCAAATTCACCCGTAAATCATGGAAATTCATTCGTTGCAAGTTGCCCTGTACCTTTCCATCTATCACCAAAGGGGAGCGAGGCCATTGCTTTCGAACATCCACAGGAATGCTTCCCATGAATCTTACCAAATCATTTTTGCCCAAAGACGCATGAAGTGTCAAATTCAACTTACCTGGATTCTGATTCGCAAAGCTATTCAAATCCATGTCAGCATCTGCCAATAAGTTGGATGATGATGTTCTCATCTTGACCTGACGCATATACAGCTTTGTAGAATCTAATGCCAATGCACCAGACAACTTCTGTAAATCAAAGCCACTTTTCTCCTTAAAAGCCATTTGGCGGACATTCAATTTGAGCTTTGACCCATGATATTGAAGCGCATCTATACCGACCTCAATATTACTTAAAGCGAGATGATTGTAATCTATTCCTTTCGTTCTGCCCTTCCATTTATTATCATAATTCAGCTCGCCATCTGTCCAATCGAACCTTCCTACTTGATAATTTCCTTCTCCAAGGTCAAAGAAACCTTTGGAAACCTTTGCTTTTCCAAGATATGTTCGCACTTGTAGAGTATCTCCTGGGAAATGAACAGTAACATCCGTGTGACGGACTTGTAAATCATCTACATTTATTTTCCAAATTGATTTGGACTGACTGGTATCTTCGGGAACAGTATCGGACAAGGTAACCACTAACTTTGCATCTTCCAAAGCTAATTTATCAACATTGACAACCGAACCACTAATGTCTATTCCATGACTGACCAATGCCAACTGTCCGATAGTGCCACGAACATGAGCTGCAGCAATAAAATCGGATGAGTTGAGGTGTAAGCCTTCAAACTTCAGCTCATCAATCTCCACCTTCTTTTTGAACAAAGGCAACAACTGTACGTCTGCGACCATTCGTTGCGCAAACCCAATCGTGTCCTTCATCTGTGGTAGGGAGTCATTGGGTCTGATAATAAGCACATTCTCCATGCTTAAATCAAGTGGAAATGCCAACCTCACCTTGTCTATCGACACCTCTAAACCCAACTTCTTAGAAGCATAACGGGTCGTTTGCTGTACCAACCATTGCTGTACAGGTGGCATATAGAGCAGGATTGCAACGAGAGTAAGAAGCAATGCAGGAATACCTATGATGCTTACAATCCAGATAAGTGCTTTTTTCATAAATACATTGTCAAGTGAGTCGTATCATTCAACGGGCACACGATATTATTGCAAAGTAAACATTTTTTAATGTAAAATCCGAATTTTCTATCCTCTTTTTATCCTAAACTTTTGATTTTAACAGCAAAGACGAATGTGCAAACAACTTTTTCTTGTAAAAAATCGTCTCCCATTGACTATCATTAAAAGCTTAAAAAGGCTCTCGAAAAACTATCCGAGAACCTTTTTACCTAACGAATTCTTACTTAAATATTCAACAATCTGTTAGGTGCAAAAGTAGCTAAAAAAGTTATTTGCTCCAATCCTTATTTATGATGAATTATCAAGTTTGGCTCTATGCGTTATATGCACCACAGTGAGGGCATCTGCCTTTGCTTGGAATAGGTTGCCCACAATGACCACAAACATATTGAGGGCGGGCATGGTGAAGGTATTGGCGAACTGCAAAAACAACGTATAGTAGGAGCAATGGATAACCAATATAATACAAAGTCGTCAGTCCAAAGACAATATAATTGACCGCACATACTGCCAACAGCCCACTTAAATACATCACAGCATCGGTAAAAGGAAGTCGATGACGAACATCGTCCACAGCTGCCAATCCCACGATAAGCATTCCCCAAACCATACATAGAAACACCATTAACAATCCGGGTACTGAAAATGGATTGAGTGTGGGATGATAATAAAAGTGACGCCACATGTCAGGAGCGAAATTTTGAATGCTGGCATACAGGGTAGAAGCAATAGCTACCATGATACAAAGCAAGGTTGGATAGAACGAAGGGATGTCCTTAAAATGTACAATCCATGCTTTTTCTTGGAACAGGCGACGCATCCAGTAGGCGATGGCTATCAAGGAAATAACAATCAAGAATATAAGTAAGTGAGTATCCGAGAAGGTAGAGATGAACTGTGAAATAGGATCGTCAGGGACGACATTCGGCAAGAGTTGCGTTTCATGAATCCATCCAAAGGTATGTTGGTCGCTCGCAAGCTGCACCCACACTGAATCTACGCTGTCTGTGGGAAGCATACGAATGTCTGCCACCACCACATGACTATGGCGTTTTAATACCAATGTATCCACGAGCAAGCCTGACAACACTTCTTCGGGCTGTTGTTCAAACAAGACAAGCGAATCACTCTTCACTATAAAATTATAGTTGTTGGTGTAATGATGCGATGAGTAAAAGTGTAAAGAGTCTACTTGATCCTGACTCAAAGGTATCAAGGCTTCCGATTTTTGCGCGGGTCGATGATAACACGAACTCAACATGACTACCCAAAGTAGCCCTATGAGTCCTATTTTTCTCAAGTAAAAACTTGGATGAAACATGGCAAAAAATCCGTTCCCCTTATTCATCTGCATAAACGTTCATTTGACATTCGTCACACTTAAACTCCAATCTAAACATCTTTCCGTCTGCCAATCTGAGTCTGAGTGGCTCTTTCCATGTGGGTTTCTTACCGCCCTTGCGTACACAATAGCCCAAACTATAACGTAAACAGTGGCGACACTGCATTATCAGCACAGCCTGCTGCGCTGTAGATTGCGACTTGCTTTGTGGGTTCACCTCGTATGCGTCTTCTATCATCGTGAGTCCTTGACGCTTGTAGAAGGATTTGGCAACAGAATTGGAGATGTTATAAATATAAGGAAACTTTTGATATTCGGGTTGCCAAGTCAATCGTGCGTTCTTGCGCGCAATAGTCTTTGGTGCTGCAGAAGGAACCGACTGTTCTATTTCAAGTCGTGCGATAACCTGCCTGCGCAAGGTTGCCAAGACACTCGAAGGAATAAAATAACGCGCTACCTCTTCATCCAATTCGATATGCGTAGCCACATAAGGAGTGTTTCCCAACTTTGCCAACTGACGTAAAATGTTATCACGCTGAGATTTTTGAGCAAACTGAGCCTCTATTTCCACCACTTCTTTTACCGCTCGAAGCCCTTTCCCACTCGCTTTTAACATCAAGCCGTGGTCAGACATCGACAGAGATAACGAAATGGGTATCTTACGTTCAGCCGTTTTTCCTGATAGAATTTTGTTAAAAGCCTCATCATTATTACGATACAACGACATGCCTGATTTCAATTGGCTTGGCATTTTCAAAGGATAAAGGCGGTTGCCTTTTGCTCGATTCACACGAAATCCCTCCAACTCTCCCCTTTCATTGATGAAACACAAACCGTCACCATTAGCGAAACTCGCTGTACCTGCTACATTAAAAGAGCCATGCGACAACTCTTTTACCTTGCCAACATACTCGCCCAATGCCTTAGGTGTAAGAGGAGAGTAAATGTCTGGTTGTCGCTGATGCAAGAAATAATTGGTATATCCTCGGTTAAAAGTCTTCTTCAAATTAGGTGTAAAGGTGTACGACACCTCCCCTATTGAGGCTCTTCGATAGTCGCCCGAGCGTCGTTCTATCATCTTGTTGAGTCGCTGAGAATATGCAGCAACCACATTTTTTACATAGTCAACATCCTTCAACCTACCTTCTATCTTAAATGAACACACGCCTGCGTCCGCCAAGTTCTCCAAATCATCTATTTGACTCAAATCTTTGAGTGATAAAAGATGCCGCTGATGCACAATTTCTTGACCGTTCGCATCTATTAAATCGAACTTCATTCTACAAAATTGTGCACACGTTCCTCGGTTCGCACTTCTGTGAAAACAGTGCTGCGAAGCGTAACAAAGCCCCGAATAGCTCACACACAAAGCCCCATGCACAAAAGCTTCGAGTTGCATTTCAGGCACCTGTTGGTGTATCTCCCTTATTTCTTGCAATGAGAGTTCACGTGCCAACACTGCTCGTTCAAAGCCTATGCTCTGCAACCAAGCCACTTTCTCCGCCGTGCGGTTGTCTGTTTGCGTGCTGGCGTGTAGTGCTGGCACATACGACCCATCGTTTGGCAACAATTGCAATATTGCCATATCCTGCACCAACAGCGCATCTACCTTGGCGTTGCACAATGCTCGCAAGAGATTTTTAGTGTCGTCCAACTCCGTTTCATAGATAATTGTATTCACCGTCACATACACCTTTGCCCCAAACTGGTGGGCATACAAACACAACTCACGGATGTCATCAATATCATTGCCCACCGATGCACGTGCTCCGAACTTCATTGCGCCGATATACACGGCATCGGCACCATGGTCAATGGCAGCCTTTCCGCATTCCAAGTTTTTGGCAGGAGCCAAGAGTTCTAACGTTCGCATGATGTTGCTTTTTATGGATACGTATGCTGAAAATTATCTCAGATACTCGTTGATCCAATTCATATATAACAAATGAGCATGTGCTCGCCACGTAACAACAGGACTCTTTGCAGGGTCATCGTCCAAGTAATAATGCTTGGGCAGTTCCACATCGTTGCGTTTTCCTAAGTCTCGCAGGTATTCTTGGTCGAGTGTACGGGGCGCATACTCCAAATGTCCCGTGATAAAGAACTCCTTTCCGCCCTTCGTCATACACATACTCACCCCACTCTCTTCCGACTCTGCCAACAGCACCAATTGATGGCAATGCACTATATCCGCCTTTCTAATTTCGGTATGGCGACTGTGCGGCATGCAGAACACATCATCAAACCCACGGAAAATGGGTACTTCAGGATGCAGCACCCGTTGAGGAAAGATGCCAAACATTTTCTTCGGAAGCGCATATTTATTGATACCTTCATGGAAATACAAGCCAGCTTGCGCCGCCCAACATATATATAAGGTAGATTTGAGCGAAGCCCTCGCCCACGAGAATATCTGCGTCAGCTCGTCCCAATAATCCACTTCTTCAAAATTCAAATGCTCTACAGGTGCGCCAGTGACGATGAGTCCATCGAACGGCTGCGATGACAATTCGTCAAAATAATGATAGTAAGCATCCATGTGAGCCGCTGGTACATGCGTTGGCGTATGCGACCGAAGCCTCATCCACGCCACTTCAATATCCAAAGGTGATGCCGACAGCAACCGCAAAATATCGGTTTCGGTCTGTAACTTGGTAGGCATCAAGTTCAATACGGCTATCTTGATAGGAACAGTATGTAGGCGCTGCTCCCTGAAATCTGCAACATCTACCGAGATGTTTTCAGATTTCAAGCGTTCGATAGCTGGAAAATGGGATGGAAGATATAACGACATGCACGCAATGATAACAGAGTATGAACGATTGACAACCATGTAAAGCGGTTGCGATGCAAAGGTACAAAAAAGGGGAAAGAAAGACTCATTTACGACCGTTCTTTTTCTCAAAACAGCTAAATATCGCACACCATCTCTATCACTCTACCATTGAAGAGTCATATTTTTACAACGAAGAGCACCCATAAAACAGCATTTATAATATTGTGGGTATGCTGTATATGAGGAGAATAAATGCTGAATTTTCTTTACAAAGTGCCTCTCAAAACTCGCGTGAAATCATCCAACAGCAAAGTTGGTCGCAAATACGCGAATTATGCGAAAGTTTCATAACCTCTTGTTATTTAATTTGTTACGTTTATCCCTGCTCTTTTTCTTCCTATTTTTACCACCTTTTGGCGATTAAAGCATTGAGATAAGCGTGCAATTTGCATGCTTTAAG
>NZ_JRPQ01000092.1 GCF_000762405.1 Hoylesella timonensis S9-PR14 | reverse complement strand
CGACTGAACGAACTTACATTTTGAACCAAAAAGAAGCCAAAAGATAACAAAACGTGTTTCATAAACATTTAATGACTATGTGCGGTGGTAATTTATAGAACCAGCCGTAAGTAAATTTGTGGGTAAGTGAACCCGTAAACATCGTTCATCTGTTTTTAGCGTGTCAAAGATAGCTAATATTAAACAGATATACAACTATTTTTCTTCTTTTTCCAAAGGGGTTACATCCAAACGCTTTGCTTAAATGGATGGTGATGTGAATTTTCATTCCTATGCTCATGTGCGGACGTTTAGCGTTGTAGAAATCAATTGTTTTCCGATAGTCACCACCCAACCACGGAATGAAAATAGGTGTCGGTTATTAAATGTGGACAACGAGCATCCTAAAAAGCCAAATAGTAGTCATCTCATTTTCGTCTATGTCACAAAGAAGAATTGGTAAAAATCTTGACAATTTGCTTTCATTTGCCTTGCGTCATTTAGGTGCTTTTCTTAACTCATGGAGATAAGGCGACTAACCCATGGAGATAAGGCAACAAAGTTACGGAGATAAGCCGCTTATCTCCATGAGTTAATAACGCTATGATATGTGAACGATGCCAACGTTGCTAAGAGGGATAACTAAAACTTTGAATATAAGGAAGTTATGAAGAGAAAAGAAAACGTGCATAACTGTCAAATTTTGAGTAGTTATGCACGTTTTCTTGAGATTTTGGAGGTTATTTATACTTCCAAATAAAATATGAAATATATTTACATTTCTTAGTATTTATCCTTGGGCGTGTTACCCATTGTCACCTCTAACTTTCCACCTTTGGCAAAGGTAGCAAAAGGCAGGTAGGTACTGTTCAGCACATCTCCATTGAGTTTGTACTCTTGCACGTAGATATTGTCCTTGCTGTTGTCCTTCACCTGAATAACGAATTGTTTGCCAGGATAATAATCCTTGTTTAGACGAATGGTGATTTTGTTGAACAGAGGACTACCTAATCCAAAGGCTGGCTCTTGTGCCGTCAAGCCTTTCACGTCGAACATACCGATGGAAGATTGTACGAACCATGCGCCCAGCTGTCCTTGGTCTTCATCCTGACCGTAGCCGTAACCGTGGATGCCGTCGGTGCCATAGAACTCGTTCAAAATGGCACGAACCCATTTTTGCGTGTGCGACGGTTTGCCTGCTTCGTTGAACATCCATGAAATGTGTAGACAAGGCTGGTTACCTTGGTTGTATAGTGTCTCCAAACCAGCGAATGCTCCTACCTCTGTACCGCCACTAAAGATTAGTTTTTGCGACTGGGTGAAGATGCTGTCCAAGCGGTTGGTGAAAACTTCCGTCCCCACTTTATCCGCCAAAGCCTTGGCATCGTGAGGCACATAGAAGGTATATTGCCATGCATTACCCTCTTGGAAACCGCGCCATACCTGCATTGGGTTGAAGTTGTCGATAAACTTTCCATCCGCTTTCTTTGGACGTACGAAGTTGGTTTCTTTGTCATAAATTCGCTCCCAACCTTTCGACAGCGACATGAGCTGGTTGTAATCGTCGGTTTTCCCCAACGCCTTTGCCATTTGTGCCGTTGCCCATGCACTAAACGCATACTCTAAAGTGTGCGATGCTGAGAACATAAACATTTCATCAGCCCCCTCACCTGTGTCTTGATGAGGCACATAGCCGTGTTCTACAAAGAGTTTGGTATCGGTCTTTCCTGCACCAAATGGGCGGTTCTCGCCATCCAGTTCGTTCTTTCGGCAAGCCTCGTAAGCCAAGTTGACATCAAAATCACGAATGCCACAAGCATAAGCTGCTGCAATCATCAAACTGAGTTGGTTGGTTCCCACACCCGATACATAGCGACTGTTGGCTAAGCCATCGCCCAACCAACCACTGTCTTTGAACACCTGCAGGTGACTGCTGATAAAGTCTGACATGTGTTCTGGGTAAGCCATAATCCATACTTGGTTGAGATTCCATTGTGCTCCCCACATGGCGTCAGTGTTATAGAGGTTGAAAGCTGGCTTTCCGTCTTTCGTTTCAATCTGTCCTATCGTACCGTCGTGTTTAGGATAGGCACCATTGACATCGCTGGCAATACCACGACCCAAGATGGCGTGATACAATCCTGTGTAGAATTTCACCTTGTCGTCTTTGTTCTCTGTTTCTACTGCGATGCGACTCAAATGCTCGTTCCAAGTGTCGTGCGACTGTTTCTTGGCTTCATCAAAAGCCATGTCCTTTGCCTCTGTTTCCAAATTCAAGCGCGCATTTTCTACAGAAGTGTAGGAGACACCTACTTTCACGGTAATCTTTTCCTGATTAGAAGTCTCGAAAGTAAGGTACGCACCCGCACCAAGTCCGTTAGCAGTCAGTGAGTCTTTCTTTACCTTTTCGCCGTTGAAAGTTCCCACAGCGGTAGGTTTCTTGTCGATGACCGCATAGAAATACAGAGGAACCTCAGCCCCCGGCTGATATTTCTTCACGTATTCGGGCAAGGTAATCACCCAGCCTTCTACGACCGTTCCATTATCTTTGATTTCAACCTTGGCATCCTTTACGGCGCCACTCTCGCCTTGTCGATTGCCGATGTCGAACAATATTCGACTCTCTTTACTTTCAGGGAAAGTGTAACGCTGAAATGCCACACGTGTGGTGGCAGTAACCTCTGCTGTGACGTTGTAGTCTTTCAACAATACAGAGTAATAACCTGCTGTTGCCACCTCATCATCGTGGGAGAACGTAGAGCGATAGCCTTTGCGCTCACCCGTCATGGCGGTATCGCCTGGTACAGTGAAAAGCTGTCCCACGGTAGGCATCAGCGTGATGCCACCAATCTGAAATTCATGCAAACAAGGAAATCCCTCAATACTCTTGTCACGATAATCATACCCAGTAGCCTCCCAGCCCGACTTGTTACCATAATGACCATTGGTAGACGGTCCAGGCTTTGCCATACCAAAAGGCAAGGCACCCGGTGCCATGTGGAAATAGCGACAATGAGCCGTTCCTATGCGAGGCTCTACATAAGTAGTAAAGTCTTCTTTGGATGCACTTTCAGTATTCGTACACGACACCATTCCCAACATGCCAACGAATGCTAATAGCATCATCGAAATTTTTCTCATATTCATTTGTTTTATTATTTAATAATAGATTTATATTCAGTATAAAATTTAACGTTTCCTTTCCAAAAGCGAAGGTGAAAGAACCTGTGGGGCGCATGACCTTATTGGAGGAATCAACGCTTGTCAGTTTTTGCGTTCTCCCAACGTCTGTCAGAATTAGCAGAACAAGTTTTATTTATCTTTGTAAATGACCTTGTTCGCGCCTGATGTGATTTCGAGCGATTCGCGGTGTTCCTTGATAAAGCTCTCGATGTGTCTTACTCTTTTTTCTTCCAATATTTCATCCACGGCTATTAAGATGCCTGTCTCTTCCACGTCGCCAAATCCATCATTGATAGCTGTACCAAAAAGTTTCATGGTAGGACTCAAGCCCATATAGGCATTGACTAATGGCGGAATGTTATAGCCTAACTGACGGATTTCTCGATTTAGTATTCGATAATTGGCTTTAAAATCATTCCCACAGAACAATGCGTCTAACTCCTGCGGATTCGCTTCTATCTTCAAAGGTCGCATGGGAACAATCAAATGCTCGTGATCTCCAAAATGTTTTTCCAAAAAGTAAAGTATCATATCCCGCCCTTTACGAATGTACGACGGATACATGGTCATCTTTCCAAAGAAATATTTGAGTTTGGGGTTGAGCACCGTCAATGCCCCTAAGCCGTCCCACAAGTTGTCCAAGGCAAAAATACTCTTGGTGTTTCTACGCACATTTTGATATTCTAAACTGACAAACGAGCGTCCTAACTCCACGGTGTAGGGCATGTAGTCTTTCAAAAACTTTTCAGAAAAATGGAAGAGATGACTCGTTGCTAATTTAGGTTGCCCATCTTCGTCAAGTTCCCAATCTTCACCACACAGATAGCGATACCCCCCAATAATTTCATCTGCATCAGGATTCCAGACAATGAGTTGTTTATAACAGTTTTCGCAGGTGTCGTATTCGTCGATATCCATTGACTTTCCTGTTCCTCCTCCAGCCGTACGGAAAGCAATTTCGCGCAAACGCCCTATTTCTTTCATTACGTGAGGGGCGTTGTGAGCTGTGATGACGAAAATCTTATTATGACTTTTATTGGTCATCCTTAGACGCTTGTCAGGCGTTAATTCCGTTTTCAAAAGCTCTTTATCTATGGGGTCAATAATCTCTTGCTGCATGGTTCTTTTCGAGGATTGGTGAGAAAGAATAGATTTACTGGTGGCTGGGTAAGGGTCAACGCTCATCTTTCTACGTCTGATTGATATTTATATTTCTTTATTTCATCCTTTGCGGGCTATAATTGGTAAACAATGTTTTGAACATATTGCGCCCATTCTATGGGTGTCTTAGACTTGTCAAAAGTCTGCCAAGGTATAGGTTTTCCAATTTTCACATGGAAAGTTTGATGTTTATTCTTGAACATCTCATCTACAAGGAACAGCATCGCCAGGTTAACCTTTAGGCGAAAAACTTTACAGAGATGAGCTATAAGATAGAATTTGTCAGAATTTCGACCATCGAAGTGAATGGGCACGACATCCCGATGATGCTCCACGCTTTTGGAAATAAAAGTTTTCTTCCATGGAATATCACGAATTTGACCATTTATTTTTCGTGAACAGAGTCCTGCTGGAAACATGATGATGTGGTTGTCACTCTGAAATCCTTCCTCTACCATGGCAGGAAAGTTCCTTCCTTGCTTGCCTGTTTTGTTGATACCGATGCTCACAGGCTTTAATGCAGGAAGATTGAGAAGCAAGTCGTTGAGCAGATAACGGAACAGGTTGCCATAATGTCGCCCAATAATAGCACCTAACGCCACACCGTCTGCACCTCCCAAGGGGTGGTTGGACACAAAGGTATAAAGTTTTCCATTGTGCGGATCAGGCAGGTT
This sequence comes from Hoylesella timonensis S9-PR14, assembly GCF_000762405.1. Classification (GTDB taxonomy): domain Bacteria; phylum Bacteroidota; class Bacteroidia; order Bacteroidales; family Bacteroidaceae; genus Prevotella; species Prevotella timonensis_A. The sequence goes on along the minus strand of NZ_JRPQ01000092.1, from coordinate 28,619 downwards.
TTCTTCGCCTTGTATCTCCAAGGTGACATCCAAGAAATCGATACAGGCTTCCAACCATTCTGTTCCTGTTAGATGTCGATGATTCCAAAGAAAGACATTGATTTCGTCTTGATGAGTAATTTTTTTGAGCCATGACGCAACAAAATGGGGGAGATAGTTGACCTTGTCCCCCAATTTATTTTTCAAGATTTCATCAATATCTATGGTTTTCTCTATTTCTTCGTGCATTGAAACAATAAAACTTATAGATTGCAAATGTAACATAAGTTTTTGTAATATACCGCTTCTTTATGCAAAATTGTTCAAAAATTATCTCAACTGTTACTTCATTGCAGCAAGGCGTATCATTCTACAAGCTCAAAAGTGGGTTCATGACAAGTCGGATATCATTAAATTTTTTTTTTCAAGGGTAATTATTTCATTCGAGGAGGTAGAACACACAGGAGTTGAACCGTTAAATATTGCAAATTTTTATTGAAATATAGATTTTAAGTATAAAAGTGGGGAAATGTGGGGAATTTTATGTATCTTTGACAGCAAATAAATTTTTGCTTATAAAATAGGTACACATGCGTTTTTTAGGAAATATAGAAGCCAAGGTTGATGCCAAGGGTAGAGTCTTTCTCCCAGCCACATTCCGCAAGGTGCTACAAGCATCTGGCGAAGAAGTGTTGGTGTTGCGCAAAGATGTATTTCAATCTTGCCTCACGCTCTATCCCGAAAGCGTTTGGAATGAGCAATTAGATAACTTGCGTGCAAAACTATCTCGGTGGAATGCGGCAGAACAACAAATCTTTCGACAATTTGTGTCAGATGCAGAATTGTTGACCTTAGATGGAAATGGTCGCTTTCTCATCCCCAAAAGATATCAAATGTTGGCTCATATTGAGCAATCAGTCAGATTTATTGGAATGGACGACACCATAGAAGTGTGGTGCAATGAGCGTGTCAAAGAGCCTTTCATGGACTCACAGGAGTTTGGAGAGGCGTTGCAGCACCTGATGAATTCAGCGACAGAAAAGACGACAATCAATTCTTCAAAATGATGATAAAGACAGCAGGAAGTTACCATGTCCCCGTTCTTTTAGAACAAAGTATTGAGGGATTGAACATTCACCCAGAGGGCATTTATGTTGATGCCACTTTTGGTGGAGGGGGGCATTCTATGAAAATACTTTCTCAACTCAATGATAAAGGACATCTTTTCAGTTTTGATCAGGACTTGGATGCGGAAAAAAACATTCGACAAGAAGGACATGAGGTGCTGTTGCAGGATAACTTTACCTTTATTCGTTCAAACTTCAGATACTTGAAGAACTGGATGAGGTATTACAAAATAGAAAAGATAGATGGGATATTGGCTGACCTCGGTGTTTCGAGTCATCATTTCGATGATGAAAATAGGGGTTTCTCATTCAGGTTTGATGCTCCACTCGATATGCGCATGAACACCAAGGCATCGCTGACAGCTGCTGATGTGGTTAACACCTACGATGAAGAACAGTTGGCTGATATTTTCTATTTGTATGGAGAACTTAAAAATGCACGAAGGATAGCATCGCTATTAGTCAAAGCCAGAAGTCAAAAGAACTTTGCAAGTACCCATGACTTGATACAAGCAGTGGAAGCTGTTTTTGGAAAAGAGCGTGAGAAGAAAGAACTTGCGAAGCTATTCCAAGCACTCCGTATCGAAGTTAACCATGAGATGGAGGCATTAAAAGAGTTGCTCAACAGTGCTCAAGAGTTGTTGACTACTGGTGGGAGATTGGTCGTTATCACCTATCACTCCTTAGAGGATCGCATGGTAAAAAACATCATGAAGACAGGCAACGTACAAGGAAAAGTGCAGCAAGACTTCTTCGGAAGAATTGAAACGACTTTCAAACTTTTGAACAATAAGGTTATCACGCCTACACCACAAGAGCAACAGGAAAATCCACGTAGCCGAAGTGCTAAACTAAGAATCGCTGAGAAGATATGACAACGGACGAAAAAGACATAGATATACAGCCCATTCCCACAGACGCTTACAAAGATGCGGATGTAGCATTGGATTCTTCGGTAGATAAAGACAGCGAAGAAGCGCCAACCTTAAAAGAGGTTATCAAAGAGCAAGCGCGTGAAGAAGAAGCACCTTTATCGAGAAACTTTACTTTAAGAAAGATTCTTGGTGGAGATATTCTAACTACGTCTACTGTACGCAAACAAATTTGGATTTTCCTCCTTATTACGTTCTTTACCATCATTTACATCTCTAATCGTTACAGTGTTCAGCAAAACCTTATCGAGATTGATAAACTTCAGAAAGAACTTAAAGATGCAAGATATAAGGCTTTATCCAGCAGCAGTCAGCTTACCGAGAAAAGCAGGGAAAGCAACGTGTTGGATATGCTTAAAAATAATCAAGACAGTGTATTAAAGATTGCGAATCAACCACCATATATTATTCAAGTTCCAGCCCAATGAATAAGTTTGATTATAAAAAAATTATGCCTCGTTACAGCGCCATCGCCATTATGTTGACCTTGGTAGCTGTTGCCGTAGTGGGTAAAACGCTCTATATTATGACAGCGAAACGCGATTATTGGACAAAGGTTGCCGATCGAGTAAAGCGCGATAGTGTAGATATCAAACCCATGCGAGGAAACATTTTAAGTTGTAATGGAGAACTAATGGCAAGTTCGTTGCCTGAATTTAAGGTGTACATGGACTTCAAGAGTCTCCGCACCTCGAAAAACGATTCTCTTTGGGAAGCGAAGCTCGACTCTATCTGTGAAGGTCTGCATCAGATATTTCCAGAAAAGCCAGCTTCTGCTTTTAGAAAAGAATTGGAGACAGGACGGCAACAACAAAGTCGTCACTGGCCTATTTGGAAGAAACGTATCGACTACAATTCTTTTACGGAAATCAAGGCTTTGCCCATATTTAATCTCTCCAAATATATGAGTGGTTTTCACTATGAGGAATTCAATGCTCGGCAACGTCCTTACGGTTCGTTAGCGGGACGTACGGTGGGTGCCATGTATGGTGCAAAGGATACGGCTCGTTTTGGATTGGAGTTGTCTTATGATTCTATTCTTCGTGGTAAAAACGGTATCGTACATCGTCGCAAAGTACTCAACAAGTTCTTGGACATCATGGATACCCCTCCCATTGATGGTGCAGATATCGTGACTACCATTGACGTAGGAATGCAAGATTTAGCCGAGCGGGCTGTCATTGATGAGTTGAAGCAGATTAACGGCAATGTGGGCGTTGCCTTAGTCATGGAGGTGAAAACGGGTGACATCAAGGCAATTGTAAACATGGAAAAATGCTTTGATGGCGAATATCGTGAAGTTAAGAATCATGCGGTTAGTGATTTATTAGAGCCGGGTTCAGTTTTCAAAGTTGCCTCAATAATGGTTGCACTCGATGATGGTGTCGTGGATACAACGGCTCGTATAGAAACAGCTGGAGGTGTTTGGCCCATGTATGGGAGACAAATGAAAGATCACAACTGGCGTCGAGGGGGGTATGGAACACTCACCTTGCCTCAAACTCTTTTATATAGTTCTAATATTGGTGTGAGTCGTATCATTGACGATCATTATCGTGACAACCCAGAGAAATTTGTGCAAGGTCTCTACCGTACAGGTTTAGCAGACGCCCTTAACATACCATTGGTAGGCTCTTCCTCTGCGGTCATTCGTATGCCTAAGAAAAATGAACGTGGACAATGGATTAACTGGAGCAAGACTGCCTTGCCATGGATGAGCATTGGTTACGAAACTCAAGTGCCTCCTATTTCGACGCTTACCTTTTATAATGCCATTGCCAACAACGGAAAAATGATGCAACCCAGATTTGTCAAACAGGTGGTAAAAGACGGTGAAGTACTCATCGATTTTCCTCCAAAGGTGTTGCGATCACAGATTTGCAAACCTAAAACGCTGGGAGAGATTCAAACGATCTTAGAGCATGTGGTGAGTCAAGGCTTGGGACGCAAGGCTGGGTCGCCATCTTTCAAAGTCTCAGGCAAAACAGGAACGGCACAAATCTCACAAGGTTCGGGCGGTTATAAGGTTGGACGAACCAACTATCTCTTAAGTTTTGCAGGCTATTTCCCTTCTGACAATCCTCGTTACAGTTGTATTGTCTGCATCCAAAAGTCTGGACTTCCTGCCTCGGGCGGTGGAATGAGTGGTGTTGTCTTTCATCACATTGCAGAAGGTGTTATGGCTCAAGACTTAAAGTTAGACGTGAAAGATGCCAAAGACTCTACTTCCATTCTTGTTCCAAAGGTAAAGAATGGAAACGTGCTTGCTGCCAATTATGTGTTGACTCATTTGGGAATCAACACCAACCGTAACTGGAGTGGAACTTTTGCAAACGGCAATCCAATCTGGGGAACAGCTGAAATTCAAAACAATTCGAGTGTCGAGCTGAAAAAAGCCAAGATGTATACACATCAGTACATCCCTGATGTTTTAGGAATGGGTGCGCGTGATGCTGTCTACATCCTTGAGAATAGAGGTGTCAAGGTGCGTCTCAACGGTCGCGGGAAGGTGGTTCAACAAAGTCTTCCACCAGGACATCGCATTCAGAAAAAACAAGTATGCCTCCTTACATTAAGTTAATGCACAATAATTCAAATATATGATTTGTAACGAATTAATCAAAGACATTAAATGCACTGACATTTTGGGCGATACGAATGTCAGTATATCGGGAGTAAACATTGATTCCCGGAAGATAAAACCTGGTCATCTGTTTGTAGCTATCAAAGGGACACAAGTAGATGGACACGAATATATTGATAAAGCCATACAGTTAGGAGCTGTCGCAGTACTATGCGAAAAAGCGCCGAAAGAACCGTTGTCTGGCATTACCTACATTGTCGTCACATCAACCGAAGATGCTGTCGGTAGGGTGGCGACACGTTTTTATGGAGATCCCTCCAAACACTTAAAACTTATTGGTGTTACGGGAACAAATGGTAAGACAACCATTGCCACCTTATTATATAATATGTTTCGTAAGTTGGGACATCGGTGTGGTTTGCTCTCTACAGTGTGCAATTATATCGAGGATGAGCAAATACCTGCCGACCATACCACGCCTGACCCCATAGAGCTAAATGAACTGTTGGCAAAAATGGTAGAGCAGCATTGTGAATATGTATTCATGGAATGCTCGTCACATGCCATTGCGCAAAAGAGAATTGGTGGATTAAACTTTACGGGAGGTATTTTTACCAACTTGACACGTGACCACTTAGATTATCATAAGACTTTTGAGAACTACCGCAACGCCAAGAAGTCTTTCTTTGACCATCTGCCCAAGTCGGCTTTCGCCATTACAAACGCAGACGATAAAAATGGCATGGTCATGGTGCAAAATACCAAAGCAACAGTTAAGACCTACTCAGTCCGTACCGCAGCTGACTTCAAAGCTCGCATCATCGAATGTCATTTTCAAGGTATGTACTTAGAGATTGATGGTCAGGAAGTGGGAGTGCAGTTCATCGGTAAATTTAACGTCAGCAATCTCTTAGCTGTTTACGCTACAGCACGCATGTTGGGTAAACAACGAGAAGAAATTCTGATAACGATGAGTACGCTGCACAGTGTCAACGGACGTATGGACACGCTTCATTCCCCACAAGGATTTACAGCTGTAGTGGACTATGCGCATACTCCTGATGCATTGAAAAATGTACTCCTTGCCATTCATGAAGTAGACGGCAAAGGTCATGTTATCACTGTTTGTGGGGCTGGTGGTAATCGTGACAAGGGTAAACGTCCGTTAATGGCAAAGCAGGCAGTACAGCTAAGTGATAAAGTGATTATCACCAGTGACAATCCTCGATTTGAAGAACCGCAAGACATTATCAATGATATGTTGGCAGGTTTGGATGCGCAGGATATGAAAAAGGTGTTGAGCATTGTAGATAGAAGGGAAGCCATACGCACCGCCTGCATGCTTGCAGATAAGAACGACGTTGTCCTTGTGGCAGGGAAAGGACACGAAACTTATCAAGAAGTCAAGGGCGTAAAGCATCATTTTGACGATAAAGAAGTGCTGGCAGAAATTTTCAAACAATCATAATACGTTTCCACAACCCTATTAAACTTAGAGGATGTTATACTATTTATTTAGATTTTTAGAGCAATACGGCATTTCAGGTGCGCATCTATGGGGATATATCTCTTTTAGATCGCTGCTTGCCCTCATTCTTTCGTTGGTCATCTCAGCATGGTTTGGCGAGAAATTCATTAAATATCTTCGTCTGAAACAAATCACGGAAACCCAACGTGATGCTTCTATTGACCCCTTTGGAGTTAACAAAATAGGAGTTCCCTCCATGGGTGGGGTCATCATTATTGCTGCCATACTCATACCCGTTCTGTTGTTGGGGCGACTTCGCAACATCTACCTCATTCTGATGATTATTACTACCGTTTGGTTGGGATTTCTTGGTGGGATGGACGACTTTATCAAAATCTTCCGCAAGAACAAAGAAGGATTGAAAGGCAAATATAAAATTATTGGGCAAGTAGGCATCGGTTTGATAGTAGGATTGGTGTTATGGTCCTCGCCAGACGTTAAAATCAATGAGAATTTGGCTATCGAACAGCAAGGTCATGAAATGGTGATTAAACATCGAACAGATGCTCGGAAATCGCTCAAAACAACGATCCCTTTCGTGAAAGGTCATAATCTTGATTATTCGGGTGTGATGAGTTGGTGCGGAAAATACAAAACTGCGGCAGGATGGATATTGTTTGTCATCATGACAATTATCGTAGTGACCGCAGTTTCTAACGGTGCCAATCTTAACGACGGCATGGATGGAATGTGTGCAGGCAATTCAGCTATCATTGGTGTTACGCTGGGAATCTTGGCGTATGTTAGTTCACACATTGAATTCGCTGCTTATCTCAACATTATGTATATTCCAGGCTCGCAGGAGTTGGTGGTCTTTATGTGTGCCTTCGTTGGTGCGCTCATCGGCTTTTTATGGTACAACTCTTTCCCTGCGCAGGTGTTCATGGGCGATACAGGCTCACTAACTATCGGAGGTATCATTGCGGTCTCTGCCATTATCATTCATAAAGAGTTGTTACTTCCTATACTCTGTGGTATCTTCTTTGTAGAGAGTTTGAGTGTGATGCTTCAAGTATATTACTACAAGAGTGGGAAGAGAAAAGGGATAAAGCGACGAATTTTCAAGCGTACTCCTATCCATGACAATTTTCGCACACAAGATTCTCAGTTGGATCCTGCATGCAATTACCTCATTAAAAAACCTCATTCGGCCATCCATGAATCGAAAATTACCATTCGTTTCTGGATTATCACCATTATATTAGCAGCCATGACGATTATTACTCTTAAGATAAGATAAATGATAGTGGTTAGCTCCAATAAAATGAAGTCATTGAGTGAAAAAAGCAATAAGACGTATCCACTAATATTAAAAGATAAAACATTGTTCGTTAGCAACTTGTAAAACTTCGTCGATACGTGACTATGATTAGAATAGAAAGGAAAAAGATATGAAACGAATCGTTATTCTCGGTGCAGCAGAGAGTGGAGTAGGAGCTGCCATATTAGCCCAAAAAGAAGGCTTTGATGTATTTGTATCTGACATGGGTGAGATTAAAGACAAATACAAAAAGATGCTCGATGCACACCACATCCGTTGGGAAGAAAAGCAACATACACCCGATTTGATTCTAAACGCAGACGAGGTGATTAAGAGTCCGGGCATTCCGAAGGAAGCCCCTATGATACAAAAGCTCATGAAGCAGGGTACCAATATCATTAGTGAAATAGAGTTTGCAGGACGATATACGCATTCTAAAATGATTTGCATTACGGGCAGCAACGGTAAGACAACGACGACCTCGCTGATTTATCATATCTTCAAAGCAGCTGGATATGACGCTGGATTAGCTGGCAACATTGGACGGAGCTTGGCTTTACAAGTAGCGGAAGACCCACACGAATACTATATCATAGAATTAAGCTCGTTTCAGTTGGATAACATGTACAAGTTTAAGGCAGATATTGCAATCTTGTTGAACATCACTCCCGACCATTTGGACCGCTATGACAACTGCATGCAAAACTATGTAGACGCTAAAATGCGCATTATCCAAAACCAAACCGAAAAAGATAGCTTCATTTATTGGAACGATGACCCTATCATTAAGCGAGAATTGCAAAAGTATGATATCAAAGCCGTACAGTGTCCATTTTCAGAACTCAAAGAGAAAGGTTCGATTGGTTATATTGAGGAAGGACAGTACACCATCGAAAAGCCCACCCCTTTCAATATGGAACAAGAGGCACTTTCACTCACGGGAAAGCATAACGTGTACAACTCTTTGGCTGCTGGTATTGCCACAGATATTGCTGGAATACGGAATGATGTGATAAGGAAAAGCTTGAGCGACTTCCCTGGGGTGGAACATCGGTTGGAAAAGGTGTGCAAAGTGGGCGGTGTAGAATATATCAATGATTCGAAAGCCACAAATGTCGATGCTTGTTGGTACGCATTAGAGAGCATGAATACACCGACAATCTTAATTCTTGGAGGAAAAGATAAGGGGAATGACTACCAACTTATTAAGGAGTTGGTAAAAAAGAAATGCGTTGGATTAGTGTATTTAGGCGCAGATAATACGAAACTTCACAACAATTTCGACTCCTTGGGCATCCCTGTACGTGATACCCACTCTATGAAAGAATGTGTAGAAGCCTGCTATGAGATGGCACGTCCTGGCGACACGGTATTGCTAAGTCCTTGCTGTGCCAGCTTCGACTTGTTCAAAAATATGGAAGATAGAGGAAATCAGTTTAAGACTTTGGTAAGAAATTTATAATGGATAAAACATTAGGAAATATCTTTAAGGGAGACAAGGTGATTTGGATGGTCTTTTTCTTTTTATGCATCATCTCGATCGTCGAAGTGTATTCTGCCTCCGCAGGTCTGACTTATAAGGGCGGACATTACTGGGCTCCTATCGTTAAGCACACTGGAATCTTGCTCGTTGGTGTGTTTGCAATGGTCGTGACGCTGAATATTAAATGCAAATATTTCAAGATTGTGACCCCTTTCCTGCTCGTAATCTCAATCATTGCCTTGGTAACAGTACTCATAGCAGGACAGTCCACCAATGGTGCCCAACGTTGGATTAGCATCATCGGCATTCAGTTTCAACCGTCCGAAATAGCCAAGGGCACGATGGTTTTGGCCACTGCGCAGATTTTAAGTGCCATGCAAACGGAACAAGGAGCAGACAAAAATGCCTTCAAATACATCCTTATTGTCAGTGGCTGCATCGTACCCTTCATTATGGTGGAAAATCTTTCTACAGCCATGTTGCTATGTTTGGTTATCTTTCTCATGATGATGATAGGACGAGTGCCTGGCAAAATATTAGGCAAGGTGTTGGGTATCGTTACGTTACTCATTGTAACAGTGTTCGCACTCGTCATGTTAGTGGGGCAAGATAGGGAAAAAATAAATGCCCAAGGGCAACAGGTCGTACAAGTGTCTAATACGGCGGGAAAAGAAGAAACGACGATGTTTACGAAAGTCTTTCACCGTTTTGACACATGGAAAGCGCGCATCGATCGTTTCATTGATGGCAAAGAGATTGCTCCTGAGGATTTCGATTTGGACAAAGATGGGCAGATTGGGCATGCCAATATTGCCATTGTCTCCTCCAATGTGATAGGAAAAGGTCCAGGAAATTCGGTGGAACGCGATTTTTTATCCCAAGCCTTCTCTGATTTCATCTATGCAATCATCATCGAAGAGATGGGAATTATCGGGGGTGTCTTTGTCGCCATGCTTTATATCATCCTTCTCTTCAGGACGGGGCAGATAGCCAATCGCTGTGAAAACAACTTCCCTGCCTTTCTTGCCATGGGCTTGGCTTTGCTTTTGGTGACCCAAGCATTGTTCAATATGTGCGTTGCCGTTGGCTTGGCACCTGTTACTGGGCAGCCGCTTCCCTTAGTGAGCAAGGGTGGAACGTCAACAATTATCAACTGTGTGTATATTGGGGCTATCCTTAGTGTGAGTCGGTCGGCGAAGAAAAAACAAGTAACCGATGAAGATAAAGACATGGAAATGAGCATCGCAGTGGCTTCAGCATAAGAAACGCAAGATAAGATAAATATCATTGAATATGGTAAAATCAAAGAAATTTTGATTACTTTTGCCTATTCATATAAATATAAAAGATGAACAGTGATTTGAGAATCATCATCAGTGGAGGTGGAACGGGAGGACATATATTTCCCGCTATCTCTATAGCCAATGCCATTAAGAAAGAACGCCCCGATGCAAAGATTCTTTTTGTCGGTGCTCAAGGGCGAATGGAAATGGAGCGCGTGCCAAAAGCAGGATATGAAATCAAAGGATTGCCTATCGCAGGATTCGATCGGCATCATCTGCTTAAGAACCTCTCCGTGTTGGTCAAGATATGGAAAAGTCAACGATTGGCTAAAACCATTATTAAGGATTTCAAACCAATGGTGGCAGTTGGTGTTGGCGGATATGCCAGTGGACCCACGCTCAACGTGTGTTCCAAGCTGCATATTCCCTGTCTCATACAAGAGCAAAACTCGTATGCAGGGGTCACCAATAAACTGTTAGGTAAGAAAGCAGACAAGATTTGCGTGGCGTACGAGGGTATGGAACGCTTCTTTCCTGCAGAAAAAATCATCATGACCGGAAACCCCGTAAGGCAGAATGTGTTGCAGACAGCGTTGTCAAAAGAAGCTGCCAAAGAGACCTTTGGATTAGACCCGAAGCGAAAGACGATACTTTTGGTAGGTGGAAGTTTGGGTGCCAGAACTTTGAATGAAAGCATCCAAAGCCACTTGGATATGATACGAACAAGTGAGGTTCAATTTATTTGGCAAACAGGAAAATATTACTATAAGGATATTTGCAACGCATTGAAGACGCAAGAGCCATTGCCCAACCTTTATGTCACCGACTTTATCAGTGATATGGGGGTAGCTTATCAGGCTTCCGATTTGGTGATTAGTCGTGCAGGAGCAAGCTCGATTAGCGAGTTTTGTCTGATTGGAAAGCCTGTCATCTTGGTTCCAAGCCCCAATGTAGCGGAGGATCATCAAACACAAAACGCAATGGCACTGGTCAATAAAAATGCGGCTATCTACGTAAAGGATGTGGAAGCCAAAGACATTTTGCTCGAGCAGGCAATGAAAACAGTGCAGGATGATGCGAAGTTAGCATCCCTCAGCGAAAATATTTTGAAACTCGCATTACCAAATTCTGCTGAAATCATTGCGCAAGAGGTTCTTAAATTGGCTGCTCGTCAACAGCATTGAACGTATAATAGATTATAGGAAATAAAAAAATGGATATAAAAGAAATCAAATCGGTATATTTCTTGGGAGCTGGTGGCATAGGAATGAGTGCCATCGCACGCTATTTTCTGCATAAAGGATTGGTGGTAGCGGGGTACGATAAGACGCCTTCTGCACTGACACACCGACTCGAACAAGAGGGGATGCTCCTGCACTATGATGAAAATATCGATGAGATTCCGCACGCATGTCGCAATCCGCAAGTTTGTATGGTTATATATACCCCTGCCATTCCTGAATCTCATGTGGAGTTGCAGTACTTCAAGTCGAACGGCTTTGAAGTCTTAAAGCGAGCTCAAGTCTTGGGTTCGTTGACAAGAACCCATCGAGGACTTTGTTTCGCAGGTACGCATGGCAAGACAACAACCAGTACGATGTGCGCACACATCATGCACCAAAGTCATGTGGATTGTAATGCTTTTCTTGGAGGAATCTCCAAGAACTACGGCAGCAACTACATCCTTTCCGACACAAGTGATTACATCGTCATTGAAGCCGACGAGTTTGATCGTAGCTTTCACTGGCTTCGTCCTTGGATGAGTGTCATCACATCGACAGATCCTGACCACTTAGACATTTATGGAACCAAAGAGGCATATTTAGAAAGTTTTAGGCATTACACAACATTGATAAAGCCTGGAGGTGCCTTGATTATTCATGAGGGGTTGGAAATGCAAGAGGATGTAAACGATGAGGTGAGGGTATTTCGGTACAGTCTCAACGGAGGTGATTTCCATGCAGAAAACATCAAAATAGAAAATGGAACCATCACCTTCGACTTTATCTCGCCGATCGAGAACGTTACCCAAGTAGAATTGGGACATCCTATTCCCATTAATGTGGAGAATGCTGTCGCTGCAATGGCAATGGCGCAACTCAACGGTTGTACTGCAGAGGAGTTGCGATATGGCATGTCAACTTATAAAGGAGTGGACAGACGCTTTGATTTCAAGGTAAACAATGAGCGACATGTTTTCCTTTCAGATTATGCACACCATCCAAAGGAAATTTATCAAAGTGCAAAAAGTCTGCGTGAGTTGTATCACGATCGGCATGTCACAGCGATATTTCAGCCACATCTTTATACAAGGACGCGAGATTTCTATAAAGAATTTGCAGAAGCACTGAGCCAACTTGATGAGGTTATCTTATGCGACATCTATCCTGCACGAGAAGCCCCAATACCAGGAGTTACCTCAGCGCTTATTTACAATGAGCTCACCTGCAAAGAGAAGAGCATGATACATAAGGAAGATGTGATTGATTTGGTTAAAAAACGCGATTTTGATGTACTTGTTGTCTTGGGCGCAGGCGACCTCGACAATTATGTACCACAAATGACTAAGATCATTGAAAATAAGTGAGACGTTGGAAAAAGATATTGACAATCGTACTTGATGTTATCTTGGGAATATACTTAGTATTTGCATTCACCGCGTTTAACAAACCCGATGAAACAGCAAACGTGTGTACCAAGGTGACCATCAATATTGCAGACGAAACGGCAAATGGTTTTATCAATGCGGCAAAGATACAAGATCGACTTGAGAAACATCGTCTTTATCCGCTGGAAAAACCTATGAAATATGTGGATGCTCGCAAGATAGAGGACATGCTTAAAACCAGTCCTTTCGTCAAGAATGCGGAGTGTTTCAAAACACAGAATGGACACGTCAATATTTCTATCACACAGCGAATGCCTGTGGTACGCATTAAATCGATAAATAATGATGACTATTATTTGGATGATCAAGATGCTATTATGCCAAACTCCAACTACACAAGCGACTTAATCATCGCCACAGGGTACATTAATCGATGGTTTGCCACCCATTATGTTTCTGCCTTGAGCAAAACAATCATGCAAGACGAGTTTTGGAAGAACCAAATTGTCCAAATCAACATCTTGCCAGATCGGGGCGTCGAGTTGGTTCCAAGAGTAGGAGACCATATCGTTTATCTCGGATACTTGCCGACAAGCAGTAATCCGCAAAAACGATTGGCATTGATACAAGACTTTACCAAGCAAAAGTTAACACGCTTAGAAAAGTTCTACAAATATGGACTCTCCCAAGCAGGTTGGAACAAGTACTCGTATATCAACTTGGAATTTGATAACCAGATTATCTGTAAAAAGAGGGAGGCTCAACCATAAGGTGTTCGTCTACTGGCGCTTGAAAAAAGATATTATAACGAATTTGAATTGATAAAGATATAAAACGTATGACAAAGGAATTTATCGTAGCTATAGAACTGGGATCTTCTAAGATTACCGGTATTGCAGGAAAAAAGAATCCTGACGGCAGCATTTCAATTCTTGCTGTTGTCAAAGAGGATTCCACCTCGTGCATACGCAAGGGTGTAGTCTTCAACATTGACAAGACGGTATTGTGCTTGACTAACATTGTTAAGAAGTTAGAGACCAGTCTCAAAACCAACATTGCCCGTGTATATGTTGGTGTTGGCGGTCAAAGCATACGCAGTGTCAAGAACATTATTGTGAAAACACTGCCTGCTGAAACCATCGTTAGTCAGGACATGATTAACGAATTGATGGACGCCAATCGTAGTATGAGCTATGCGGATCAAGAGATTTTGGACGCTGTCACTCAGGAATATAAAGTCGACTCTTTATATCAACTCGACCCTGTGGGCATTCCTTGTTTGCGTTTAGAAGGAAACTTCCTCAACATTCTGTGGCGAAAAACATTCTATAAGAATCTCAATCAGTGCATTAACAAAGCTGGTATGGAGATAGCCGAGCTGTACCTTGCACCCTTAGCTCTTGCAGATGCTGTACTCACAGAGACAGAGAAACGATCGGGCTGCATCTTAGTAGACCTTGGGGCGGATACGACTACCGTTCTTGTCTATTACAAAAATATCCTGCGTCACTTGGCGGTTATCCCTCTTGGAGGAGAAAATATCACAAAAGACATCACCTCTTTGCTCATGGAAGAGAGTCAGGCAGAAGATATGAAGCTAAAATATGCTTCGGCATATACGGATAATAGCGACATTGACGAGAACAAGAAATATCCAATCGACAGTGATAGAAAAGTTGAAAGTCGTAAGTTTATTGAAATTGTTGAGTCGCGACTACAAGAAATTATCGAAAACGTTTTTTATCAAGTTCCTAACGAATATGCCGACAAGCTGATTGGCGGAATCATTCTCACAGGTGGTGGTGCCAACATGCCAAATATCGAAAAGGCTTTCACGGATCAGGCGCCAACGGAGAAAATACGTGTTGCCAAGTTCGTTAATCTAAAAATCAATTCAAATTTACCCGAGATTACAGCCCACGATGCAACGATGAATACCATTCTGGGTTTGTTGGCAAAGGGGGATATCAACTGTGCTGGAGAAGAAATCAATACCGATTTGTTCCAAGCAACTGATGCCAAACACACTGCTACTACTCCCACTCAAACCAAAGAACCCAGATCTTTTACAGAGACATCGGGGACTGGTATAGTGCAAACAGAAGAAGAAAAAGAACGACTTCGCAAGCAGAAAGAGGCTCAAGAAGAAGCAGAAAGACTGGCGAAAGAAGAGGAGGAACGACGCATTGCAGAAGAAAAACGACAAAACTCTCCAATGAACAAGCTTTGGAAAGGCATTAAAAACTTTGCTCGTAAGATAACGGAAGAAGAAGAATAAAACGTGGGAACGATGAATTCCAGATATTAACTTTTAAGATTTAGAATTATGCCAGATAGAAAAAATACTCCTGATGTTCTCGATTTCGGAGAACCAGACAAAGCAAATAGCATCATCAAGGTGATTGGTGTTGGTGGAGGCGGAGGTAATGCCGTTAATCACATGTACCGCGAAGGAATCCATGACGTCACTTTTGTTCTTTGTAATACCGATAATCAAGCCCTCAATGATAGTCCTGTACCTTATCATCTACAATTAGGAAAAGAAGGATTAGGGGCAGGTAACAAACCCGAAAAGGCAAGATTAGCAGCCGAGGAAAGCCTTGAGGACATCAAGAACATGCTCAATGACGGCACTCGTATGACGTTCATCACCGCTGGAATGGGAGGTGGAACGGGTACAGGTGCAGCACCCGTCATTGCGCGTATCTCTAAAGAATTGGGCATCTTAACCGTCGGTATCGTTACTATTCCCTTCCGTTTTGAGGGTGACAAGAAGATTAACCAAGCCTTGGACGGTGTGGAAGAAATGGCAAAGCATGTCGATGCGCTATTGGTTATCAATAACGAACGCTTGCGCGAAATTTATCCAGACTTGACCGTTTTAGACGCTTTTGGTAAGGCTGACGACACGTTAAGCATTGCAGCCAAGAGTATAGCAGAAATCATCACCAACCATGGGCTCATTAATTTGGACTTTAACGATGTGAAAACAGTGCTGAAAGATGGTGGAGTAGCCATTATGAGTACGGGCTTTGGCGAAGGCGAGGGACGTGTGAAGGCTGCGATTGAAGATGCACTTAACTCGCCGCTGCTCAATGACAACGACATCTTTAACTCTAAGAAAATCTTGCTGAGCATTAACTTCTGCAACGAAAAGAATGACAACAGCGGTCTGATGATGGAGGAGATGAATGATGTGAACGATTTTATGGGGCGTTTTGATAGCGACTTTGAAATCAAATGGGGACTCGCCATCGATCCCGATCTCGGCAAGAAAGTCAAGGTAACTATCTTGGCAACGGGCTTCGGTATCAATGATGTGGAAGGCATGAACAGCCACATCGGCAAACGCCACTCGCAAGAAGAAGCCATGCGCATTGCTGAAGAAGAAGAGCGCAAAGCACAATTGCTCATCAGAAAAGACCAATATTATAAGGACGGCAAGAACTCTAAGTACAAACGTCATCCACACATCTATCTCTTTAGCAATGAAGATTTGGACAATGAGGATGTCATCTTGGCTGTGGAGAGTTATCCCACTTATAAACGAACACGTCAAATGTTGGATGATATCCGCAAACAAGCGGCTGGCGAAACTGAAGAATCTGACCATAAGGAGAACAACGATCCTATTCAAGGAGTTATCAGTTTTGGATAAAGAGACTTGCAGTTTGGCAACAATCAAAATGTGATACGAAGTAATACCTCAAAAAATAAATGATATGGCACTATTTGAACAGATTAGCGAAGACATCAAAACAGCGATGAAAGCGCGAGATAAAGTGGCTCTTGACACACTTAGAAATATCAAGAAAGTTTTTCTCGAAGCCAAGACAGCACCTGGAGCCAACGATACACTCAACGATGATGCGGCACTCAAGATTATACAGAAATTGGCGAAGCAAGGTAAAGAAGCCGCACAAACCTATATTGATGCCGGTCGACAAGACTTGGCAGATGTAGAATTGCAGCAGGTTCAAGTGATTGAGCGTTATTTGCCTCAGCAGTTGTCTATGGAAGAAATTGCGTCAGCAGTCAGAGAAATTATTGAGCAAGTGGGCGCATCGAGTATGAAAGAGATGGGGCAGGTAATGGGGATAGCCACGAAAAAGTTAGCTGGAAAAGCCGATGGTCGTGCTATCTCTGAGGTAGTAAAGAAGTTACTCGCCCAATAATCATCACACATGAAGGAAGTGTAATCCCTCGTTCATGTGGGAACAACATTCTTTGTAAAAGCCCATCAAATCCATTCGATTTGATGGGCTTTTACCTTCTGTTGGATAAGCATATCTGTTTAGGTTTTCAAAAAAGTAAGAAAATCAATCGTTCATTCATCTCTAACACACATCTATTATGTGTTACCCCAGTCCACAGATGGAAAAACGCTTATGGTATAGAATAATCGTAGCGCTTTCATTTGAGAATGATTTTTCTTTCCTTAAAAGCATCAGTAAAACAACATCTGTAAGTTTGGTGGAACGCTGCGTGAAATGAAAACAAATGCTGAATTTTCTTTACAAAGTGCCTCTCAAAACTTGCGTAAAATCAACCAACACCAAAGTTGGTCGCAAATACGCTAATTTTGAGC
Source organism: Hoylesella timonensis S9-PR14 (assembly GCF_000762405.1). Classification (GTDB taxonomy): domain Bacteria; phylum Bacteroidota; class Bacteroidia; order Bacteroidales; family Bacteroidaceae; genus Prevotella; species Prevotella timonensis_A. The sequence goes on along the minus strand of NZ_JRPQ01000092.1, from coordinate 11,246 downwards.
AACTTTCATAATCTATTGTTTCATAAGCTATTACGATTAAATCACTTTCGTTTGTTCCCATTTTTATCATTTCTCAACGACTAAAGCATTGAGATAAGCCTCCAATTTGCATGCTTTAATGCCGCTGAAGCATGTGAATAACGACTCTAATACATGTTTCCAAGACCGATAAGTCAATATTTTAGCTTGAAGAGACGTTTATTTTGTTAAAATCAGTGCATTTTTGCCCAACGTTTGCCTATTAAATTTTTCTATTTTGAAGATTTTCAATGACCGTTTTTTGGTAAAATGATAGGACAAAAACAATGAAGGTCTTTGGCAAAATGGAAAGGTAATTTTTGTGACAATCCATGAAAGTGAATGATGAAAACTGTGAACAAAAGTCATGCAATTTGCTTCGCTCGTATTTGTTGTTGAGACAAAAGAGGAAAGATTGTTTTCACAGTCAACTGCCTTTCTTCAATGAGCGAGTTGTGTCATGCTTACATGAATAAATAACAAAATTACTTGTATTTAGTTGATTTTTTGTTATTTTTGTATCGAATTCTTTAGAGATTATATCTTTTTGAATATTATTGATCAACTTAAAATCAACATATTAATGTCAGACAAACAAGGAAGTAGGAATATTTATGATAAGGTAGTGAAGTGTGTTCAACGCTTTATGGCACAAGAAAAGTCGGGAGGAATAGTGCTCGCTGTGGCAGTGCTACTCGCTATCTTGTTGGCAAACTCTGCACTCAGCGATCGCTATTATGACTTTTTTCAGCAAAAGTTAGGTTTTATATGGAATGGAGAACCCTATCTGTATTTTAGTCTTCACCATTGGATTAACGATGGATTGATGTCTATTTTCTTTTTCCATATAGGGTTGGAGCTTAAACGTGAGCTTATTTCAGGCGAGCTTTCCAATCCTCGCAACATCATTCTGCCCATTGGGGCTGCTATTGGTGGAATGGCGATTCCAGCTTTGGTATATCTTTTCTTCAATGCGGGTACCCCCGAATATACTGGTTGGGGAGTTCCCATGACGACGGATATCGCCTTTGCCTTAGGCGTGTTGTTCCTTTTAGGAAAGCATGTACCCACCTCTATTAAAGTGTTTTTAACCACCTTGGCTATTGTCGATGACTTAGGAGCGGTGATAGTGATTGCCCTTTTCTACACCTCTGAAATCTCTGTTGCCAATTTAGCATTGGGTTTGGGCTTCCTATTATTGATGTTTATTGGGAATAAATTAGGAGTCAAAAATGTTTTCTTCTACGCATTTTTGGGCATCGTAGGTGTTTGGATTGCTTTCCTCTTGTCGGGAATCCATGCCACTATTGCTGCGGTGTTAGCCGCCTTAACCATCCCCGCCGACTCTACGATAGACGAGAGTACCTATCTTTATAGGATGCGTAAATTGGGGCTACGCTTTATGACCGCCAACACCAATGAGTATCGTACGTTGGAAAACGAGCAGGTGAAGATATTAGCCACCATTCGGGAAGATGCCAAGATAGCCATTCCGCCTTTGCAGTTGATAGAGCACCATCTAAATCCATTTGTCACGTTCCTTGTACTTCCCATCTTTGCCATTTCCAATGCTGGCATCAGTTTGGTGGGCATCGACTGGTCGGCGATATTTGCCACCAATGTTGCTATAGGTATAGCCCTCGGCTTACTGTTGGGGAAACCTCTTGGAGTGGTAGGCATTACATGGCTATTGGATAAGCTGAACATTGTCAAGCGCCCTCATGACATGTCGATGAGGCATTTATTTGCGTTGGGCTTTTTGGCATCTATTGGTTTTACGATGTCCATGTTTATTTCTACCTTGGCTTTTCGTACCGACTTATTGCTGACGCAAGCCAAGATAGGTATCTTTGCTGCCTCTATCGTGGGTGGATGTCTTGGTTATCTCTTGATGAAACCCTCTCGGCAAGGAAAATAAGAGAAGCAATACTTGGGAGGTTTCGCAATTTATCGTACCTTTGTCATAGGATAAAAAAAATACAGACTTTTATGCAAACAAGATGTCATCTATCTGTTCTGATACACGAACAAGCAAAAAAATACGGAGCACGGGACGCGTTGACTTTCCGTAACTTTGGGAGTAAATCATGGAAGACAGTCTCCTGGAATCAGTTCTCCTTGCGCGTGATGCAAGTATCGAATGCACTGATAAATTCAGGTATGAAATCACAAGAAACTATTGGTGTGTTTGCACAAAATTGCATACAATATCTTTATACAGATTTTGGGGCTTATGGCATAAGAGCGGTAACTATTCCTTTCTATGCAACCTGTAGTGAGCAGCAGATACAATACATGATCAACGATGCTCAAATTAAAATTCTTTTTGTTGGTGAGCAGGAACAATACGACAAAGCACATAGGGTGTCCGCTCTGTGTCCCACACTTAACCGCATCATTGTCTTTGACCGTAATGTATGCGTAAGCAAACATGATCCTAATACGATATATTTTGATGATTTTATAGCTTCTGTAGAGCATTTGCCACAACAAGCTGCGGTAGAGCAGCGCTGGGGAGAGGCAAATGATGAAGATATTTGTAATATCTTGTATACCAGTGGGACAACTGGTGAGAGCAAAGGGGTTATTTTAACCTATGGACAATATTCTGCAGCTATGATAGCTAACGACCAATGTGTGCCTTTGGGGGAGGATGATATCGTAATGGATTTCCTTCCTATCACACATATATTTGAGCGTGGTTGGATTTATTTGTGTTTGACAGAAGGGGCAAAAATCATCATCAACACTTACCCAAAAGAGATACAGCAGTCCATGCGAGAGATGCATCCCACTTGTATGTGTGCGGTTCCACGCTTTTGGGAAAAAGTATATGTTGCTGTAAAAGAAAAAATAGATGAAGCAAATACAATTCAAAGAAAGATATTTCAGCGAGCATTAAATGTAGGGAAAAAGTATAATATCGATTATTTGAGCAAAGGAAAACGCCCACCACTCGCATTAAAGATGGAATATGAGATGTATAACAAAACAGTCATGTCGTTAGTTCGTAAGCAGATAGGGCTGGAAAATGCACATTTCTTCCCAACAGCAGGTGCCTATGTCTCGCCAGAGGTAGAGGAGTTTACTCATTCTGTAGGAATTTGTATGGTGGTTGGTTATGGTTTGACAGAGAGTTTAGCCACAGTCTCTTGTGATCGGATTGGAAAGACTTATACCGTAGGTTCGGTGGGGAGACCGATAGAAAGCATAGAAGTAAAGATAGGAGAGAACAGCGAAATTCTATTAAAGGGCCCCACTATCACCCGAGGATATTATAAACGAGAGCATATAAACGAACAGGCGTTCGATGAAGATGGCTTCTTTCATACAGGTGATGCAGGCTATTTGAAGGACGGAGAATTATATCTGACCGAAAGAATCAAAGACCTTTTCAAAACCAGCAATGGTAAATACGTCGCTCCGCAAATGATAGAAGCCATGATGTTGGTAGACAAATACATCGATCAGGCGGTCATCATTGCCGACCAGCGCAAGTTTGTTTCAGCATTAATTGTGCCAGAGTTCCGCTTATTGGAAGAGTATGCGCGCGATCATGGAATTGCGTTTAATAGCCGAGAGGAAATTTGTGAAGATGCTCGAATCGTGAAGATGATGCTCGATCGTATTTTGACGTTACAACAATCGTTGGCGCACTACGAACAAGTGAAGCGTATTACACTCGTTCCTCATCATTTCACCATGGAGCGAGGCGAATTAACCAATACGCTGAAAATTAAACGTCCTGCTATCAATAAGAATTACAAGGACATCATTAATAAGATGTATGAAGAATGATAACAAGTGACCAACTCAAGGATGTGATAGAGCGCACACAGGCGTTACATCATTATTTGAATATTGACCAAAAGAAGATAGAGTTCGAAGAAGAACAACTGCGAACGCAAGCTCCTGACTTTTGGGAAGACCCACAGTGCGCACAGGAGCAAATGATCAAGGTGAAAGGCATTGAGAAATGGCTGAAAGGTTATGAGCAAGTTCGTCAGATGGCTGATGAATTACAGTTGGCGTTTGAATTCTATCGTGATGAAATGGTCACCGAAGAAGAGTTGGACCATGACTATGCCAAAGCCATAGCCGCCATAGAAGATTTGGAACTCAAGAATATGTTGCGCCAGAAAGAAGACCCTATGGACTGTGTCATGAAGATAAATTCGGGCGCTGGCGGTACAGAGAGCCAAGATTGGGCGCAAATGCTCATGCGTATGTATATGCGATGGGCTGAAGCGCATGACTATAAGTGTACGGTGAGTGACATCCAAGATGGTGAAGAGGCTGGGATTAAGAGTGTTACCATGAAGATAGAGGGAAACGAATACGCCTATGGGTTCTTGAAAAGTGAGAATGGAGTGCATCGTTTGGTGCGTGTTTCACCATTTAATGCGCAAGGAAAGCGAATGACAAGCTTTGCCAGTGTTTTTGTTTCTCCATTGGTAGACGACACCATAGAGGTCTTTGTAGACCCCGCTTGTGTTTCCTGGGATACGTTTAGATCGAGCGGAGCTGGTGGACAAAATGTCAATAAGGTAGAATCTGGGGTGCGTCTTCGCTATCAATATCATGACCCAGACACTGGAGAAGAGGAAGAAATCCTGATAGAGAACACCGAAACGCGCGACCAACCGAAGAACCGAGCCAAGGCGATGCAGCTGCTGAAGAGCCAACTGTACGATCGTGCCATGAAGAAACGGCTCGAAGCACAGGCAAAAATAGAAGCAGGAAAGAAGAAAATAGAATGGGGAAGTCAAATCCGAAGTTATGTTTTTGACGATCGAAGAGTGAAGGATCATCGTACCAATTTCCAAACAACCGATGTAGATGGAGTGATGGATGGGAAGATAGATGATTTTATAAAAGCCTATTTAATGGAGTTCCCCGTGGTGGAAAGTGAAGATTAACTAACCTTTTAAATCATACAAAGATGAGTGGAAAAAACAAATTCAACAGAACAAAGCGTGACGCAAGACAAGAGAAGCAGGCAAAGAATGTCATCAAATGGCTCTCCATCGCATTGCTTGTTTGTGCCATAATATGGATGATTGTTGCGCTGAATGTTTAATAATGAGCGGATTAGAAATAGAACGGAAGTTCTTGGTAAAGAAAGGTAACGCCTATAAGCAGTTTGCTTTCTCAAGCAGTCATATCCAACAAGGCTACCTTCCATGCATTGGGGCGACCGTCAGAATAAGAACTCGTGACGATAAAGCTTACCTAACCATTAAAGGAAAGGCTACCAATGGAGGCTTGTCTCGCTATGAATTTGAGACAGAAATAACCATGGAGGAGGCATCACATCTCTTCAAATTATGTCAAGGGGGTGTGATAGATAAGCGTAGATACTTGGTTAAAAGCGGAGCACATACCTTTGAAGTGGATGAATTCTACGGAGACAATGAAGGTTTGGTGTTGGCAGAAGTGGAATTGGCTCATGAACAAGAGCCTTATGTGAAACCCGATTTTATTGGAATGGAGGTGACTGGCGATGCACGGTTTTACAACAAATACATGCTCAATCATCCTTATTCCGACTGGAAAAATACCTTACCAGAAGAATACCAATAAGTTGCGCTAAGATGACACCAATGCTGTTGGCAAGGAAGTCGTACCAATCTCCACTTCGATTGCCATGGGTACATGTTGCTTGAACAATCTCGATGAGCCCTCCCATCAATAGAGGAGTCAGAAAAGCGATGATGAACAGTAGCTTAGAGGTGAGCGGTCGTCGACTCTTGAGGTCCTCCCAGTAAATGCAAGACGTGAGCACAAAGTATAATGCAATGTGTGTCCACTTATCCATTAAGGCAACATCGCTCAATGGTGTCTCTGGAATTGGAATGAGACATACAATCCAAATGCCAATGACCAAAGTCAAAGTCACGGGATATGTTCGCAGAAAATGGGAAATCTGTTGTTTCATTTGCTTTCGACAATGTACGGTGCAAAGTTACAGTATTTTGTTCATGATAAGAAACAATTGTGGAGTGAAAATCATTTGCTCGTGCTGATGAGGTGCTATCTCTGCTATGGAAGTCCGCCCATATCTTAACAATCATCTTGAATAGTGATGTCTTTCAAGGATTTTTTTTATTTTAACAAGTCAGATCGCAAGGCACTTTTATTTCTGTTGCTCTTAGGTGTTGGAGCGACAATACTGTTCTATGTCTTTAGTGACCCAAAGAATATTGACGCCAATACCCCCATTCATGACACGGTATTTGCTTATCGGGATGTTCATGTTGACCGCTATGGACAGCAACCTGCTGTATATTACCGTGTGGAAGGTCGACAAATAGAACTCTTCCCTTTCGATCCTAATACAGCAGACAGCACAGCTTTGTTACGCTTAGGACTCCAACCGTGGCAAGTTCGGAATATATATAAGTATAGAGCAGCAGGAGGCGTATATCGTCAGCGCAGCGATTTTGCACGTCTTTATGGATTAACACAGAAGCAATATCGAACACTCGAACCCTATATCCATATTGGTTCAGATTATCAACCAGCTGCAGAAGCGGTCGCATCGGTGAACAAAACTGTGGGCTATGGGCGTGATACGCTCCGCTTTCCCGTCAAAATAAAATCTTCAGAACATATCTCAGTGAACACGGCAGATACTAATTTATTAAAAAAGGTGCCTGGCATTGGGAGCTATTACGCACGTCAAATCATTCGTTACCGTACCCGATTGGGAGGGTTTTATTCAACGCAACAACTGTTAGAAATAGAAGATTTCCCAGAAGAATCTTTGCCTTATTTCCGTATTTCAAAGCATGACACAGAACAAATCCAACGTCTGTTTATCAATCGGTTATCCATACATCAGCTCAAGCGACATCCTTACATTGGTTATTACAGAGCTCGAGCCATTGTAGATTATCGACGTTTGAAGGGTCCCATACATCGTTGGGAGGATTTAAGCATGCTTCCAGATTTCACACCTGACGTGATAGCACGACTTTCGCCTTATGTTTCTTTCTCGGAATAACCGTTTCTATCGTTTTTCATGTCCTTTGGCACTGTCATTAGCTCCATTTGTTTGCGTTTTTAGGTGTTAAGTTTTTGGCAAGTTTTATTTCCGTTTTTAATTCCAATAAGGTGAGAATTCAAGAATTTTGTCTACATTTGCATGAACAACGTAAAATATAAGAAGAAATGAAAATACAAGAAACTCCTGTTTTATTGCTTACTGGATATTTGGGAAGTGGTAAGACTACTTTGGTGAATCGCATTTTATCGAATAAGAAAGGTATCAAGTTCGCCGTTATTGTCAACGACATTGGAGAAGTTAATATCGATGCCGACCTGATTGAACAAGGTGGCGTAGTGGGTCAGAAAGACGATAGTTTGGTGGCACTTCAAAATGGTTGTATCTGTTGCACACTGAAGGTGGACCTGATAGAACAACTGAATGATATTGTTCGGATGAATAAGTTCGATTATATTGTTATTGAGGCAAGTGGCATTTGTGAGCCAGCTCCGATAGCTCAAACCATTTGTGCATATCCCGAACTGTATCCTCATTTGGCTAAAAATGGCATTGCGAAACTGGATGCTATTGTCACCGTGGTTGATGCCTTGCGGTTGCGCGATGAGTTTAATGTTGGAGACGACTTGCTGAAGCAAAACATTGATGACGATGATTTGGAGCGGTTAGTCATCGAACAAATAGAATTTTGCAACTTTATCGTGCTGAACAAGGCGGCAGAAGTGAGCGCAGAAGAACTGGAAAAGGTGAAGAAGATTATCCGTGCCATTCAACCCAAGGCACAAATCTTGACCTGTAACTATGGTGATATCGATTTAGATTTAATCCTTCATACAGATATGTTCGATTTTGAAAAGGTGGCTACCTCTGCCAGTTGGATAGCAGAGATAGAAAATCATGGTGACACTGAGCCTTCTCATACGGCGCAGGAGCATCATCACCACCATCATCACCACCACGATGAACATGAGGGAATTGAGAACGAAGAGAGTGGAGAGGCACTCGAATATCATATAGAAACGTTTGTCTATTATCGACGTCCTCCGTTTAATCTCGGATTGTTCGATGATTTTGTTGCTCGTCGTTGGCCTAAGAACATTATTCGTTGCAAGGGAATTTGTTATTTTCACGATGAAAAAGATAAATGTTATGTTTTTGAACAGGCAGGAAAACAGGTTCAAATTCGCGATGCTGGGCAGTGGTATGCTACCATGCCAGCTGAACAACTGCAAAAGTATATGGCGCAGAACCCCGGACTTCAGCGTGATTGGGACGAACAATATGGTGACCGCATGCAGAAGTTAGTGTTCATTGGGCAAAATCTTGACAAGGAAGAAATTATAAAAGAACTTGATCAGTGTCTCGATGAGTAGCACCAATGATGCCTGTTTCAAATCTTGTCCTCATCAGTATGTCCATACTTCTTTTAACGGTATGAAAGGCAAATAATAGGTAAAAAGGTTGCACCTTGAAGTTTTTTCAAGTAAATTTGGAGCATCTAATATGTCAAACTTAAGCTAATCAATTAAAATGAAAACAGACTCAGAAATTGCTCATGAGGCAAAATTAAACCTTATTGGTGACATCGCACGTCAAATTAATATTCCAGAGGACGATTTAGAGCCTTATGGAAAGTATATAGCAAAAGTGCCTTACACCCTGATTGATGATGAGAAGGTAAAAAAATCCAATCTTATTTTGGTGACTTCTATTACACCTACCAAAACAGGAAATGGTAAAACAACGGTCAGTGTCGGGCTGGCATTGGGAATGAACAGGATTGGAAAGAAAACCATTGTTGCTTTGCGCGAACCTTCTTTAGGTCCTTGCTTTGGAATGAAAGGTGGAGCTGCAGGTGGAGGTTATGCACAGGTGCTGCCAATGGAGAAGATAAATCTTCACTTCACAGGTGATTTCCATGCCATTACTTCGGCTAATAATATGATTTCAGCCTTGTTGGATAACTATTGTTACCAGCATCGTGACGAGGGGTTTGCCTTAAAAGAAGTGCTTTGGAGACGAGTCCTGGATGTGAACGATCGCAACTTGCGTAACATTATCACAGGATTGGGTGGACGTACCGACGGCATTGTTTCTGAGTCAGGCTTTGATATTACGCCTGCATCTGAAATTATGGCAATCCTTTGTTTGGCTCAGGATGAAGATGATTTGTTGAGACGAATTGAGAATATCCTTTTGGGCTTTACCATTGAAGGAAAGCCTTTTACAGTGAAAGACCTCGGTGTGGCAGGTGCCATTACCGCTATTTTGCATGATGCTATTCATCCAAACTTAGTCCAGACCACAGAGAACACACCTGCCTTTATCCATGGTGGACCCTTCGCCAATATCGCACACGGTTGTAACAGTGTCATGGCAACTAAGATGGCGATGACCTTTGGAGAGTACGCTATTACAGAGGGAGGATTCGGTGCTGATTTAGGAGCAGAGAAGTTCTTTGATATCAAATGTCGTAAGGCTGGTATTTCTCCTAAACTGACGGTGTTAGTAGCTACCGCACAAGCGTTGAAAATGCACGGTGGTATTGACTTGTCGTCTATCAAGGAACCGCATATTGAAGGAATTAAGCAGGGCTTTGCCAATATGGACAAGCACATTCACAACCTTCAATCCTTCGGTCAGACAGTGGTTGTCTGCATCAATCGATTTCCAACGGACACTAATGAGGAGTTACAGTTGATTCAAGAGCATTGCCAAGAGTTAGGCGTAGGTTGTGCTATCAATACCGCCTTCGTTGACGGAGGAAAAGGAGCAGAAGCATTGGCACGTCTGGTTGTGGACACCATTGCGCAAAAGCCTTCAACACCGCTAAAGATGTTGTATGATGATAACGACTCGGTAGAAGATAAAGTACGCAAGATTGCGCTGCAACTTTATGGAGCACGTGACGTTATTCTCAAGCCTGCAGCCAAGAAGATGTTGAGTCGTATTGAGGAATTGGGATGCGCTCACTTCCCTGTATGTATTGCAAAAACACAATACTCTTTCTCTGAAGATGCGAAAGCCTATGGAATGCCAACCAATTTTGACATTACTATTCGTGACTTCGTTATTAACAAGGGGGCAGAGATGATAGTGGCGATTGCAGGAAACATTATGCGCATGCCAGGCTTGCCCAAGATTCCTTCAGCCGAGAACATTTCTGTTGTCAATGGTGAAATTCAGGGTTTGTCCTAAAAACGAAATCTAATGATTCACAATAAAAAAGCACTTCGTACGAAAAGTATGAAGTGCTTTTTGCGTTATTGGTCGGGATGAGGCGACTCGAACGCCCGACCCCTACGTCCCGAACGTAGTGCGCTACCAACTGCGCTACATCCCGTAAGTTGATTCTTGTGGTTCAATCAACTCTACTTTCTTTAGCATTTGCAAAGGTATAGTAATTTTTTGTAAATCGCAAAACATCGTCTGCTTATTTCCTTTTGCTTGCATGGCTCTTCCGTTTACGAGGCGTTGTTCGCTTTGAAAAACAATCTTTTTCCTTTTGTTTCAACAAAGAATTGGGCAAATGAAACAAGTCCAATAGTTTTGCTCAATGAACGCAAGCGTTCACCGAATGATAAGAACTTGGCAAAGACACACAACCTATTTGAAATAGGTTACAAATGTGCTTGTGAGAGTGGGACAGCCTTCTCTCTTCGTTCATTGTATGTGTTATTCGTCGCAACTGGTTTTCACGAGATTTCACAGCACGTCCGTGTTATTACGTGCCATTCCGTTGTAATGATAAAAAATTCTACTTCCGTTTCATTACAGTAGTAGTTCAGTGACCTGTATTTCTCTAACGAGTGTTGGCAGATTTGCTTTATTCGGCGAATGTAAGCATTCATTAGTTTGTTTTCTTCATTCTTCCATTTATATGAGTTGTCATAACAAGGATTCTTCAATGGTAGAGCCGTGGCAAAGCAGTGAGGTATTACTCATCATAATTTTAGAATGTAGGATTTGCATACCGCAAAGACGGGCTGAAAGCCCAATAAGAATTTAGCCCAGGGTAACACCCTGGGTACAGTTGCGCCTCTATCTTGCGCTCTGAAAGAGCAAAAGGAATGATTGGGAAAGGATGCTCCATTGATTCCTGTTGCGCTTACAGCGCGCCATTTAGCTAATGAACGCTCACCCAGGGCGTTTGCCCTGGGCTATATTCCTATTGGGGCTTCGCCCCGTCTTTGCTTGTAGTCCCAGTTGCTACTCCGTTTCG
>NZ_JRPQ01000091.1 GCF_000762405.1 Hoylesella timonensis S9-PR14 | reverse complement strand
CTATTGGGGCTTCGCCCCGTCTTTGCTTGTAGTCCCAGTTGCTACTCCGTTTCGAAGGCTATTGGCGATTAGGGTTTCACCTCGTTTTGCTGGTAACCGTAGCTGCTGCACAATGTCTAGAGCTTTCCGCCTATTAGGGTTTCGTCCCATCGTTGCTTGTAAACCTATTTGATGCACAAGGTTAATGGATATCATTCTGCTGAAATTTCGCTGCGTTATTGCTCGTAGCATCAACGGCAGTACGATGTCCTTGGTTATACGTCTATGTTTTATTTGTTACATTTAATGTTCAACAATAGTGGCTCATAAATGGTAGAACCGTAGCAAAGCGGTGAGGTATTACTCATCATAATTTTAGAATGTAGGGTTTGCATACCGCAAAGACGGGCTGAAAGCCCAATAAGAATTTAGCCCAGGGTAACACCCTGGGTACAGTTGCGCCTCTATCTTGCGCTCTGAAAGAGCAAAAGGAATGATTGGGAAAGGATGCTCCATTGATTCCTGTTGCGCTTACAGCGCGCCATTTAGCTAATGAACGCTCACCCAGGGCGTTTGCCCTGGGCTATATTCCTATTGGGGCTTCGCCCCGTCTTTGCTTGTAGTCCCAGTTGCTACTCCGTTTCG
>NZ_JRPQ01000090.1 GCF_000762405.1 Hoylesella timonensis S9-PR14 | reverse complement strand
TACCAAAAAACGGTCATCTAAAATCTTCAAAATAGAAAAAATCAATAGGCAAACGCCCAACAAAAATGGGCTGATTTTAACAAAATAAACGGTTTTTTTAATCAAAACATTGATTTAACGGTCTTGGAAACATATATTAGAGGTGTTATTCACATGCTTCAAGAGCATTAAAGCATGCAAATAGTTAGCTTATCTCAATGAGTTAGCTGCCAAAAAATGATAAAATTAGGAAAGAAAGGAAGTGCACCAAGCGTAATGCATTAAATAACAACGGATTATGAAACTTGCTCATAACTCGCGTATTTGCGACCAACTTTGCCGTTGGATGTTTTCACGCGAGTTTTGAGAGACTCTTTGTAAAGAAAATTCAGCAATAATTATCATTCCATCTCACTTGTCTTCGTATCAACATTATATGGGCGGTTCTACAAATCACCACCGTAAAGTTTTATTTATGTTGGACGGTTTACGTTTTGTCATCTTGCGGTCTTTTTTGGGTTCAATTTGCTTGTTCGTTCAGTCGTATAGCTCGCTATACTCCTTCACTCACAAACAAAAATTGACCGCCAAAAACAGCCTCGCAAACTGACAAAGCTAATTTATAGAAACGCCCATATTTTTTTTCAGCACATTGACAGAAGAGGGTATGCTATCAACTTTTCTGTTCAATTGCATCATTATCTACTTCTTTTTTTAGTATGTCGTTATAAGTATTACCGAATAGTCACAAGAAATAATGTGTGATATAAAGCGAGCAAACGCAAAGCGCAACGCTCTACGTTTGTCATCGCGTGGCGTTGCGCTTGCTCTTTTTACCGCTTAACTGCTTGCCTTATGCCAGCTATTAGGACTTTTTCTTTTTCTTGGGGAAATCTTTACAAGTTATTGTTAATTCTTGACCTTCAAAACCATCTGCTACTAAAGTTATAATAATAGCATCTCCACTTTCTGAACCTAACCTATGTGGTTGTGCTACCATTTTCCCCCTTGATTTACCTATTACATCCTTCGGATAATTATCAGGATAGAAAGTTAAGCTAAAAGAGCCTATTGTGCTATCTCCATTAGGTTGTTTTGTAATCTCCCATGTTACGCTATTTTCTGGCATATTAAGGTACTCAGGGTCTTTACCTTTATATGTGAGATACGTTACACTTTCTATCTTAAAAGTATTAGGAGCTGTTATTGCATAATTAAAATGTTTATTTGTTTTATCGGTATTAACTGCGTATCGATAGCAATCTATAAACACATTATATGTATTTTGTTTTTTCTCGTCTTTTTTGCAAAAATATTCTTTATTAGGTTTTATATATTTGTTAGTTTTCTCGTAGTTGTTTGGATCTACTACTTCTATAGATATATTAGAATCTTTTTCTTTTGTCTTGTTTGTCAGGCTATTCACTAAATATTTTTCCACCTCACCTGCTTGATATGGTTTGCCATCTTTTCTTTTAAGAGGAATGATTATACGTTTAATTTTTACCCTTGTATCATTTTCGGGTGTTACTTTTTCACCTTTTACATCTCTTACGCTCTTATATTCTTTTTCATCTTTCTTTAGTATCACCTCTGCTTTAGCGTCATCGCCTACCTGTTGTGGTATCATGAAGATGGTAAGGTTGTCGTACTTGTTATCGCTTGTTTTTAGCCCGGTAAACTGGGTTCTGTTTCTCTGTGTGGTGGTGATGTGGCTTGTTTTAATATACACATATTTGTCTTTCTCGCTAAGGTTTTCCCATGTGAAGCGATCAGCATCGGTGGTCTTCGATAAGTCTACCTTGCAGGTACCTTTGGTATATAGATTTCTTAGGCGAATGCCCTCAATGGTGTAACCAGTAGGTACGCGGTCGCCAATCGCGAAGTTGATAGCTGTAAGGGCATGGTGCATGTCTATTGTCTTACCACTGTTTATATTTTCATCGGTAGAGTTCTGATCATTTATCTCAAACTCCTCCGCCTGCCCTATCATCAAGTCTTTCTGCTGTGCCATGTCTTCTTGCAGGGAGTAGGTAAGGGTATAGGTGTTTGCGCCTGTCCTTTTAAACTTATTATCATCGCTTAGTTGAGGGTATACGGCGGCGAGCTGCACCTTCGGCATGTTTGTTTTGTACGTTGCCACCTTGCCTTTTACACGCACTACACCGTCTTTCTTTGCGCTGCCGTTATTGATAAAGTTGGGGTCGTTGGGAGTAGTTTCACCTTCTTTATGCGCGTAGCCATAAACACCAAAGGTAGCATCGTCGGGCATTTGCGCTATTTCGTCGTACATGGTGCCTCGTGTCAAGGCATCGGTAGCGAAGTTTATTTTTACTACGTTAAGCTCTGCTTTGTTGTTATCCGTCTGAATTTTTCCTTCTTCAAGCTCTTGAGAGCAAGACGTTGCTATGGCTGCCAAACACAATATCGAGGCAGCACCAATAGCCTTACAATTATAAAAAAGTTTTTTCATTGTGTTATTTGTTTTTGTTATAGCGTGCGTTTTTAGAAAAAGATAGGATGGCTTTTAGGGCTCTTCTTTTAGCCAGTCCGGTAATTCATTAATTTCTTCTGATGTTCCGTTCGCATTCGTTTCTTCTGGTTCATCCCATTTACCTATTTCGATAGGTGTTTGGCTCTTAAACCCAGGGCTGCCGCAAATCATCTGCATGGCGTCATCCATTCTTATTATTTCAATTACGGGCTTTTCATACTTTTTTTTCATTATCGTTCCTTTCCTTTAAGAATTATATAAATTAAAATACTCGAATACCTCATTGTCTATACTCGGTTATTTAGTATGCAACCTCAGCAGCAAAACCAAATTATCATGTTAATTATCTGCCACAATCTTACTGCTCTGTAATCCCCATCCCTCCAAAAGGTGGTTTTCACTATCAAGCTTTATCACCTCGCAGCAAGGAGGAATGTATGGTTTCTTCTTTCTGACAATTTCTTTCACCATGAGTTCCTTACTTTCTTCAGTTTTGAAATTTGATAAACATTCGTTGGTTATCGACTTAAACTTATCATCAGTTCTTCCCATACTATATCTTTAGTTTGAATTTTCGGTTATATTATCCTTTTTTTACTTCATCTCTATCAGAGTTACGCTATTATAGCTCGTTTTCATTGCTTTGTCGCAGTATTTTCTGCTTGGACTGTTACTACTCATGGATACTATGCGTAAGTCGCATGGCACTCATGGGAATGGCGATACTCCTCTCATGCCTTTTCTTACGATGAAAGAAGACGAACAGAGAGTAGTGTACGAAAGATTAATAAAAAGTGTTAAAAATACGGGGGGGGGGGGGGGGGG
>NZ_JRPQ01000089.1 GCF_000762405.1 Hoylesella timonensis S9-PR14 | reverse complement strand
TTTATATAAAAAGAGTCCACAAGATGACAAAACGTAAAAAGACTGACATAAAAAACTTTACGGTGGTAATTTATAGAACCGCCCTATAAATAATGTGCTGTTTCAGCGGAAAAGAACCGATGGATAAGAATAAGTTGCATGGCTCTCTACAACCTCCACCATGCCATCTATTGGGTTACAGTATCACAGTTGGTACGCAGCGTTGATGACAACCGAGCTACTGGAAACATGATATTTGCCGTAAGCAAGATTGATTTTGAAGCGATGAAGATTGATGCCTGCGCCACACGAAAAGCCTGCGCCGTGATTGCTCTCCTCGTCAATGCTGGTAATGCTCATTTCGTTGGCACGCCTAAAGTTGTAACCTGCGCCCACCCATACTTGGTCGGAGAATAAGATGTCTATTCCAGCAACCAAATGATGTATCAGTTTGTAATTGAGGTGATTGAGATCCACCAAAGTGGCATGAAACCTTAAAGGAGTGTGTATCAGCCGTTTGCTCACGCCTAATTGCACATCCAGAGGCATGCTTTCGTAATTATCATCGTAGGCTTTCAACTGTCCTCCCATGTTTTTGGCAACCAAGGATGCCGACCAGCCTTTGTCAGGGTTGTAATAATTAATTCCAACATCAATCCCCATTGCCAATGAATTGTAGCCACCAATATAAGATGTAAGCAACTTAGCCGAAATGCCTCCAGACCATAAGTCGGACAACATATAAGAGAAATAGCCAGACAGTACAATATCTTTGGCTGAAAATTCTCCGATTTGGACATTTTCAGCTGTGGTTTGCTTCATCTTTCCATAGTCAACATATTGGGCAGCGAGTGCTACAGATGCCCTTTCTTTGATGAGTTTATTGAAAGCCACACTCAGCATATTAACGCCCGACATATAGTTGAGGTAGTTCAAGTTGAGTGTTTTGTCACTCACCGAAGTGAGCAATGCGGGGTTATGGAAAACAAGGGCTTCGTCGTCTTCAATCACTGAAACGTTGTCTCCACCCAAGGCAGCCGCATGCGCACTCATGGGTACACGAAGAAAGTTGTATGTTGTCTGGCTTTCTTGTGCATAGGCGGTGCTCACAAGAAATAAAGAGAAGAGGACAAATGCGGCTTTTTTCATTTAATTTTCCTAATTTATGTGCAAAGTTACAACTATTTTCAAATAACTTATTATCTTTGTGTACTAATTCGTATACTGAATAACGGAAGAAACAGCAGTTTATTGCAGTGGCTCAAGAGGATGCGGAAGAGGAAAAAGTAATCATGGTAGTGCATCAGAAATCGGAAAAGCCCTCTCTTGAAGAGAGTAAGACAACAGGTTTTTTGTTAGGTCTCATTCTCGTTTTGTCGCTCTTGTTTGTTGGGTTCGAATATAACAGCCAACCACAAGAGGACACATCGTCGGAGGATATGTTGGACGAATTGGCGCAAGACATTGAGTTACATCCAGCCATAGACGAAAAAGAAATGGTGAGTACTGCTTCTCAACCCACCACACAGGTGGTTACCGACCGTATCAAAGCGGTAGATGCTCCCTTGAAACAACAAATAGATAGATTGCTACCTAACACAGCCAGTCCGCTACTTATTGGTGACGGAAGTGCAGAGGCATTAAATGCGAAGATATCAGAAGCCCTACCTCCTATCCCTTTGGTGAATAACCAGACTCAGAATATCCGAATAGTAGAACAGATGCCAGAGTTCCCTGGAGGTGGGTCTGCTTTCGTACGATGGCTGACCAGTCAGTTGCGCTACCCGCCAGTTGCACAAAGCAAGAAGGTACAAGGAAAGGTTGTCGTCTCATTCATTGTCAATAAAGACGGAAGTATTGTCGATATCAAACTCGAAAAGTCGGTCGATCCGTATTTGGATAGAGAAGCCTTACGTGTTATACGCATGATGCCCAATTGGACACCTGGTGTACAAAACAATCGTCCCTGTCGCACAATGGTGGCAGTGCCTGTGGTCTTTAAATTATAAAAATCAATTAAATATATACATTGCTATGATGACATCTAATGAAATGCTGAAGTTAATCAATGAGCAACTCGAGCGTTTGTCTGACAACCGAGAGCCACGTCATCTTTACGAACCGATAGAATATGTCTTGTCGTTGGGTGGAAAGCGCATTCGTCCTATCTTAATGATGTTAGCTTACAATCTGTATCAGGAGCATCCAGAAGAAATCCTAATGCCCGCCTGTGCCATTGAGACATACCATAATTATACTTTATTGCATGACGACTTGATGGATTGTGCAGACCTGAGGCGCGGTTGTGCAACAGTGCATAAGCGTTGGGATGCAAACACTGCCATACTTAGTGGCGACTCGATGTTGGTATTGGCTTATCAACGCATGGCTACTTGTCGGGCTGATTACTTAAAAGAGGTGATTGACCTGTTTACTCAAACGGCTTTAGAGATTGGAGAAGGCCAGCAATATGATATGGACTTTGAGAAGCGGGATGATGTGACAGAAGACGAATATATTGAAATGATTCGTCTCAAAACAAGTGTTCTTTTGGCTTGCGCCCTAAAAATTGGTGCCATTTTGGGAGGTGCCAGTCAAGAAGATGCAGAGAATTTGTATCGATTTGGAGAAAAGATTGGTTTGGCATTTCAATTACAAGACGACTACCTTGATGTTTACGGAGATACCAAGGTGTTTGGGAAAGCCATAGGCGGAGACATCATCAGTAATAAGAAAACTTACATGCTGATTAACGCATTTAATTTAGCAACCCCAAAACAACGTGCTGAACTCACCGAATGGACGCAAAAAGTGCAATTCGATAAGCAAGAAAAGATTGAGGCAGTAACTGCTCTTTATAATGCCATGAGAATTGAGCAGTTGGCAAAAGATAAGATTGCTTATTATTTTGAAGAAAGCAAAAAATATTTAGAAGCAGTAAAGTTGCATGCCGAGCGAAAGCAAGAACTGCTGTCGTATGCCAACCAACTTATGAATAGGGTGAAATAAAAGGATGCGAAATCCGACTGTTCGACCTTTTTAAGAAGAGTTGAGTAGTTGTTTTTTAGCATGAATGAACCTCATTGCCAAGTTCAAAGTAGAAACCTCAAAGAATTAGAAAGTCTCGTTAAATGTCCAACGCTCAAAGTGTAAAGTTCGTAGATACTCATGCCCATTTGGATGGAGAAGAGTTTAAGGACGATTTGCCTGAAGTGATAGCACGTGCGCAAACGGCAGGTGTAGGCAAGATATTTGTCCCTGCCATTGATTTGGCGCACTTCCCAGATGTAATGCGTGTGAGCCGCAGTTATCCTAATGTGGTGTACCCGATGATAGGACTACACCCCGAAGAAGTGAAAGAAGATTGGGAGAAGGTGCTGGAAGAAATGAAATGTGTGTTACAACAAAATTTACAAGCACCAAATGACAACCCTCGTATCATCGCTGTGGGAGAGGTTGGTCTTGACTACTATTGGAGCAGAGAATATGAAGGTGAACAACTGAAAGCTTTTGAAGAACAGGTAAAGTGGTCGATAGTATTTGGACTACCCTTGATGATTCACTGTCGAAAGGCTCAAAACGAGATGGTGAAACTGTTACGAAAATACGAAAAAGACTTGCCTGGTGGCGTTTTTCATTGCTTCACAGGAAACGAGAAAGAGGCGGCAGAACTGCTATCCTTCGAACGGTTTGCATTGGGAATTGGGGGCGTGCTGACCTTTAAGAGCAGTCATCTTCGTGAAATGTTACCCGTCAACGTACCTCTGAACCGTATTGTTTTGGAAACGGACAGTCCATATATGGCGCCCGTTCCTATGCGTGGAAAACGGAACGAGAGTGCATTTGTTGCGTATGTCATGAAGCAATTAGCAGAGAGTTACAAAATACCAGAAGAAGAAGTTGTACGGCAAACAAATGCAAATGTTCAACGCATTTTTGGAATACAGACGGATGAAATGTTGTAGGAGCATGAGATTATTGAACGCCATCTTCGCATTGTTAATTCTTTCTACTACTGTTCAGGCCGCTGAGACTGATTCATTACACCATTATAACTATTCCCTCCACGTCATGCCGGGTAAGATTCTCGCTTTGGACAAGTATGCAGCGAAGTGGATTAGAGAGACAAACAACCTATCGATAGCAGCGGAAATAGGGCGAGTGGCATTACCCACAGACAGCGACGCCTATGCGGCAGATTTTGGATATCCATCACTTACTTTAGGGGTGAGATACATGCTTAATCATCAGGTACGCCTACGGCGCAGCCCAGATACGGCATGGGGAATGGCAGAAATGGTGGATTACGACTCACACTTGGGGAATACACTCTCCTTATACGGCAAATTCTATCGCCCATTTGCTCGTCATCAACATTGGGAAACTGCCTATTCGTTGAGCTTTGGCATTGGTTATAGCCATACAAAGTACAACAAGCAAAACAACATCGATAACGAGTTGATAGGAACAAACGCACTGATTTATTTTGGAGCTGGCGTACATGCAACCTATCATCTCAACGAACAATGGGGCATTAGAGGCGGATTGGAGTTTGTACATCATAGTAATGGTGCGCTTTATCGCCCCAACAAAGGTTCCAACTCTTTTGGAACATCAATCGGTGTGGTATATGAGCCTTATTACAACCTGTTGGTACATCGAACAAAAGCCTATTCACCACAGCCCTTTGAGCGATATTGGTATCTGAATTTATCCGCAGGAATGGGAGCCAAAACAATGTTGGAAGATTGGCTCACAACACAATTTCGAACCCCCTCTTCTCATCCCGATTATCGCACGGAACACTTCAAGGTTTATGCAGCCTATTCGGTGCAGGCAGACGTGATGTGCCGATATGCCCGTCGTTGGGCATCAGGAATCGGCATAGATTGGTTTTATGGCACCTATGCCTCGCACATTGCCGACTTAGATGCGCAACAAGGAAACATCGCAAAGCACAGCCCATGGTCGTTAGGAATCGCTGCCAAACACGAAGTATTTTATCATCAATTGTCCTTGGGAATGTCCTTTGGTTGGTATTTGCATCGCCAGATGGGTTATAATGCCCTGTTCAATGAGTCACGATTCTACGAGCGAATCGGATTGCATTATACATTTTCTTCGGCTGGCGGGCTGAAACTGGGTATTAATATCAAGGCGCATGAAACGAAAGCAGACCTTACAGAACTTGTTATAGCCTATCCATTCCGATTGTGATAATGTACAGCTTTTTGTGCATTTCTTCAGAATAACTGCAAAGTTTTATCGTTTTTTCGTCCGAATTAAAGATAAATATATTACTTTTGCACCAGCAAAATGCAAAAGGAAAGATGCTCGAGTGGCTGAAGAGGCACGCCTGGAAAGCGTGTAACCGTCTAAAGCGGTTCGGGGGTTCGAATCCCCCTCTTTCCGCAAAGCAAGTTTTTACGTAGCTTGCAATTTTACGAAAAATTGCCATTTCCACTAAGCTGAACATTTTTAAGAGTCTTTCTTCTACAAATAAAGCAACATATAAAAATGACGATTGCTTCCTTCCAGCCAACTTGAGGCAGGGGAAAATTTACTGCTTTTTATTGATATGTAAAACATCAGCTCTTGCTATTGACCCTCTGATGGGATGAATTTAATCAGCTCCAAAACATTTTTTTTCGAAGGATGTGCTATAAATTTTGTGGGGATAAAACTATTGTAGTACTTTTGTATAAAGAAAAAATAAATGTATTAGTTTTGCACTATTCCTTGGTGAATAACTGAGTACCTGAGCTGTCTCCATAGGCAGAAGCGCATAGTGTGGATAACAAGAATGGAAAGGAATAAAATGGAAAAAGATAGTTTAATTATTGTGAGTGGTGGCATGGATTCCATTACCATGCTTTACGAGTATCAACAGCGTATCGCTATAGGCGTTTCATTCGATTATGGCAGCAATCATAATCAAAAAGAAATACCTTTGGCAAAGATGCATTGCGAACGATTAGGCATACGGCACATTGTCATTCCCCTGTCATTTATTCACGATTATTTCAAAAGTAGTCTGTTGGAAGGTGATGATGCTATTCCCGAAGGGCATTATGAGGAAGAGAACATGAAATCGACAGTGGTCCCTTTTCGCAATGGAATCATGCTGGCTGTGGGTTGCGGATTAGCTGTAAGTAACCATTTGAAATATGTAATGATTGCGAATCATGGCGGTGATCATACCATATATCCCGATTGTCGACCTGAGTTTATTGATAGTTTTTCGCAAGCCATGACTGCAGGAACCTTTGAAGGTATCACCATTTTAGCTCCTTATACACGGATAAGCAAAGGTGAGATAGCTCTCCGAGGTAAGAAACTGGGTATCAATTATGCCGAAACTTGGTCGTGTTATAAGGGCGGAGATAAGCAGTGTGGCAAATGTGGGACATGCGTTGAGCGCAAAGAGGCATTGGCATTTGCAGGTATCAAGGACGACACGCCATACGAAGATTAAAAGATATTGAAAACAAATAGAAATCAAAAGAGGCAAGGAAAGAGCCAATACCGTTCTTTCAACGCTTACTCGTAAAACAAAGAAATATGATTTATTGCGTATCCAAACGTATGGAAATTAGTGCGGCTCACCGACTTTCGCTCTCTTACGAAAGCAAGTGTCAATGTTTGCATGGACATAACTGGATAATTACGGTATATCTTTTTAAGAAAGATAAATTGAATGGCGATGGGATGGTGTTCGATTTTACGCACATCAAAAAGGCTATTCACGATCAATTAGACCATGCTTACATCAACGATGTCATTCCCTATAATCCTACTGCGGAGAATATTGCGCGATGGGTCGTTAATCAATTCGACGAATGTTATAAGGCAGAGGTGCGAGAAAGCGAAGGAAACGTAGCTCAAGCAATAGACGAAACAAAGATAGTGGGTATAGAAAACCTTGTCATGTAAATATAGCAGGAATGAATCACGATGTACGTACCTACAAAGTAAACGAAATCTTTTATTCATTACAAGGCGAAGGGCATCATGCAGGTAAAGCAGCTGTCTTTGTTAGGTTTGCTAAATGTAATCTACACTGTTCGTTTTGCGATACGAATTTTGATGAGTATACAGAAATGTCTACACAACAAATCATAGAAAATGTGCAACAATATGCGCCCTGTAACTTTGTTGTCATCACTGGAGGAGAGCCTACTTTGCAAGTAACGGCTACGCTGTTGCAGCTTTTTCATGTACATGGCTATTATGTATCTATGGAAACCAATGGCACTCATCCCATTCCTAAAGGAGTTGATTGGATAACATGTTCGCCAAAGAAAGCATTTATAGAGGCTGGAGATGTGCAAATTAAGCAAGCCAATGAGATTAAAGTGGTGTATGACGGCATACACCCTATAAGTACTTTTGGCATTGAGGCGGAGGAACGATATGTGCAACCTTGTGACGTAGGTGATGAGTCAAGGAATAAAGAAATTCTGCAGAAAGCAATTCAGTTTGTGAAAACGCACCCTCAATGGAAACTTTCTTTGCAATTACATAAACTCATAGGAATTCAGTGATACATGAATTTTTATTTGACTTTGATTTACAATGAACAGATTTGATATAAATCTAAGGAATAAAAGTCAGAGGAGGAGAAATATTTTTATCATGACCTTTGCATAAAAGTAACTAATTTTACACTTATTATAACAGGCTTGTTTGGTTTTCTTCTTCAAAATATGTACCTTTGAAAATTCTAAAAAAGGAGTGCTATTTAATCATAAAACTTTATTGGCAGAAATACAAAATGACAAGATTCATTATTAAACAAATACTGTGTTTGCTTTTTCTTTTTGGAGGAAATTTGTGTTGTATGGCTCAAAATGCGGTAAGTCAAGATTCAGTCAGCGTGCAAGAAAGCGATAGTATTGCTCATTCCGAGTTGAATGCTGCGTTAGCTGACGTAGCTGACACCACTGTTGCCGAACCTCAAACAGGAGGTTTACACCAGTTCTTGAAGACAAAATTCATAGAAGGAAATGCAGGGTTCATGTCTTTGGTTGCTTTGGTGTTGGTGCTGGGATTAGCATTTTGCATCGAAAGAATCATCTATTTGAGTCTTTCAGAAATCAATGCCAAACAATTTATGAAAGACTTAGAAAAGAAAATCTATGAGAGTGATATCGAGGGTGCAAAGCAACAGTGTTTGCAGACACGCGGACCTGTAGCATCACTCTGTTATCAAGGATTGGATAGAATTGACGATAGTATTGAAAATATAGAGCGTTCTGTAGCAGCCTACGGTTCGGTTCAGGCAACTAACTTAGAGAAAGGGTGTTCATGGATTACGCTCTTTATCGCAATGGCTCCTTCCTTAGGCTTCTTAGGAACTGTTATTGGTATGATTATGACATTCGACCAGATTCAAATGGCTGGCGATATTAGTCCTACAATTGTTGCTGCTGGTATGAAAGTGGCACTGATTACCACCATCTTTGGAATTATTGTGGCACTGGTATTACAGGTATTTTATAACTATATCTTGTCAAAAATCGACCATATCACAGCCCAAATGGAGGAGTCGGCCATCACGTTATTAGATACGCTCATGAAGCATAAACAGTCTTAAGATGAAACATATAGATTTGCATCATCGCTCTACGGAACGGATTTCGCAGCTTATTTTTTATTTTTTGATAGGCATTACGTTTGTGGTGTTTGCGCTTTTTTATCTTTTGGGTTACCAGCAGCCTTATCTTGATAACCCAGACTTCAATGAACCATTGCTGACTAATTTGCTCATTTTCGCCATGTATGGATTCATTCTTATCGCTCTATGTGTAACCATGTGGGCTGTACGGAAGGAAATTCACTGTGCAAGTAATCAGTCAAGACTTGTTCATGGTATCCCTGTCCAACTCATTAGAAGATGCGTAGCTGGTGGATCTTGCCTTCTTTTGTTAATTACATTTGCTTTCGCCTCCACCAATCCAGTGGTGAGTAATGGTAAAAACTTTACGAACAACTTGTTCTTGCGTATTGCAGACCAGCTGATTTATACCTCCTCTATCCTACTCATCGTAGCTGTTGGTGCTGTAGGATATGGCATCACAAGATATCGAAGAAAACATAACTCGCAACATGTTCATTCGTAAACGAAAACATCAGATTCCAGGATTGAATACAACTTCTACGGCAGACATTTCTTTCATGCTTTTGATATTCTTCTTGGTTACCACGTCTATGGATGTGGATAAGGGGTTACGTCGACAATTACCGCCTGCACAACCGAAGACTACACAGCAAGAAAGTATTGTAGATAAAGACAAATTACTGGAACTTAGCATTACAGCAGACAACGTCGTGATGCAGAATGGACACAAAATTGGGATACAAGATTTGCAGGTACAAGTGGAAGACTTTATATTGCGACTTGGTAAAGAACATTTAATTACAATTAAGACTGCGCCAGAATCAACATACGACACCTATTTCCAGTTACAACATTGTTTGATGGCAGCTTATAAAGAGGTACGAACTAAATGGGCTCAACAACATTTTGGACATTCTTTTGACGATTGTTCTGATAGTGAACGACAAACAGTCATTGAGCATTGTCCGCAACGTATTGCCGAAACCTATCAAGACACGGGAGGAGGAATGAGCCGATGATACAGTTCAGACGTAGGCTTCGAGGTGTGCCAGAACTAAACACAGCATCGTTACCTGATTTGATTTTCACTGTTTTATTCTTTTTTATGATAGTGACACACATGCGCGAGGTAACCTTGAAAGTAAAGTATCGAGTTCCACAAGGCACAGAGTTAACACGACTTACCAAGAAGTCAGCAGTTGTATATCTGTATATCGGAATGCCCATCACAAGTTTTGGCAAAACGACAGGGCAACCTATGCAGGTGCAATTAAACGACCGATTAGTACGAATTGATGAAATTGCTGACTATGTCAGTGCAGAAAGAGATAGAATGTCACCCGAAGATCAGCAGCAAATGATTATTTCCATAAAGGCTGACAAACATACATCCATGGCAACTATCAATCAAGTGAAGCAAGAGTTGCGTAATGCTAAAGCCCTGAAAATTAGCTATTCAGCCGAAGATGTGAAGCAAAAATAGCAACGAGAACGTTTTTACAATCCAAACAAAAGTAGTTGTTTACCCTTTTTAGTTACGCATGTTTTTATCTTTTTTTATTATTTTCTTTTTGAAGTAATAATCTATCACAAAAAAAACTTAAATCATTGTGAAACTCAACACTTTATTGTATATTTGCAAAGGAATAAAAAAGAATATAAATCTTCACAGGTTTTCCATGAGGTATCTTTAAGTCAGGATTCAACGAATAAAGCTAACTAAAGGTAAAAGAAGAGAAGGCAAAAAGGTCTGGAGACACACGCCCTTTTAGGTAGAATTGTTTGTCAGGAATCTTACTGTATGGCAATCACTTGTGAAGTCGATAAACTTAACTATGGGACATCATAATTTAGACGCATTGGATAAGAAGATCCTCACTATGATAGCAGAGGATGCTCGTACTCCATTCTTAGAAGTTGCCCGCGCATGTAATGTCAGTGGAGCAGCTATTCATCAACGTGTTCAAAAACTTATCAACTTAGGAGTTATCAAAGGCTCACAGTTTATTTTCGATCCAGAAAAGATTGGTTATGAAACTTGTGCTTATATCGGACTGCATTTGAAAGATCCAAATGATTTCGACCGTGTTGCCGAAGAGCTTCAAAAGATTCCTGAAATCGTGGAATGTCATTGTACAACGGGCGATTTTGACTTGTTTGTTAAACTGTATGTAATGAACAATCATCATCTGATGAGTATCATACATGACAAATTGCAGCCCTTAGGACTTTCAGGTAGTGAAACCATGATTTCATTTAGAACAGTTATAGATAGACAACTGCCTGTTTCTCAAATTCAGATAGAGACTAAAAGCAGCGAACTTGAGGAAGAAGATTAACAATATTGGTTTAACAAGTTTGTTTATCAGGATGATATAACTACAATTCATTTGATGAGGTGTATTGCTTAGGTGATACACCTTTTTTATTTGTTCACTATTACAACCGATGCAATTAGATAAGAAAAGACAAAAAGTTAAAAGGATGAAGAATTTTCTGAAAAAGTTTTGATAAAAATTTGAATTGTTGTAATATTGCGATATAAAAGTTTATTGTTAATCTTTCAACCATGTATTGTACTATGATGAAAAACTTAAATTGTACAAAACTTATTGTTGCACTTTTTGCCTTGTGCTTCGTTGCCTGTGAAAAACCTGTGTTGAACGATGATTCTTCGCAAGAGAATCCAACTTCAGAAGACTTATATCATCTCACTTTTCGTATGAGCCATTATGAACAGATTCCTTTTGAAGAAGGATTGAAGCTCTCGCGCTCCACCAATATTACCAAGATGTGTACACGCATCAGTTTGGCAATTTTTAAGGAAGGCACTAAGGTAAAGGCAATTCATCAAAGTCAGAAAGATACCAATTTTGGAGTGATAGAAGCAAATTTGCCTGTTGGTTCGTATCAAATTGTGGCTATTGCACACAGCGGAGACGGCTCTGCCACCATTACA
The DNA here is from genome assembly GCF_000762405.1 of Hoylesella timonensis S9-PR14. Lineage (GTDB taxonomy): Bacteria > Bacteroidota > Bacteroidia > Bacteroidales > Bacteroidaceae > Prevotella > Prevotella timonensis_A. Next base: position 36,573 of record NZ_JRPQ01000089.1, on the reverse strand, counting down.
TCTCCCGAAGCTATCTCCTTTCCTAAGAACAAATTAACGGATACGTTCTATTACTTTCAAAATATAACGGTTGGCGAGAATAAGACTTACGATTTGGAAATGAAGCGAGCTGTAGCCATGTTTAGATTGATTACCACAGATAAAATACCTGATGCTGTACAAAAGATAAAGTTCTATTACACGGGCGGCAGCTCTACTTTTAATGCTGTCACAGGTTATGGTTGCAAGAATTCTCGTCAGACAGAGGAGCGAAGCATCGCCAAAGAGCAACGAAATGGTCAGGGCACATTTGATGTTTTCACCTTCCCACATGAAAAAGCAAATGCCTTGAAAATGACGGTTTCCGCCTTAAATGCTACAGGAGATGTCATTACAGAACATGAGTTTTTGGAAGTTCCTGTCAAACCTAATCAAATTACACAGTACAAAGGTGCTTTTTTCCAAAATACTTCATCAATGGAAGCAAATCATTTCACTTTTTTTGTCAACGAGCAATGGACGAAACTGGAATACCCGTATTAAAGCCTATTGAGGAATGCGAAGCCGATTATAGCACGAGCATCGTGGCTTTATCTTCATCAAAACGAATAGGATAATATCGAGACAGAGAGGGATTTGGTAACTGTAAAGGACACATGGATTGCCCACCTTATTATATAAAGCTGGATATGGGGACTATTCGTTAGAAAGTTTCTTTTCGGTAAACACTCATCACTAAGAGCGTAGCGGTTAAGGTAGCGATGCCGCAAAAAGCTGTGAGCATGAAGAAACGTCGATAGCCCAATGCCATTTGTAAAGTCCCCGAGAGAATGAAAGGAATAGCCATGGCAACAGCAGCTAAAGCAACACAAAGCATAAAAGTAGAAAAACGTTTCACCTCACTGTAATACACAAGGAAGTGTAGATACGCATAACTACCAAACCCATAGCACAACTGTTGAATAAAACTACACCAACAAATCCATGTGAAGTTATTAGGTAGCGAAAAACTCAAGTGTATGAACACAAGCGAAGGCACCAAAATAGCGAGTGCCATGAGTAGCAACAGTTTTTTCAGTCCATAGCGATGAACCAGCCAAATGCCTAAAATGTCTCCTGTCAACAATCCAAATACTCCCACTGTTCCGTACGCATATCCAAACTCTTGTGGTGATAAGCCTAAACCGCCACTACTCCCTAAGTCTAATTGAAACAACATGGATACGGGTAAAAGCAGATTTGTTGGTAAAAGATAGCAAACCAAGAAAAGGACTCCTGGCCACGAACTTGGCGTGCGAATAAGGTCGGCACTGGTATTGAGACACGCATAAAACATATCGGATAACAATATATCTCGCTCGCGGTAACTTCGGGTAAAGCGGGGCAATAGGCAGACATGCCATATTGACAAGACGAACAAGAAAGCACTTAGCAAATAGTAGGCGGAACTCCACGAAGCTCTTATCAAACGAGTTACAACTTCCAAATTACCAGCAACCATGCAGACAATGCCCACAGCGATGAGTAATGCCAGTCGATACACTAAGCGTTTGAAGATTCGTAGCAATGATACTTGCTGGCACCGGATAGAAGTGAGTGTATATTTGTCGCTTGCTATGTCATGAAACACGTTGCTACTCATCAATATCACATAAAGCAGTACTGTGTAATTTGTCCACGATTGTTGTGTGATAGTGTATCCAATGGCTGCAATACAAATCACATTTATCATTTCTGTCGCTAATATCCAAAGCTTGTTGAAATAGCCTTTGTGTACAAAAATTGATAATACTGGTCGGAACATCCAAGGCAACATGGTACAACCTATGTAGAAAGTGATTTCACTATTTTGATATCCCAAGCGTTTCAGCATCACCAACGAGGTGAAGAGAAGCATCGCATACGACAGTCCTTTGAACAGGTACAGTGTAGGCATCCACTTCCATGGCAACCTGTCAATAGTCACCTGTTCAAGCGGAGAATTGAATATCATTCGGCTCATCTCTTTCATTCTTTTCCGTAAAGCTTTGTTGTCAATGCAAATACTGTCTGTAGTGTAGCCTATAGCTATCCTAATTTTGCAAAACGAGTGTACTGGAGGAGGTTATTCATATAATTTTTGCAACATTGCGTCTCGGTAATAATGTGCCAAGATTTCATCGTATGTATATCCCTCTTCTCCCATGACGGCAGCACCAATCTGACACAGTCCAACTCCATGCCCCCACCCTGCTCCAGTCAAAACGAACTGCTGCGGAATGCCGTTGATTACTTCTTTTTTATCAACCACAAAAGCCGAACTATAAAGATGTGAGTCAGAGAGGGTTCTACGAATTTCTAATTCCTTGCCAATAGTGAATGTCAACTGGCTTCCTACTATCTTCAGTCTTGATATCCTACCGCTCTTTCCTCGCTCAAGGGCAATTAAGTCTAAAATATCTCCAAACGTCTTCTTTGTTTTTTCTTCTATCAACGATTTAAGCTTGGCTTGTGAGTAGGTTACCTTCCAGCGATAGAAATCGGTGGTTTCTTGGTCATAATCGTTCAATACTTGCGCCAACACTTTCTGATCAGATGTATGACAGAAAGCTTCTGGGGTTGTCCTTATCCATTTTTCTGCATTCTCTTCATTGGTCAAGTCTGGCAAGATATCGGGCTGTACCTGTGCTTTATTTGGTATATCACGCACTGCTCGAAGATAGGGTTTAGAGATATTTTCCCAGCAATAGGGGTATTCTTCGCTAATGCCTCCACAGCATTTGCTAAACCGTGCATCGCAAATTTCATTTTCGTACATCAGCACTTGCCCTTTGGTTTGCTTGATAGCTTCCGAAACATATTGGTTGGGCACGGTTGTGATGCCTTGATAGCGCTGACAATGGTCGTCCGCACACACGTCAAAGAGTGTGTGGTCTTCACGATCATACCATCTAATGACTTCATCATCCTTTTTGATGAAAGAGAAAAATCCTGTGGTTGCCTCTTCGAGATGTTGACGCTTTTCTATTTGTGCCAAGAGCCAACTACGGGAAATAACCGCATGCGCCTTCAACAATTCCAAAGAAGAAGTGGCTTTCATCTCGCTGGAAATAACACTCTCCAAATAACGTTCTACGGAAATGTCATTGATGGCGAAGATTTTTCCGCCTTCCACAACAAGTCTGAGGGTGCCATAAAAAGTTTGCGTCTCTTTACGTTCCCAGTGAAAATTCACGCCAATAGTCACATCGTTGAGGGAGAATGTTCCCTCTTGGGATTGTGGTACGAAGGTGAGTTCTCTATAGTAATTACCTTTCCACTTAATGGCGCCATCCACTAATTGTACTTCTTGCTCTCCATTGACCACCTCTCCTTTTGCCAAAAAGTTTTGGTTCAAAGAAAACAGAATTGTCTCGGCACCCACTATTCCTACTGACACCTTCGGTTCTCGCTGATTGACAATACATTTTAGGGTTGAGTTTTTGGAGTCGGTCGTGGATGTAAGTTTCGCAATGACTTGCTTTATCTCGTCCTGCGACAATGTCATTTCTCTTAAAATTTCCTCAATCTGCTGCCCTGAAATCTTTTCAAAGTCCTGCAAACGTGGCGTTATCAACAATCCCGACATATCTAACGCACCGGGGCTAATGAGCATTTGCTGCTCTCCCTGTGCGAAATAACAGGCAGGTCGATGTTTCTTGCGTGGAAAAATAACACTGATGAAATTATCTTCTCTACGCCAACTAACAATGTTCAACATCGGTTCTGTGTCGTCATCATGAAGTGGAAGGGCATTATAGAGTTGTAGGAATAGCTTTTCATCGGCTGCTTCCGACCGGCTTTGAATCACGAACGCTGGACATGGATAGCCACTAATGAGCGATAGGGATTCCTCTGCGTTTAGCACTGTCAGTGGTTTCAACGATTGCGCTAACACTTCCCAATTGAGCATTAAAGGCAAGACATTGGCACTCCCCCCTTGAAAATGCATGTGATCGGGTGCTGATGCACCGCATTTCGGACCGTTGTAAAAAAACATCAAATCGGGGAAAATGCTTAATAACCGATGCAGTTCCGTATAATTTTTGCGTATTTGCTGTGGTTGATGCTGACGCAACGGAATCGTAAAATGTTGAGGAAGAATGGGAAAAGGATTGATTAAGAGTTCAAACTTGTCATCTATCACCTGCTTCATCTGCACCGCTGGTCGATTCTTTTCGCATAAGAAACACGGTCTGGCAGCTAACGCTTTTTTATCTATCTTTGCCCCCGTAGACACCATTCGAGCAGGGTTGTATTGCACTTTCATGTGTAGCGAGCCTACTTCTACCTCTTTTGTCTCCACCTGTTGAAGTTCATTGAACCGTTGCTGTGCATCGTTCCATTGTTTCAGTTGTTCTTCCACAAAGACTTCGAGCGATAGGTCATTCGCTTTTAAGGCAGCAGTGCCTGAAGTTGAATGTTTCTCCTTATTCAAATCAGATATTGAGGATTGGTTGTTGCTTCCATTCATAGTCTCACCATTTAAGTCATATTAGTTGTTGTGCAAAGATACTTAAAATTAAAGATAATGCAGAAAGAAATGTTGTGTTTTTAAGGAGAATACATCAAAGGACGATGCTCGAGAAACAGTAGCTATAATGACCACTCTTGCAGACAGAACAGTACTGCCAACCTCGGTATGCACTGTTCGGTTGAGACCACTCATCCTTATCGTGCGTGAAAACTTCTTATAAGTCCACACTGTGAACATAGAAACAATACAGACCGCATGAAATAGGGATTTCTTAGCGGTAGATTGATACAGTCAAACGAGTGTTTCTTAACCAATTAGAAAAAGCACATTTTGTCCAATAAAATGACATTAAATCGGCTATCCAAAAATTGCAAAATAGAAAAAATCAATAGGCAAACGATATACAAAATTATGCTGATTTGAACAAAAAATACGTCTTTTCAAGTTGGAGCATTGACTTAACAGCCTTGGAAGCATACAGTAGCAGTGCTATTCACATGTTTCAACAGCATTAAAGCATACAAATAGCAGGCTTATCTTAATGCTTTAGCTGCCAAAAAATGGTAAAAATAGGAAGGAAAAGAAGCTCTTTAGGTGTAACGTATTCAATAACAATGGATTATGAGCCTTGCTCATTTTTAGCGTATTTGCGACCCGTTTTGCAGTTGGTTGTAAATACGCGAATTATGAGAGGGGTGTTGTAAAGAAAATTCACAGTATTATTAGCTTCTATTGATGCCTGCAATCGGCATCTCGGTGATACATTCATGCAGTGATTTAACAATCGGAGACAAGCCTTCGCCTGTCCTTTTTTAGCAACAAGTTAAAAAATATCCAGTCTTTTTGCGTATCTTTGCAGAAGATAGGTTTCGCCCCAACATAGAAAATAAATTTTCTCTGTCTTGGGCTTGCACTATCTCTGCAAATAGGATAGATAATATTTTAGCGAATAAGGTTGGTGAATTGGTTATCAGCTTGCCTTACTTTTTATAAGGAATGACGATGAATCAAGCAAATATAGTAAAAAAGAAGTTAATGGGAATGACCCTTTCTGAACTTCAGGAAGTGGTACACCACTTGAATATGCCGACATTTACTGCAGGACAGATAGCCAAATGGCTCTATCTGCAGCAAGTGACGAGTATTGACGAGATGACTAATCTCTCGAAAAACAACCGCCAGATTCTTCAAGAGTCTTTTGAAATAGGGTGCATGAAACCACTGGATGCGCAATATTCTAAAGACGGAACCATAAAATACCTCTTCCCAACAGCATCGGGAAATTTGGTAGAGACGGTGTACATCCCCGACCAAGATAGAGCCACACTCTGCGTGTCCAGTCAGGTGGGATGCAAGATGAACTGCCTTTTTTGCCAAACAGGCAAACAAGGATTTGAAGGAAATCTGACCTATACGGACATCTTGAATCAAATATATTCTTTGCCCGAGCGCGAAAAGCTCACAAACATCGTGTTCATGGGACAAGGAGAACCGATGGACAACATCGACAATGTGCTGCGTGCAACACAGATATTGACAGCTCCATACGGTTATGCGTGGAGTCCAAAGCGTATTACGGTGAGCAGTGTTGGGGTGAAAGGAAAGTTAAAACGTTTCTTAGATGAAAGCGATTGTCATGTGGCTATTAGCTTACATTCCGCTATCCCTGAACAGCGGAGAGAACTAATGCCAGCAGAAAAGGCGATGCCTATTCAGGATATCGTAGAACTGTTGCGAGAGTATGACTTTGCACACCAACGGCGACTGTCGTTTGAGTACATTGTTTTTGACGGTGAGAACGATTCCGTTCGGCATGCACAAAAAGTGGTAGAATTGCTTCGTGGATTGGATTGTCGTGTAAATCTTATCCGTTTTCATCAGATACCCAACGTTTCGTTGCGTGGAACAGACACCGCTACGATGGAACGGTTTAGGGATTATCTCACATCGCATGGCATCTTTACAACGATTCGAGCGAGCCGAGGGCAAGACATTTTTGCCGCTTGTGGCTTGCTGAGTACTGCCAAGAAAAAGACAACACATGCGTAAGGAATGGATATGGCATTTTTCTCTCTTATGCCTTGTCATGGGAGGAGTGACGGCTTGCCGACAACAAAAGACGGTTTTGCCAGCGAGCACGCAACAGCCGTATGAAATATTGGTGGTGGGCGATATTGACAGCTTGCTGTATCATTGTTTATCAGTGCCAATGGTTGGCTTGCCACAGGTGGAACCCACATTTGATGTAACATGCGTGAAGACTGGAGATTTTGATGCGCAACGGCGACTGATGCGCCAAATCATTGTTGTGAGACAACACCAAGGAGAGCGGAATAAACCTGCTATTTCTCATGAACGCAATCGTTTTGCTCAACCACAATTGGTGATGTACATTGACGTAAGCTCGAAAAAAGAGCTGCAACGTATCTGTGAGAACATGGGGAAAGAAATTCGGCAAGTGTTCATTGCGCAAGAATATGAGCAAAACATCTTGCATCTTCGACAGAACCATGAGGTAAAAACCGCACAAAACGTACAACGGATGTTCGGCTATCGGCTGATGTTGCCTGCGGACATGCAGTCGTACAAGGTGGGTAAGAACTTTCTTTGGCTGTCTAACAATGCGGTGCAAGGACTGCAAAACATCTGCGTTTATGCCATTCAAGGACTAAAACAGCCCACTTTACAGCAAACCGATAGTGTTCTGCAAGCGAATATAAAAGGTGAAACAGATAAGATTTTTATGCAGACAGTGAGGGCATCGATGCAAGACGAGACTTTCTTCTTTCATCAAAAGAGACAAAATTGGCAACGTGGACAATGGGAGATGTGCGGCGATATGATGGGTGGACCTTTGGTGAGAAAGGTGGTCATAGACAGCACTGCAAGGCAAGCCGTTGTCTTTGACGCTTTTGTATATGCCCCAGAGGGTAAAAAGCGCAATCGGATGCGAGCCTTGGAAGCTGCGTTGTTGACCATTCAGAAGACAAACAAAAATAGAAAAGAGGAACAACAGTGACGGAAGACTGGCGATGCGCCCAATGGGTACGATTCAAATGTTTGACGAACAGAATTGTCGTTCCTTGAACTACGATAAAAAAATAATATACTTATGAACAACAGAAAAATTCGTGTGGCAATCACACACGGTGATACAAATGGTATCGGATATGAACTAATTTTTAAGACTTTCTCGTCACCCGAGATGCTGGAGCTTTGTACACCTATTATTTATGGGTCGCCCATGGTTGCAGCTTATCATAGAAAAGCACTCGGCATTCAGGCAAACTTTAGTATTGTCAACAATACAGACGAAATCAAGGACGGACGCTTAAACCTTCTAACTTGCTTCGAAGACGAAGTGAAAGTGGAGCTTGGAACGCCCACGGAAGAATCAGGACGTGCGGCAATCCGTGCTTTGGATCGGGCAATGACCGATTATAGAGAAGGGGTGTATGATGTTTTGGTGTGTGCGCCTATTGGTACCAATAACTTAAAAATCGGAGGACTGGAGTTTAAGAATCTTGCCCATTACCTGCAAACTTGTTTGGGAGAGGGACATGAGGCTATGCCAGTGTTCATGAACGACTTTTTAAGAGTGGCGTTGGTTTCCAATCAATTATTGATGAAAGATGCCATAGAGGACATCAAAGAGCAAAACCTCATCAATCGAGCTACTGTCTTATGCGAAACAATGCGTAGAGACTTGCGTGTCTCAAGTCCACGAATTGCAATCTTGGCATTGAACCCCACTGCAGATGGCGTAGAAGAAAAGGAGGTTATTGCCCCAGCGATAACAAAACTGACAGAGGCTGGCGTGTACGCCTATGGTCCTTATCCAGCAGAGGAATTCTTTGGAAGTAACCAGTATGAGGCATTTGATGCCATTCTCTCCATGCATTATGAGCAAGCCATTTTACCTTTTAAGACACTGACAATTGATGAAGGTGTGTGCCTGATTGCTAACCTGCCATTGGTATGTACAACAACGAATGATAGTCCTGAGTTTGCAAAAGCAGGAGCTGGGGTCATGGATGAGCAGCCAATGAGACAAGCCGTTTATTTAGCAATAGATGCTTGGCGGAACCGCATGAGCTTTGAGGAACCTCTGAAAAACCCACTTCCTAAGCTCTATCATGAACGTAGGGAAAACAGAGACCGTGGACGGTTGAATGGGGTGAAACGCAATGACAAGGACAACCAAAAACTGCAAGAAGCAGAATAATCGATGAAAAAGAAATATCAGAACGCATTCTTTATATTCGGTTTGTGCGTTTTGCTCTTCATGATAACGCAGCTCAACTTCGGTGAAGTATGGGAAGGTGTGCGCCATGCTGGCTATTGGTTTTTTGCCATCTTAGTACTATGGATATTCTTATACCTCTTTAATACTGGTGCTTGGTATTTGATTATCAAGAGTTGTGTGTCCGAAAAATCGTTTCAAGATGATGAAAAAGGGATTACAACGAGCAATGCGAACAACAATAAGAATGTAGGTTTCTGGTGGTTGTATAAGATAACCGTATCTGGCTTTGCACTCAATTACGCCACACCGGGTGGACTAATGGGGGGCGAGCCTTACCGTATCATGGAGTTGTCTCCAAAGATTGGAACGGAAGCCGCCTCATCTTCGGTGATACTCTATGTGATGACTCATATCTTTAGTCATTTCTGTTTTTGGGTCATCTGCATCTTCTTGTATCTTTTTACCCAGTCCCTTTCACTTGGAATGGGAGTGTTGTTGGCAAGTGCAGGAGTGTTCTGTGGATTGGGACTATGGTTCTTTATGGTTGGATATCAAAAAGGATTAGCTGTAAGAATGATGAAATTTCTGCGCCACATCCCATTGGTAAAGAAATGGGCAATACCCTTTGTCGACAAACATCGTAATCAGTTAGATACGATAGATTGTCAAATAGCCGCATTGCATAAACAAAATCCAAAGACATTCGTAGCTGCCGTTGGACTTGAAATCGCCTGTAGATTTTGTTCTGCCTTAGAGGTGATGTTCATTCTGATGGTGCTTACTCCTTCGGTGAGTTATCTCAATTGCGTATTAGTGATTGCATTTACAACGCTGTTTGCCAATCTTCTATTCTTTATGCCCTTACAGTTGGGGGGACGTGAGGGTGGCTTCCTGATGTCGGTATCTAAGTTGGGCATGACTGCCAGTGCAGGTATCTTTGTGGCTTTGTTAGTGAGACTGCGTGAATTGATTTGGACGGGTATCGGACTGTTGCTCATTAAGTTTGACAAAAAACAAAAAGACTAAGATAAATTTACTGCCATATTTGCAGCTATGTCGAATAAATTATGTAATTTTGTCATCCAATGAACACCTCAGAATTGCAAAAAATAAAACAGCGTTACAGCATCGTTGGGAATAGCGATGGACTGAATCATGCCTTGGATGTAGCCTTGCAGGTAGCACCTACCGACCTTTCCGTCTTGATTATTGGAGAGAGCGGTGTGGGAAAAGAAATCTTTCCTCGAGTGATTCACGACCATTCTCCTCGGAAGCGTGAACGCTATTTTGCCGTAAACTGTGGTTCTATACCCGAAGGAACGATTGACAGCGAACTCTTTGGACATGAAAAAGGTTCGTTTACTGGGGCTATCGTGGAGCGGGAAGGCTATTTCGGAATAGCCAACAAAGGCACTATCTTCTTGGATGAAGTAGGTGAGTTGCCGCTTGCAACACAGGCAAGGTTGCTTCGTGTGTTAGAGACAGGCGAGTATATTCGTGTAGGTGGACAGGAAGTTCGCAAGACGGATGTTCGCATTGTGGCTGCTACAAACGTAAATATGCCTAAAGCCATTAGCGAAGGTCGCTTTCGGGAAGACTTGTATTATCGATTAAATACGATTCCAATTCAAATTCCCCCGTTGCGAAATCGGGGTGAAGATATTATTTTACTCTTTCGGTTGTTCTCCATGCAAATGGCAGAAAAGTATCGTTTGCCAAAGATTACCTTGACAGAGGATGCCAAACAATTGATGCTCAAGTATAAATGGCCTGGCAATGTTCGTCAGCTCAAGAATATCACAGAACAGATGTCGGTGCTGGTACAAGACAGAGAGATAGATGCTAAGCTGTTGAGTAACTTTATTCCTCAAGATCGTGAGAGTACACAGTTAGCGACCATTAACACGCATGGGAGTCACTCGTATGAGAACGAACGTGAGATATTGTATAAAATATTGTACGAACTTCGAGGTAACGTGAGTGATCTTCGTCGCGATTTAACCAGTCTGAGAAAACAATTGGACGATGCGAATAATGTTCATTCTGGCTTAACCTACCCTAATCAGGTTCACGCTCTCGAAAGAAGTGTAACAAGCCTTACAGACTTATCACACCAACAGCATATGCCTTCAAATTCAACAGTAATATCTCGAGCTGTAGATTCTGAAGATGCCATTGTTGAAGAAGTGAAAGAACCTGAAAGTCTAAATCTTAACGACTTAGGTAGACAAATGGTAGAAAAGGCGTTGGAACGGAATGGTGGTAATCGTAAGAAAGCGGCAAAAGAACTTGGCATTTCCGATCGTACCCTCTATAGAAGAATAAAACAATATGGACTTGAGAAAAAATAAGATTGTGCAGCTTTGCGAAATTCAGCATCAATATCGTGTTGTATTCTATTGTCTGTTATTAAGCTGCTTGCTTGTTGGATGCTCTATTTATAAATTCAACGGTGCCAGCATTGACTATACGAAGACCAAAACGATTCAGATATCCGATTTCCCTATTCGTAGTGCCTATGTTTGGGGACCCATGGCACCTATGTTCAATAACGAACTAAAAGATATGTTTGCCAATCATACCAAGCTCAGTCAGGTAAGGCGAAATGGAGATTTGAAGATTGAAGGCGAGATTGTTTCCTACACTCAGCGCAATAAATCGGTTTCCAGTGAAGGTCATTCTGCACAAACGGAATTGTCGATAACCGTTAATGTGAGGTTTACCAATAACAAGAATCACACTGAAGACTTTGAACGACAGTTCTCATCGGCTAAAAGTTATGAAACGACAAAGAATCTTAATTCTGTGCAAGAAGAGTTAGTTTCGCAGATGGTGAAAGACTTAGCCGACCAAATCTTCAATGCTACCGTTGCCAACTGGTAGTTGACAGCTTTGATAAATCAAGTATGGAACTAAGCAGATTGATACAACATCCCGAGTTGATGGACAAGGAGACGCTTTATGACTTAAGGAGTTTGCTTGCCCTTTATCCGTATTACCAAACTGTAAGGTTACTGATGTTGAAAAATCTGTATTTGCTCCATGATGCTACTTTCGATGATGAGTTGAGACGAGCAGCTGTGTATATTACCGATCGGAAAGTACTTTTCAATCTTATAGAGGCAGCACATTACCGATTCAATAAACCTTCTACAGGAGAAAAGCAACCCGCAGTTGAGGGAATTGGTGACAGCAGAACTATCTCGCTTATTGATAATTTTCTGGAAACAGTACCTGTAGAAGAGGAAGAGACACCTCAAAAGAGAAAACCAACTCCAGCTGATGCGGCAATAGATTATGTTTCTTATCTTCTTGAGGTGGAGAGTGAAGAAGAACATAAGGCTAATGCAGCCTCTCCACACTTAAAAGGTCAAGACTTGATAGATAGCTTTATACAGAAAAATGGAGATGGAAGAATACAGTTAAACGACACCCCAGAGTATCTACCAGAAATAGATGAAGATAAAGAAACGCCCACTGAAGAAGGTTATTTTACAGAAACTTTGGCAAATATATATATCAAACAAGGAAGATACGAACAGGCTCTTGAAATTATTCAGCGATTAAATTTGAATTTTCCAAAAAAAAATAGTTACTTTGCAGACCAAATACGTTTTTTAGAGAAACTAATATTAAATAATAAAATAAACAAGTAAAAAAAATGATGTACACATTATTTGTGGGACTTATAGTTCTTGCCTCGATTTTGATGGTGGTAATTGTTGTAATCCAAGAATCAAAAGGTGGAGGATTAGCTTCTAATTTTTCCTCGTCAAACGCCATTATGGGAGTCCGAAAGACAACAGATGTGATTGAGAAAACGACATGGGGATTGGCTATCTTTATGGTTGTGTTGAGCGTTGCTTGTGCATACGTTGTACCAAGAGCATCTTCAGAACAAAGCGTTTTAGAAAAGACCGCTACTGAAACACAGACAACCAATCCGAATACAACTCCTGGTTTTGGCGCAAGCGAGCAACAAGCACCTGCAGCAGGTTCTCAAAATGCAACTCCTGCTAACCAAGGAACTCAGCAAGCTCCTGCAACACCTAAAGCACCAGTAGCTCCTGCTAAATAAAAAATTAAAAAGTAAGGGATTTATTTGCATAATTAGAATAAATCCCTTACCTTTGCACTCGCTTCTGATGAAGAAGAGTTTTATAAATGGTGGCCGTAGTTCAGTTGGTTAGAGCGTCAGATTGTGGTTCTGAATGTCGTGGGTTCGAGTCCCACCTGCCACCCACCACACAAACAAGCGGAAAGTCCGATAAGTAAAGGCTTTCCGCTTGTTTCTTTTATGACCAGCAGCTTTCAAAAGTAACTTTCAAAAATGGAACTATGTCTACTTTAGAAAATCTCTAACTCACCAGCAGGAAACAATAAGTGTTATACGAATAGGATGCTGTCAGCGTTCGCTGGTAGTTGCCTCCACCTATCGGTTCGTTGTCATTGTCATCTCGTAGGTAAGAAGCACCACGTGAGTTGAGACGTGTAAGGTTTTTAAGGGAAAGACGTAATAAAATGTACTTTTATTCGTTCATTCAAAGATGACAAACGAGAATCGCAACAAAACCTATACCCATATCTTAAAATACACTGGTCTGTTTGGCGGTGTACAAGGTCTTGGCATCTTGGTAGGCATTGTTCGCAATAAGTTGGTGGCTCTTCTTCTCGGTGCCGAGGGAATGGGACTGATGTCGCTCTTCAATTCCACAACCAAACTGATTAGCGACTCCACTAATTTTGGATTAAGTATGAGTGCCGTTAGGGAACTGTCTGCTGCTTTCGAACAGCACGACGAGACCTATATGAGACGTTGTATTGACAGTGTGAGACTGTTGAGCATGTTGACGGCTCTGTTGGGTATGGTGGTGTGCATGGTGATAAGTCCTATACTCAGTCGGTGGGTTTTTGGCTGGGGAGACCACTCTTTGCATTTTGTTTTGCTGTCGATAGTGGTATTCCTAATGGCAGTGACGGGGGGAGAATTGGCCATTTTGAAAGCCTTACGACAACTCAAATCGTTAGCGAAAATCTCTTTTCTCAACATCGTAGGCGCATTAATTACCTCCATTCCATTGTTCTACATCTGGCGTCAGGCAGCTATTGTTCCTTCACTCATCATTGTCGCTTTGACACAAATGCTGCTCACTATTTATTACTCTCATAGACAATACGCTATACATTTTAACTGGAGCAAAACATTGTTGTTGCAGGGAAGTCCTATGCTCAAGATTGGAGTGGCTTTTGTGCTGGCTGGTATTTTGGGAAGCGGTGCCGATTTCTTGATACGTCGCTACCTTAATGTACTGGGATCGGTAGAGACCGTTGGACTGTTTAATGCAGCTTATATGATGACAATGACGTATGCGGGTTTGGTGTTTTCTGCCATGGAAACCGATTTCTTCCCACGCTTGTCGTCCATCAAGCACACGGGTGCGCTGTTGAACGAAACGGTCAACAGTCAGATAGAAGTGTCGTTGTTGCTCATTTCGCCTATGTTGGTGGTGTTCATGGTAGGTGTACCGGTGTTGTTGCCGCTGCTGTATAGTCGAGAGTTTGTGTCGCTCCAAGTCATGGTGCAGACCTTGGTGCTGGCGATGTATTGGCGAGCTGTCAAACTACCTATTGCTTACATTCCGTTAGCAAAAGGTAATTCGAGACTGTACCTCCTTGTAGAGGCTATTTACGATGTTGTCCTGGTGCTGGCTGTTATCGCAGGATTCCACTATTATGAGTTATTAGGCGCAGGAATAGCTATCACTTTGGTTGCAGTATTGGATTTTTTAATGCTATATTATTTTATGCACACCACCTATCAATATAATATATCCTATTCGGTGTGGCAATATTTAGGCATCCAACTCATGTTTGGCTTGTTCACTTACGGCTTGGTGTTGTCAACCCATGGCTGGTTGTATTGGGGTGGGGGCGTAGTGCTTGTCCTCTTGAGCCTGTGGGTGTCATTACGCATATTGAGAAAAAAGACAGATTTGTGGACACATCTAAAATTACGAGTATGGAAAAAATAGCATCATTTGCCATATTGGTGGCGGTTTATAATGGTAGCGAGTATCTGAAAAGATGCTTAGATTCGTTGCTGAAACAAACCCTCAAAGACATTCAAGTGATTTGTATAGACGACGGCTCTACGGACAATTCTTGGGAAATATTACAGTCGTATGCAGCTATAGACCGACGAATTAAGATTCTTCATCTAAGTCAAAACTATGGAATAGCACATGCACGCAACGAAGGAATTAAACATATCAACGCTCGTTACACCACGATTTTAGATTGCGACGATACTTTTGCGCCCGATGCCTTGGAACAGGCTTTACAGGTTTTTGAAAAGCATCCACAAGTAGACTGTGTGCTTTTCAAGCTTCTCACCCTTGGAGAAGACAATTCAACGGCGCAGGAATATGACATGGATTTTTTTGAAGAAAGGTCTGGATACGAGGCTTTCAAAGACAGCTTGACGTGGAAAATTCATGGCGTTTATGCTGCGAAAACTTCCCTTTTCAAACAATTCCCGTACGATGACACGTGTAAGACCTACAGTGATGACAACAGTACACGACTGCATTATTTGTTTTCTAAGCAAGTGAGTTGTTGTCACGGAAAGAACTACTACCACTACAATCCTCACTCGGTAACACGTGCGATTAGTGGCAGCAGGTTTGATTATCTTCGTGCCAACGAAAGTATGAAGAAGCAGTTGACACAACTTAACGTAAGCGATGATGTTTTAACGATTTATGAAAATGTACGCTGGCTGGTATTGATAGATTTATATTATTTTCATTATTCCTACAGAAAACAGCTTTCTGCCGAGGATTCTGCGATGGGCATGTGTGAACTTCATCGTATATGGAGCGGTATCGAGGTACACAGGTTATACAAAAGACTAAAATATAAATTCGGGTATATGCCGCTACGCTTTTCATGGAAGATGTTCAGAATACAAGAAGAACTCTATTTTACCCTCAGGTCTATTTTTCGAAGGGGCATCCAGCAGACTAAGAATCAGTGAAATGTCACAGCCACTGGCATCAAAAGAGCTACCAAATAAGGTCTTCAAAGAATTTTCATATAAATGTTTTGCCCAATTCACATTATATTTATTACCTTTGTGAAGTTTTTAGAGCGCACTATAGTTATATAGATGTTAAGAACTAATCTATAGATTTCCCCTCATTGGGATTTGACAAAGAAAATCGAATATATGAAGCAGATTACAACAATTGGTATTTTAACTTCTGGTGGAGATGCTCCTGGTATGAATGCAGCCATACGTGCGGTAACGCGTGCTGGTATCTGTAACGGTTTTAAGATAAAAGGTATCTATAAAGGTTATGATGGATTGATAAATGATGAAATTAAAGATTTCACGACCGAAAATGTGAGCGGCATCATCATGTCTGGAGGTACTATCTTAAAAACAGCTCGTTCTTTAGAATTTTTAACACCCGAAGGAAGAAAGAAGGCTTATGAGAATATTCAGAAGCATTCTATCGGTGCTTTGGTAGTAATAGGTGGTAATGGATCGTTGCGTGGTGCAATTGAATTTGCAAGAGAATATGACGTCCGTTGTATTGGGCTTCCAGGAACTATTGATAATGACCTCTATGGAACCGATTCTACCATTGGTTACGATACTACGTTGAATACCATTGTAGAGTGTGTAGACCGAATTCGGGACACAGCACAGAGCCATGAGCGCATTTTCTTTGTTGAAGTAATGGGGCGCGATGCTGGATTTTTAGCTCAAAATAGTGCGATTGCTTCAGGAGCTGAAGCAGCTATCATTCCTGAAGACAGCACTGATGTAGACCAGTTGGGGCATTTTATGGAACGCGGAATTCGTAAATCTAAGCGTTCTTGCATTGTCATTGTCAGTGAGAGTCCAAAGTGTGGTGCATTGTATTATGCCGATCGTGTGAAAAAAGAGTTCCCTGGTTACGATGTTCGCGTATCTATTTTAGGACATCTGCAACGTGGAGGAAGCCCGTCGGCACACGATAGAATCTTAGCCAGCAGGACAGGTGTTGGCGCAGTAGAAGCCATTATGCAAGGACAGCGCAACATTATGATTGGTATTAAAAACAACGAAATAGATTATATACCATTGACTGAGGCTATTCGGAGCGATAAGCCTTTTGACAAGAAGCTCATCAAGGTACTCGACGAACTGAGTATATAAAAAGGTAGCCTAAGGCATAAAGTCTAAAATATGTTAATATAACAAACTGTTCTGTTAATATAATATTTGTACAAGTAAGCAATCAAAGTATTTTTGTATATTTGCACAGCTAAAGTTTTTTTATTTTTAGAAAATAGTTTCATATAAATATAAAAAGTTATGTCACAAGTGAATGGACATATTTCCCAGATTATTGGACCTGTTATTGATGTTTATTTTGATACGAAAGGTCAAGATCCAGAGTCTGTCTTACCCAAAATATACGATGCGCTGATCGTAAAACGTGAAGACGGTAGCGATTTGGTGATTGAAACACAACAGCACATCGGCGAGGACACGGTTCGCTGTGTAGCCATGGATAACACAGACGGCTTGAGACGTGGCTTGGAAGTGATTGCAACAGGTAGTCCGATAACCATGCCATCAGGAGATCAGATTAAAGGTAGAATGATGAATGTGATAGGGGAGGCTATTGATGGAATGGAACAACTGTCGAAGGAGAAACCTTATCCCATTCATAGGCAGCCACCTGTTTTTGAAGATTTATCCACGCATAAGGAAATGTTGGCCACAGGTATCAAAGTGATAGACTTGTTAGAGCCTTATATGAAAGGTGGAAAAATTGGTTTGTTCGGCGGTGCTGGTGTAGGTAAGACCGTCCTCATTATGGAGTTGATTAACAACATTGCGAAAGGACATAATGGCTATTCTGTATTTGCGGGTGTTGGTGAACGAACCCGTGAAGGTAACGACTTGATTCGAGATATGATTGATTCAGGCGTTATCCGCTATGGCGAAAAATTTAAGAAAGCAATGGATGAAGGCAAGTGGGACCTGTCTTTAGTTGACCCAGAAGAACTGCAGAAGTCGCAAGCCACCTTGGTATATGGTCAAATGAACGAACCACCAGGTGCTCGTGCGTCGGTAGCCTTATCAGGTCTGACCGTTGCAGAAGAGTTTCGTGATAGAGGAGTAAATGGAGATGGACAAGGTGGAGATATCATGTTCTTTATTGATAATATCTTCCGTTTTACTCAGGCAGGTTCAGAAGTTTCAGCCTTATTAGGGCGTATGCCTTCTGCTGTAGGATACCAACCGACTTTAGCTTCTGAAATGGGAACGATGCAAGAGCGCATTACTTCTACCAAAAATGGGTCTATTACGTCTGTACAGGCGGTGTATGTTCCTGCGGACGACTTGACAGACCCAGCTCCTGCGACCACTTTTACACACTTGGATGCCACTACTGAACTCAGTAGAAAGATTACGGAGTTGGGTATTTATCCAGCTGTTGATCCATTAGGTTCGACTTCTCGTATTTTGGATCCACTGATTGTGGGTAAAGAGCACTATAACTGTGCACAAAGAGTTAAACAAATTCTTCAGCACTACCAAGAGTTACAGGACATCATCGCTATTTTGGGTATGGACGAGTTGTCCGATGAAGATAAACAGATTGTGAATCGTGCACGTCGTGTACAGCGTTTCCTCTCGCAACCCTTTACTGTTGCAGAGCAGTTTACTGGCTTGAAGGGAGTAATGGTTCCGATAGAAGATACCATTAAAGGATTTAATATGATTCTTGACGGTGAAGTAGACGATCTTCCAGAACAAGCATTCATGAATGTAGGAACAATAGAAGATGCTATTGAGAAAGGCAAGAAGCTGCTCGCAGCAGCCAAAAGCTAACTTATAGAAACTATAAAAACGACCAACAATAATGCTTCGACTAAAAATTATATCTCCAGAAAAAAGAATCTTTGACGGTGAAGTTAATCGTGTAACTGTGCCAGGAACTCTTGGAGAGTTTGAAATTTTAGTGAATCATGCGCCCATCATCTCTTCTCTTGAGTCTGGAAAGGTGAGCTACGAAATAGAGACAGGCGAGCTTAAGCAGTTAGAAATAGAGAGTGGATTTGTTGAGGTACAAAAGAATGTAATTAGTTTATGTGTTGAACTATAGCCACAAAGGATGAATGATATTAGGCAAATCAAGAGACGCTACATGACACAAAGCTTTTTGCTGTTAACAGCATTAACTTTGATTGGTGTCTTGGTAATGAAAATAGGAAAAGTTGACCATATGGTTACACCACTCATTGTGGGGGTGACTTTTGCCTTGACAATTGATTTGGCTGATATCTTAGTGTGGAGTAGGATTGCTCAAAAACAGGCAGACTATCTTCCAACATTCTTCATGGCAGTATCAAGTGTTAGAACGCTTGCAGCAATCGGAGTGATGTTTGTTTTCTTCCTCGTGATGGAGAAAGCAGTCATTTTGGTATCATGCCTGACTTTCATGAGTTATTATTTGACTATTTTGATACATCACTCATTGTTCTTCATTGCTAAAAGTAAGGCGCAATCAAGTGAAACTAAATGACACGATAACGTTGAATAAAGGATGAAAAAAATAAGAACGATACTGTTTTGCTTATCTTTACTACTGGCTCCAGTACAGTTAATGGCCAGTAATTCAGAGGGGGAGGCATTGAATATTCCGGAGATTGTGCTGGAACATTTGTCCGATTCTTATGAATGGCACATTGCTACTTTTAAGGGTAAGCATCTCAGCTTACCATTGCCTATTATTGTGAGAAGTGAAACGACAGGTGAATGGTATGTGGGTACGGCAAAGAATTTACCAAAACAGTTCTTTTTCGATGAAGAGCATCATGGAAAAATTTACGAACATGTAGGCAACGGAGAAACTGCTCGTCCTATTGATTTAAGTATAACAAAGGTTGTTGTACAAATTTGGATTGTTGTTGTTGTCTTGATTTTGGTATTTTTAAGTTGTGCCAAATGGTATAAGAATGCCGATGAAAAAACGGAAACACCTAAAGGCTTTGTTGGAGTCATGGAGATGTTTGTGATGACGATACATGACGATTTGATTCGTCCCTCTGTAGGAGAAAAGAATTATCAACGTTTTGCGCCCTATCTATTAACGGTATTCTTCTTTATTTTAACTTGTAACCTCATAGGTTTAATTCCTATATTCCCTGGTGGTACCAATATTACGGGAAATATCAACATTACACTGTTCTTAGCTGTTTGTTCGATGATAGCCATCAATTGCTTTGGTTCAAAAGAATATTGGAAAGATATTTTTTGGCCTCACGTACCACTGTTTCTAAAATTACCAGTACCACTGATGCCTGTTATCGAATTATTTGGAGTGTTCACGAAGCCCTTTGCACTGATGATTCGTCTCTTTGCCAATATGATGGCAGGTCATGCCGTGATTCTTAGTTTTACCTGTGTCATCTTCTTAGGTTGGAACATGGGTGTAGGATATGGCTTAGGGTTGAATCTCTTTAGTGCGGTGATGCTTCTTTTCATGAATCTGTTGGAGGTGTTAGTTGCCTTTATTCAGGCTTATGTCTTTACGATGCTTAGTGCGGTGTTCATTGGATTAGCACATCCAGAACCAGAAACATCCATATAAACTTTCATAGAATAGATTTCTAAAATTAATAACAAAAAATAAACGAATTATGATGATTTCAACATTATTAGCAGCAGAAGGATTAGCACAGCTTGGCTGTGGAATTGGTGCAGGTATTGCAACAGTTGGTGCAGGTATCGGTATTGGTAGAATTGGTGGTAATGCCATGGATGCCATTGCTCGTCAACCAGAGGCTTCAGGTAAGATTACATCAAACATGATTTTAACATCTGCCTTCATTGAGGGATGTGCGCTCTTCGCAATTGCAGCTTGTGCTTTCCTTATTAAATAATAAACTATCATAGAATGGAGAATTTACCATCAATATTAACTCCTGATCTTGGACTCCTCTTTTGGATGTTCTTGGCTTTCTTGGTGGTCTTTTTTGTACTTTCGAAATACGGTTTTCCTGTTATCATCAATATGGTGGAAAAACGTAAATCCTATATTGACGACAGTCTTCGTAAAGCACATGAGGCCTCTGAACGTTTAGCCAAAATTCAACAAGAAGGAGATGCAATTCTTCATGATGCTCGTGAAAAGCAAGCGGTTATGTTAAAAGAGGCTGCTGCTACTCGTGACTCTATTGTGGAGAAAGCACATGTGAAGGCAAAGGATGAAAGTTCTCGTCTAATCAGTGAAGCACGAACAGAAATAGACATTGAGAAACAAAATGCCATTCGAGATATTCGTTCTCAGGTCGCTGAACTTTCTGTTCAAATAGCAGAAAAGGTTATTCGTGAAGAACTTGCTTCCAAAGATAGCCAGATGGAGTTGATTAACAAGTTACTGAATGATATATCGGTTGAAAAGAACCAAGCATAGAAGATAAGATGAACACAGGCGTAATATCTGTTAGATATGCTCGTGCATTGCTCAAATGTGCACTTGAAAAGCATGTAGAGGACAACGTATTTCAAGAGATGCTGGCACTCAGTCACAGCTATGCTCACATCTCTGATTTGAGGCAAACGATTGACAATCCCATGCTGCATCAAGATAAGAAGCAGGAACTGATTGAGTTGGCTTGCGGAACTAATCCTACACAGCTAACGAAAGATTTTATTCGCTTGGTGTTAAGTGCAGGACGAGAAAATATCTTGCAATACATTTTCACATCTTATATTACTTTGTATCGTCAACAGAAGCATATCATTAGCGGAAAATTGATTACTGCTACAGCTGTTACAGAAGATATCGAAAAGCGAATGGAAGCGGTGGTTCATAGCCAATCGAAGGGAACAATTAATTTCCAGTCAGAAGTAAATCCAGATATCATCGGTGGTTTCATCCTTGAATACGATTCGTATAGGATGGATGCCAGTGTACAAACAAAGCTTAACAAAATTCTGAAACAGCTAAAAAAATAATTTAAACAAAGCATAAAATGTCAGATAAAATAAAACCAAGTGAAGTATCAGAAGTACTACTTCAGCAGTTGAAAGGCATTCAAACAGATTTGAAATTTGAAGAAGTAGGTACTGTTCTCAATGTGGGAGATGGCGTTGCCAGACTTTATGGATTGAGAAATGCTGAGGCCAATGAATTGTTGGAGTTTGAAAACGGCACGATGGCCATTGTGATGAACTTGGAGGAAGACAATGTAGGGTGCATCCTCTTAGGTCCTACATCCGGCATTAAGGAAGGTATGACTGCTAAACGTACCCACCGTATTGCCTCTATTCGTGTAAACGATTCTATGCTTGGACGCGTTATCAATCCACTGGGTGAGGCTATCGATGGGTTAGGAGAGCTTGATTTGACCGAAAGTTTCGAGATGCCTTTAGAGAGAAAGGCTCCTGGTGTTATTTATAGACAACCTGTAAAAGAACCACTTCAGACGGGTATTAAAGCCGTGGACTCGATGATTCCTATTGGACGTGGACAGAGAGAGCTGATTGTTGGTGACAGACAAACAGGAAAAACAGCCATTGCACTGGATACAATTATCAACCAAAAGAGTTTTTACGAGGAAGGAAAGCCTGTATATTGTGTCTATGTAGCGATAGGTCAAAAGGCATCCACCGTTGCCAATCTTGTTCAAACACTTAAAGAACACGGAGCTTTACCTTATACTATTGTAGTATCAGCTACAGCTGCTGACCCTGCAGCAATGCAATATTATGCGCCATTTGCTGGAGCTGCAATCGGTGAATACTTCCGCGATCGAGGCGAATCAGCTTTGGTGGTATATGATGACCTTTCCAAACAGGCCGTTGCCTACCGTGAAATCTCATTGATATTGCGTCGTCCTTCAGGGCGTGAAGCTTATCCAGGAGATGTGTTCTATCTTCACTCACGCTTATTGGAAAGAGCTGCTCGTATCAATGACCAGCAAGAAGTTGCTGAAATGATGAACGATCTGCCAGAATCTCTGAAAGGACATGTCAAGGGAGGTGGTTCGCTGACGGCACTGCCTATTATAGAAACTCAGGCTGGTGACGTTTCTGCTTACATTCCAACCAACGTCATTTCTATTACCGATGGACAGATTTATTTGGAAAGCAACCTGTTTAACCAAGGATTCCGACCTGCTATTAATGTAGGAATTTCGGTTTCTCGTGTGGGTGGTAGTGCTCAAATCAAGAGTATGAAGAAAGTGGCAGGAACATTGAAGATTGACATGGCACAGTACAGAGAGTTAGAGGCCTTCTCTAAATTCTCAAGTGATATGGATTCTGTCACAGCAATGACATTGGATAGAGGTCGTAAAAACAACCAACTTTTGATACAGCCGCAATATAGTCCCATGCCTATAGGCGAGCAAGTTGCCATTATGTACTGTGGTGTAAATGGCTTATTTGCTGACGTTCCAATTGATAGCGTTCGTGAATGTCAAGACACTTTCTTGGAAACAATGAGGACAAAATATGCCGATGTATTGAAAACTTTAGCCTCAGGTCAATTAACAGACGAAGCCATTGAAACGATAAAATCGACAATGGCTGATGTGACTGCACAGTATCAAGCTTCATAATTATGCCATCACTCAAAGAAATTAAAACCCGCATTGCCAGTGTAAAGAACACAAGGAAGATTACGAGTGCCATGAAAATGGTTTCGTCAAGTAAGCTTCATCATGCGCAAATTCAAATAGAGAACATGCTTCCATACGAAAATATGTTGGAACATATTCTTAAATCATTCTTGGCTTCGACACCCGAAAATGATACCATTTTTGATAAAAAGCGTTCAGAAATTAAAAGAGTTGCTTTGGTTGTTTTTGCCTCGAATAGCAGTTTGTGCGGTAGTTTTAATGGCAATGTTCTCAAACTCATGATGCAGGTTATCGAAGAGTATCGCCACTTGGGAAAAGATAATATTGTGATCTATCCCATTGGTAGGAAAGTTTTTGATAAAGTAAAGAAGTTAGGATTTACACCTGCAGGAAACTTTAATCATTTGGCGGACAAACCGAATGCCCATGAATGTCAAAAGGTAGCTCGTGAAATCACAAAGAAGTTTGCGCAAGGTGAGCTTGATCAAGTAGAAATCATTTATCATCACTTCAAAAGTGCTGGAACACAACTTCTAAAACGCAAGACATTCTTACCCATCGATTTAAGTACAGAAGTGGGTGTGGATAATGATCGTGACTTGTCTTCGGATCTTGCAACTGCCAAAGCGCAAGAATACTTGCGCAAGAATAAAAAGACAGTGAGCAAGAAAGCTGCAGAAGAAGCAAAGCCATTGAATGATGATTTTATTGTTGAGCCAGATATTAGAACGGTGTTAAGTTCATTGATTCCCAAACAGTTGCATCTCATGTTTTATACCGCCTTGTTAGATAGTGTTGCCAGTGAACATGCTGCCCGAATGGTGGCGATGCAAACAGCAACAGACAATGCTGATGAGTTGCTAAGCTCCTTAAACTTACAGTTGAATAAGAGTCGACAGCAAGCGATTACCAATGAGTTGCTTGATATTGTTGGTGGCTCGATAAATAATTAGTTATCAATAGGAGAGAGGTAATGAGTGCGTGGAGGAAGCACCTACTCCTATTTTAGATTTCCCATAAAGATCATATCAGACTGAATAACAAAGTAAGATATGGTCTTTTTTATGTCCTCCTTCGTAGCATAACCGAGATGGAAGACTTGTGCTTGATGATATTGTGAATTTTCAACTGGTAATACATTAAGTAACAGCAAGCTGTAACCATGTACTTAAAAGCGAAAGAGAGGGCTTATCAATCTTTTGTAAAGATTGGAATAGCAGAAGAACTCAAAAAGGGAAATCGTATCCTTTTACTATATCCAAGAAGCGGAAGATGAGGGATTCAAACCCCCGATACCCAAAAAGGGTATACCGGATTTCGAGTCCAGCGCATTCGGTCACTCTGCCAATCTTCCTAATTTGCCTTGCAAAAGTAAACATAATTCTGCAATCTCCAAAATTTTAGACCATTTAATTCTTTGGGAACGATTCAACGCCAATGCGCAGCTATTTTTGTATGGATCAGAATAAGCGTCCTCCAACATCACCTCAAAAACTTACTTTCTTTTTATTCTTGTCTTTTTGCCACACGAAAATAACAAGTTTTTTTTTGTTAGTTAAAATCTTTGGCTATTTTCAGAAAATATTTTACAACACCCCTTGCATAGCTGCGATATTTTCAACTACCTTCCTCCTTCGTTCAAAATATTGAAATTATGAGCACTTTTCATAAAGTATTGTATTTCAATATGATATATAAGTTTGGAAGAAATTTGGCTCCTCAAATAGTCTTTTTTTGCTTGAAATACATCACTTCAATGCGACTATTAACATGCTTCAAGCACCTTAAGTCGTGTTAATAGTGCCCTTATAACATGTTTCCAACCGCCTTAACTCAATGCTATAGGAAAGAAAACAAGTTTTCTTGGTAGTTTTTGTGCATAATAGCATAGGATTTGTGGCTTGAATTTTTCTATTTTGTCTTTTTTCAACGCTCATTTTATTGTCATTTTTCAGGACAAATTACACAAATAAAATACGGATAAAAAATAAGAAAAAGCAGAAATAGTTGTGTCTCTTATATTCGTCAAAAAAGATGAGAAGCTTACAAATCGTTTGAGATTTTCTACCGAGTTAATTAGAATCTTGGCACCCGATGTAAGTGTGTATAGCAATTGAGCGGCTACCAATATGAATCCTTTTAGACCCTAAAATAAGTAAACAAACAGCAAACTGAAAAAGAAGATATAAGTTTGTTAATGATAAGTTTTTTTGTTACCTTTGCGCTCTAAATAACAACACATATCTAACAAAGTATATTTATGGGTAAAAGATTTGCCGAACATCAAGGTTTGAATTTGAAGAAAACTAACGAAGAGATATTGGCGAAATGGGAAAAGAATGACATTTTTCATCGCTCCATCAAAGAAAGGGAAGGCTGTCCACAATTTATATTCTTTGAAGGTCCTCCCTCGGCAAATGGACACCCCGGTATTCATCACGTGTTGGCACGTGCGATTAAAGATACATTCAATAGATACAAGACAATGCAGGGGTTTCATGTCTTGCGCAAAGCTGGATGGGATACCCATGGACTGCCTGTTGAGTTAGGCGTTGAGAAAGAGTTGGGTATTACCAAGAAGGATATCGACAACAAAGCATCCGAACACTACATCTCTGTTGAGGATTACAACAGAAAATGTCGGGAAAACGTCATGAAATTCACGGAGGAATGGCGTCGCTTAACAGAAGAAATGGGCTATTTCGTAGATTTAGACCACCCATACATCACTTATGATAATAAATATATAGAAACCCTTTGGTGGCTTCTAAAACAATTATATAACCAAGGTCTATTATATAAAGGTTATACGATACAACCCTATTCTCCTGGTGCTGGAACGGGATTGAGTTCACACGAACTTAATCAGCCCGGATGTTATCGTGATGTGAAAGATACGACTGTCACAGGTCTGTTCAAACTTACTCCTGAGAGTGTGGCACAGTTGGATGAGGCGCAAGACTTAAATTCATGGGGAGATACCTATTTCATCGCATGGACTACCACACCATGGACACTTCCTTCTAATACAGCACTGTGTGTGGGTCCAAAGTTCGATTATGTTTCGATACAGACCTACAATCCTTATTCTGCCCAGCCAATAAACATCATTATGGCGTACGAAAGAGTGAGTGCATATCTTTCCGCAGAGGGCGAAGTAGCAAAGGGTGTCGACCTGCCTGCTTTTAGCAAGGGAGACAAAATAGTACCCTACAAGATTATCAATCACCACAAGGGAGAGAAACTCGAAGGACTTCATTACGAGCAACTTATGCCTTGGGTAAAACCCACGGAAAAGGTGGACAGCAATGCTGCACCATTCATCACCAACTATGCGCAGGCTCACCCAGACAAAGTATTTGTGGCAGAAAACAATAAAGATCACTTTGTTGAAATGGAAAGTGACGCTTTCAGAGTGATACTTGGCGATTATGTTACCACTGACGATGGAACAGGTATCGTACATATCGCACCTACCTTTGGTGCAGATGATGCGAAAGTGGCAAAAGATGCGCATATACCAGCACTTTATCTCATCAATAAAAAGGGAGAAACTCGCCCGATGGTCGATCTTCAAGGAAAATACTACAACCTTGTAGAACTGGATCAAAATTTTGTGGACAAATGTGTTAATGTTGTCAACTACCACAAGCATGAAGGAGATTATGTAAAGAATGCTTACGATCCTCGATTTAATCCAAATGGTATTTGGGATGTAAAAGCTTCAGAAAAAGCCGATGATTTAAACATCGTGATGTCTTTGGAAATGAAAATGGAAGGCTCTGCCTACAAGATTGAGAAACATGTACATAACTATCCTCACTGTTGGCGAACCGATAAACCTATCTTATATTATCCGTTGGACAGCTGGTTTATCAAAGATACTGCGAAGAAAGAACGTATGGTAGAGCTCAATAATACCATTCGTTGGCAGCCAGAGTCAACAGGAACAGGAAGATTTGGTAACTGGTTAGAGAGCCTGAACGACTGGAACTTGAGTCGTAGTCGTTTTTGGGGAACGCCTTTGCCAATTTGGCGAGATGATGAAAAAGGGGAGAAGTGTATAGGTAGCTTAGCCGAATTGTACGATGAAATAGAGAAAAGTGTTGCTGCAGGACAAATGAGTTCAAATCCAATGAAGGAAAAAGGATTTGTGCCAGGTGATTTCTCTAAAGAAAATTATGATAAGGTAGACTTGCATCGTCCCTATGTCGATCAGATAGTACTTGTCAATGACGAGGGGAAACCAATGTATCGCCAATCAGACTTGATAGATGTGTGGTTTGATAGTGGCTCTATGCCTTATGCCCAATTGCACTATCCATTTGAAGGAGAAATGGCAGAAGGACTTTCCTTGAAGAATGCAGAAGGACAGACACTGACAGGCGAGGACGCTCGTCAGGCGATGGTACAGAGTAATTATGTAGGTACACCGATTCCACCAGCTTTCTTCCCCGCAGACTTCATTAACGAGGGCGTGGATCAAACACGTGGATGGTTTTTTACGCTCCATGCCATTGCCACCATGGTATTTGATTCCGTAGCCTTTAAGAATGTGATTTCAACAGGTTTGGTCCTCGATGCCAAAGGTAATAAGATGAGCAAACATTTGGGGAATGTCAAGAATCCGTTTGATATGATTGAACGGTATGGAGCTGATGCTGTTCGGTTCTATATGATGACAAACTCAAGTCCATGGGATAATTTGAAATTTGATGAAGAAGGTGTAGATGAGGTTCGCAGGAAGTTCTTTGGTACACTCTACAACACTTATTCATTCTTCGCACTATATGCAAATGTCGATGATTTTCAACCGACAGGTTGTTTTGATAAGACAAAGTTAAAAGATGCACCAGAAATTGATAGATGGATTATCTCGAAGTTGCATTCTCTCATCAAAGGAGTTGAAGATGATTTGAATAACTTTGACCCAACTCGAGCTGGGAGATTGATAGATACCTTTGTGAATGATGACTTGAGTAACTGGTATGTACGCCTGAATCGCAAACGTTTCTGGGGTAAGGAAATGAGCGAAGATAAATTGTCCGCTTATAACACCCTGTATGAGTGCTTATTGACCATTAGCAAACTTGCAGCACCGTTTATACCTTTCTTTGCAGACCAACTGTATGCAGATTTGGGTGGAGCATTAGCAAGTGTTCACTTGGATAAATTCCCCAAAGTAGACCAGTCGCTCATTGATGAGGACTTGGAAGCAAGAATGGAGATTGCGCAAAAGCTAACCAGTATGGTTTTGGCACTACGAAGAAAAGTTAATATCAAAGTGCGACAACCGCTCCAGCAAATCATGATTCCTGCTACAAGCGAAGAACAAAAACGCAGAATTGAAGCAGTTGCCGACTTGGTGAAAAATGAAGTGAACATCAAAGAAGTGAACTTTATTGAGGGACAAGGTATGCTTGTCAAAAAAATAAAGTGTAATTTCCGCACCATGGGAAAGAAGTTTGGCAAGCTTATGAAAGGCATTGCGAACTATATGGATAATGTCTCACAAGATGATATTGCAATGCTTGAAAAGAACGGTCAGCTAACTTTCTCTGTAGACCAACAAGAAGTAACTGTTAGTCGGGAGGATGTTGAGATCGTGAGTGAAGACATTCCAGGATGGTTGGTTGCTAATGAGGGCAATCTAACCGTTGCTTTAGAGGTTGAATTAACCCCAGCATTGAAGAAAGAAGGAATAGCTCGTGAACTCATCAACCGTATTCAAAACTTACGCAAAGAAAACAATTTTGAAATTACTGACAGGATTGATGTGGTCATATCACCAAATGAAAACAGTGATGCTGCAATTCAAGATTACAGTGATTACATCAAAAGCCAAGTTCTTGCTAATCAAATTAAAATCAAAGAGAACGATGGAGTAGAGACTGATTTTGATGATTTCCAACTTCATATCCTCATTGAAAAAAGAATATAATATAAAAGAGAATAGAGTTTGAAGAACTCAATGGATTAATTAGATTGATAAAATTTATCTGTATGGAACAGAAAAAACGTTATAGCGATGCTGAACTTGAAGAGTTTCAAGCTATTATAAACGAGAAATTAACTTTGGCTCGTAAAGATTATACCAGCATGATGAAACAAATCATGAATGAAGATGGGAATGACACGGATGATACGTCTCCTACCTATAAAGCATTGGAAGAGGGAAGTTCGTCACAATCTAAAGAAGATTTGGTTCAAATGGCGGCTCGTCAACAAAAATTCATTCAAGGTTTGGAAGCAGCATTGGTTCGAATAAAGAATAAAACCTATGGAATTGATCGTATCACGGGCGAGTTGATTCCAAAAGAACGTTTAAGAGTGGTACCTCATGCTACTTTAAGCGTTGCATCTAAGAATGCAAGGAAACATTAATATTTTCTCTATTGCATTCTAATTAACTCAACGGAGTATGAAAAGATACATCACAGACGGAAAACTGGCTGTCATTATTGTCGTATTGATACTGTTGATAGACCAAGTCATTAAGATAGCGGTCAAAACCAATATGGCGTTGGATGATTCCATTCAGATTACCAATTGGTTCTATATTCGATTTATAGAAAATAACGGAATGGCTTATGGCATAACCTTTATCAACAAATTAGTCTTGAGCCTATTCAGATTAGTAGCTATTGGCGTGATTATCTTCTATATGACCAAACTCTTGAAGCGACCACATACGAAGGGGTATATCATCTGTCTTTCTATGATTCTTGCAGGGGCTATGGGAAATATTATCGACTCTATGTTCTATGGGTTAATCTTCACACCTTCAACTCCTTATCAAGTTGCAGAGCTTGTTCCTTTTGGTTCGGGATACTCGTCTTTCTTACATGGTAAGGTGGTAGATATGTTTTATTTCCCTCTTATTGTGTCTACATGGCCTGATTGGGTTCCTCATTTTGGAGGACAAGACTTTATTTTCTTTTCTCCAATTTTTAATTTTGCCGATGCTTGCATCAGTGTTGGGGTGATAATCCTCTTGCTTTTTTATCGCAAAGAATTAGAGCATATTGGCAGTACCATTCAAGATAAAGAAACATCGATTAGCAAAAATGAGTAAGAAACTTCTTACATATTGTTTATGTTCGATATTCTATTTGTTGGCATTGATATCGTGTAAGCCCTCTGTTCCGAAACAATACATTCAAGAGGATAAAATGGAGGATATTTTATACGACTATCATTTGGCAGATGCGATGTACAAAGCAAATTATGAAGATGCTTCTTTGATGTTAAAATACAAGGCTGCTGTCTTAAAAAAACATGGTGTTTCAGAAGCAGAATTTGATTCGTCGATGGTTTATTATACGCGTCACACCCGACTCCTGCAGCATATTTATGAATCTTTATCAAATAGAATGAGTAAAGATGCTCTTTCTTTGGGTGCTTCAGCAAGCCAAGTCAATAGATATCAATTGAACTCTGCCAGCGGAGATACCGCTAATGTTTGGCGAGATAATCGGTCAATGGTTCTCAGTCCTTACAGACCTTTTAATGTAAGTTCTTACACTATTCAGGCAGATTCAACATTTAAGCCTGGCGATCGACTTTTTCTTAATTTCGATGCTCAGTTCATTTATCAAGATGGTACACGTGATGCGGTGGCTATCATGGCAGTAAAATTCAAAAATGACAGTGTTGCCACTCAAACTCTTTATGTATCAACGCCGAATCACTATACTACGCAAATTTCAGATGACAATAATATTGGCATTAAAGAGATACGGGGTTATTTCTTATTGAATAATAACAATCCTGCAGATGCTTATAGTACAACATTCAAACTCATGATATTGACCAACATTTCTTTGGTGAAGATACATGCACAAAAGAAAAAGACAAAGCAACAATCTGATTCACTAAATGTGGATAGCACGCTCATGCATGACTCTCTGAGAGCTGCACCGAGTCGAGGAATGCAACCAAAAAGGAGAGAGGCTGACGCTTCTCGTCCAGTACAAAGTGTGTCTCAATAATAAATTATAATCATCAAAAAATACTTAAACTTTATATCTATGAAAAGAACGAAGCAAATTTTTCAAATCCATGAGCATCAAACACGGGCTATTGCTTTTATAGCTTTATTCGTCGCTCTCCTTTTTAGTTCTCAAACAACAAACGCATGTACCAACTTTATTATTGGTAAAAATGCATCTGTTGATGGTTCTGTCATTTGTACTTACAATGCTGATGACTACGGGCTATTTATTGGACTTAATCATTTTCCTGCAGGAAAACATCAAGCAGGTACAATGCGTGATGTTTATGATTGGGATACCAATGTTTATCATGGACAGATACCAGAAGCAGCTGAAACCTATAATGTGATTGGAAATATAAATGAATACCAAGTAACCATAGGCGAAACAACTTATGGAGGTCGTGAAGAAATGGTAGATACAACAGGTATTATTGATTATGGTTCACTGATTTACATTGCGTTGCAAAGATCCAAGACCGCCAGAGAAGCAATTCGTATCATGACAACTCTGACTAATCAATATGGATATAATAGTGAGGGGGAAACTTTCACCATTTGTGATCCAAATGAGGCTTGGATTATGGAGATGATGGGCAAAGGTCCTGGAAGCAAAGGAACCGTATGGGTAGCGATACGTATTCCTGATAATGCGGTGTGTGGTCATGCCAATCAAAGCAGAATTGGTAAATTTAATATGAAGGACAAGAAGAATGTTCTCTACTCCAAAGATGTTGTTGAGTTTGCAAGAAAGAAAGGTTGGTACACTGGTAAAGATGCAGACTTCTCATGGAAGGAAGCTTATGCAAAACCAGATTTCTCTGGACGTAGGTTTTGTGATGCGCGAGTTTGGAGCTTCTTCAATCACTTTCAAGATATGTCCAAGTATTTACCATGGGCGTTAGGTAAAGATCCAAATGCAGAAGATATGCCGCTTTGGATTATCCCTGAAAAGAAAATAAGTATTCAAGATGTACAGGCTTGCATGCGCGATCACTATGAAGGAACTCCGTTGGCAATAGATAGTGCTGATATCGGGGGAGGTATTTGGCAAATGCCCTATCGTCCAACACCTCTAAAGTATAAAGTTGGTGAGCAGACCTATTTTAATGAAAGACCAACATCTACCCAACAGTCAGGATTTACGTTTGTAAGTCAGATGCGAAGTTGGTTGCCTCGTGAAATAGGAGGATTGCTCTGGTTTGGCAATGACGATGGAAATATGATTGCATATACGCCTATTTATTGTGGAAACACATCGCAGCCGGAATGCTATCATACGCCGGGAGCAGATGCTGTAACATTTTCTGATAAAAATGCCTATTGGGTATGTAATTGGGTAAGCAATATGGTTTATCCTCGTTATCAACAAATGTTTCCAGATGTGAAGGCAGTCCGTGATTCGTTAGAATTGTCATATTTCAAAAAACAACATGCAGTGGAAGAAGAAGCTTTGCGTCTGTATAAAAACAACAAGGCAGAAGCAATCCAGTATCTCAACCAATATTCTAATGAGATAGCCCAACAGATGCTAAGTCGTTGGAAACAACTGGCTATCTTCTTAATTGTGAAATACAATGACATGGCTGTTAAACCTGTGAAGAACGGACAATTCACGAGAACCAAAACAGGATTAGGCTCACGAGTAAAGCGTCCAGGTTTCCCCGCTTCCTATGCCAAAGAAATTGTTAGACGAACTGGCGATAAATATTTAGTTCCCTCGGAAAAATAGCATTCACAAGATAGAACTCTATAAGCAATTTAACAAGTAGGAGATAAATACACTATTGGTATTTATCTCCTACTCGTTAGATTTCTTATCCTAAATACTTCATGAGGATTTTTGCATTACCACTGTCACGGAGCTTGGCAATACTCTTTTCTCTAATTTGTCGAACACGTTCACGGGTTAACCCTAATTGATCGCCAATTTCTTCGAGTCCTTTTTCGTGACATCCGATGCCGAAACATTCTTTAATAATGGTTATTTCGCGATCTTTCAACACCTTGTTTAATACGGTGTTAAGCTCTTGTGCCATCGATTCATGGTCAACCTGTCTGTCCGTTCTACTGTCATCTCCACTTGGCATGACATCCAACATGGTGTTGTCTTCACCGTCTTGAAATGGCGCATCAATGCTTACGTGATGTCCGTCTGCCATCATACTCTGTCCAATCTTCTCTTCGTCGATGTTTGTTGCATCAGATAATTCTGTGATAGAAGGGCGTCTATGATGTTCTTGTTCGAATCGGTTGATTTCGTGATTAATCTTATTAAGTGAGCCAACTTGATTCAATGGAAGTCTCACAATGCGACTTTGTTCCGCAATGGCTTGCAGAATGCTTTGTCTAATCCACCAAACAGCGTACGAAATAAACTTGAAACCACGTGTCTCATCAAACTTTTGAGCGGCTTTAATAAGTCCTATATTGCCTTCGTCAATTAAGTCTGTCAGGGTAAGTCCTTGATGTTGGTATTGTTTTGCTACAGAAACGACGAATCTTAAGTTGGCTGTAACAAGCTTATCCTTCGCTCTTTCGCCTTCTGGTCCGCCCTTTTTAATCTTTTGAGCGAGTTCTATTTCTTCGTCGATAGAAATCAAAGGGGCACGACCAATCTCCACTAAATACTTATCTAATGCTTCACTTGAACGATTGGTAATACTCTTCTGAATTTTTAATTGTCTCATCTTTGATATCCTTACTTCTAACTTTTGATTACAATATATTTATATACGCACGAAAAATGTGTGCAGAAAATCTGTACAAAGGTAAGGAAAAATATCGAGAATAACGAATGGTGTCGCCTGTAAAATCTTTAAATAATTATAAAAAGACCTGTCGTCTGGTAAATATAATAGCGATGTTGTTCCGATCGGCTGTATTTGCTGACCATTTCATCTATCTATTAGTCTTTGATGTGGATAAGTGAGTTAGTGAGAATAGCCGCTAATCCACCTGTTGTAATACCAGAGGAAAATATATTCCGAATGGTCTCAGGCATTTGGTTAAGAATGTCGGGTACCATTTCAACACTTAATCCAAAGGAAAAACTAATTGCCATAACAAGTATGGCTTTTCGGTTAATTTTGGTAGCGGCAATAATCTTGATGCCTGCTGCGGCAACGGTACCAAACATCAAGAGGGTAGCACCTCCTAAAACGGGAGCAGGAATTAAAGAGAAAACAATGCCTACTGCGGGGAATAACCCCAGCAATATTAAGGCTCCTGCAATGTAATAACCCACATATCTGCTTGCTATTCCTGTGAGTTGAATCATGCCATTGTTTTGGGCAAAAATGGAATTTGGGAATGAATTAAATATGGCAGCCAACATTGAGTTAAAACCATCAGCGAGAATACCACCAGCGGCTCGCTTTTCAAACGTACGCCCTTGGATGGGTTCGCCCGAGATAAGGGAGTTTGCAGTGATGTCGCCATAGGCTTCAATTGCTGTGATGAGATATACCAACCCTAAGGAGATGATTGCTGAAATGTCAAATCTAAAGCCATATTTGAAAGGAATGGGAATGTTGAACCCACCATAATCCTGTGTCGCATCAAGTGGTATCATATCTAAGAAATACGCTACCAAGCAACCAATGGCTAATCCTAAGACGATAGAACTCATTCTTAAGATTTTGTTTGACGAACGATTAAAGAAAATGATGGCAAACAAAACCAACGCAGCCAATCCCAAATTCATTAACGAACCAAAGGTTCCGTTAGCTTCTGCCGCTGCTCCGCCACCACAAGCGTTAATACCTGCTTTGATGAGAGACATACCTATGAGCGTAACCACAATTCCAGAAACCAGCGGAGTGATAATCTTCTGAGTGTATTTCAAAATTCGACTGACAAACATTTCCACCACAGAAGCAAACATACAAGCTGTGAATATGTAGGCTAATGCTAATTCTGTATCTATTTTTCCACCAATCATTCCTAACATGCCAGCACCAATAATGGGGCCAATAAATGAAAAGCTTGTTCCTTGAATACAAAGCAGTCCTGTTCCTATCGGACCTATGCGATGACACTGTATAAAGGTGGCAACGCCAGAAACAAATAATGACATAGATACAAGAAAGCCTGTGGTATGAAGGTCAAAGCTCAGTGCATTCGAAATAATTAAAGGGGGTGTGATAATTGCCACAAAAATAGCCAAAAGATGTTGCAGTGCTGCAAACAAGGCTTCTCTAAGTTGTGGCTTATCATGCAGACCATAAATTAAATCGGTTTGATGATGAAGGATAGGCTCTTGTGGTTTTGTTGAAGTCGTCATTTGTCGCTGGTGTTGTGAGTTAATCAATTCCTTTCAATTTGATTTTACAGTCATCGAGTGATTCAATCATCGCCAATGATTCGCATCTAACGCCTGCCGCTTCAATCACATCACGACCATGTTGAAAAGTCTTCTCAATAATGAACCCCATGCCTACCAATTCTGCTCCTGCTTGTTGACAAAGGTCGATGATTCCTTTTGCTGCGTTGCCGTAAGCAAGGAAGTCATCAATAAACACAACCTTGTCTTGTGGGGTCAGATAGTCCTTGCTAATAACTACATTATATTCCCGTTGCTTGGTAAACGAGAATACAGTAGTGGATAAGATGTTGTCCATGGTCGAAGCTTTCTTTTTCTTCGCAAATACAACAGGAAGATCCAACAAGAGTCCCATTACAATGGCGGGTGCAATACCTGAAGCTTCGATGGTTAATATTTTATTGATTTCAGTAGAACTGTATCTTTTTATAAACTCAATGGCAATGGCTTTCATTAAGTTGGGATCCATTTGGTGATTGATAAACTTGTCTACTTTTAGAATCCCACCAGGATAACAACGCCCGTCTTTCAAGATACGGTCAATTAATGTTTTCATTTGAGCTGCATTTTTGTAATGCGTGCAAAGTTACTAAAAAGATGCAAGAGCTTAGCACAAATGCTTAGTATTTTGTATGGATAATGCACAACTTTTTTATTTAAGATAGGGTAGCTTATCGTAAAAAATACTCTTTTTTCTTTTGTTTCAGCACTGTATCTAACGAATAAACCGCATCACATTGCTTAACTCGTTCGCTGTAACAATAATTTCGCATCAATAAAAGAGTTGCATTTTTCCTTGTTGTTTTTGCTTGGAACATCAGACTTTTTTGTCCTGTAATTTTACCAAAAAACGGCCATCTAAAATCTTCAAAATAGAAAAA
>NZ_JRPQ01000088.1 GCF_000762405.1 Hoylesella timonensis S9-PR14 | reverse complement strand
CGACTGAACGAACTTACATTTTGAACCAAAAAGAAGCCAAAAGATAACAAAACGTATTTCATAAACATTTAATGACTATATGCGGTGGTAATTTATAGAACCAGCCTTAAAAGCGACAGTCGAAATCATATCTCTGTAATAACATCCAACTTCACCTAAAAATAAAATATGAAATATTTAATAACAGTCATATTATTTCTATCAGTTCAAAATTTATCTGCACAGGTAGCCAATGATAACGATTCTATAGATATTAATAAATGGTATAAGAATTTACCAGAAGTTATTGTGAAGGCAGAAAAGCCTATCGTAAAATTAGTGCAGGGAAAGATGGTGTACAATATGCAAAATCTTTTAGAAAAGTTGCCTGCCGACAACGCTTACGAGGCGCTTACACGCATTCCCGGTGTCAGCGATGCCACTGGTAGTATCTCCCTCTTGGGCAATGAGGTGACGCTGATTATCAATGGTCAAGCCACTACGTTGACGCAAGAACAGTTGGCAGAACGACTGAAAGCGATGCCTGCCGCACAGTTGGCAAAGGCTGAGGTGATGTTGTCTGCCCCAGCTCGCTATCATGTTCGTGGCATGGCTATCAACATCGTCACGAAAGATTATGCCGGTACCAATCAGTTGTCTGGACAGATGGTTGGTGGATTGCAGCAAAGCAGATATTCAACTGGCTTTGGCAATCTTTACCTTTCCATGCAAAGAGGCAAGTTTGGACTGGATGCGCAATATCAATACGTTAACGGCAATTCATACAGTGAGTCTTCACGCATAGCCAATCATCCTTTGGGCAGCAAACGTGTAAACTATTATGACGAAACTTGGCAGAAGTCGTTTGGCATCACACACGACTACCGATTAGGTATGAATTATGCGTTCAGCAAGAATCATCATCTCGACATTGCCTATACCGGAAATTGGAAAAAGGCCAGCTCTAACAGCCAAACGACAGGTTTGAGCGTAAGCAGAGTGCACCTTGACAGTCATGAGTATCTGCACAATGTTGATCTAAACTATTCACTTCCTTTCGGACTTACCCTTAGCGGCTCGTACACCTACTATCGAACGCCGCAGCAACAATGGCTTGACGGCACGATGCAGGCGGATGAAAATATGACAGAAACAGAACGCAACCTGACAAGTGGCAGTGAGCAGACCATCAACAAATGGATGTTTACGGCGGATCAAACCCATTCATTGGCGCATGGGTGGGGTTGTCGTATGGCGTGAAAGGACAGTTTGCGAGTAACAAGAGCTATCAGAACACCCTCGATAAAACGGGAAACATTCTGCCCAATGCGACCAGTAGTGTTGACATCAATGAGCGAATATGGAACATGTACGCAGGTTTCAGCAAGCAGGTCAACAAGGCAATCAGTCTTGAGGTTTCCGTTGCTGCTGAACAATACCACTCTCCGATGTGGAATAAATGGTGCATCTATCCTACGCTCAATGCTTTGTGGAGCATCAACGACAACCATTTGCTCAACCTTTCCTTCAATTCCAATTCCGTGTTTCCGAGCTATTGGTCAACCATGAGCAATGTGTTTTACTCATCTACATACACAGAGATACATGGCAATCCCGATTTGAAACCCTACTCCTATTATAATGTCAACCTGATGTGGCAGATCAAGAGACGTTATACGCTGTCGGCTTTCGCAAATCTGGAGCCAGATTATTCCGTGCAGATGCCCTACCAGACAGCAGACCGCATGGCAGTCATCATGAAGGAAACCAACTTTGATTATTCAAATAACTTCGGACTACAGGCATCAGCCATCTTCAGTGTGGGCAAATGGCTCAACGGAAACGTATTTGCCGTAGGAACTTATAGACACGACAAGAGCAGCCATTTCTTCGACTTGCCATTCGACCGCAATAACCTGTCTGTTAGACTTGGCGGTACCGCATCGGTAAAACTTTGTAAAAC
This sequence comes from Hoylesella timonensis S9-PR14, assembly GCF_000762405.1. GTDB lineage: Bacteria > Bacteroidota > Bacteroidia > Bacteroidales > Bacteroidaceae > Prevotella > Prevotella timonensis_A. The sequence continues at coordinate 18,299 of NZ_JRPQ01000088.1, read as the reverse complement.
TCAGGACTTGCGTCTTATTCTGAATCCTTTCTTTCAGTCAAAGTCAATACAAGGAGTTTACGACATCAGTCCCATCTTCCGAATGAATACCAAACTGCAATGGTCGTCGCATGATGGAAAATGGGGGCTGCGCCTCAATGGCAACAACATCTTCAACAATTTCTTCGACACCCGTTCCGTGCAAGGCAACCAAGACTATCGTATGAAGATCAATTTCAATTGGTCCACGGTTACCTTTACTCTTGTCTATAAGTTCGGTGGCTACAAGGAAAAGAAAGTAAAGCAGGTTGATACCTCACGCATGGGACACTGATCGAGGTGTAACCTTTGTACATATCAATGTCGGAATAAAATCGCATCAAGCTTGTTAGATTGAGGTGCAATCTGCCCTTGAATGTTGTCAAGCAAGTTAGAACAAACAATAAAAATCCCTTAAGTGAACGCAGAAAAAGGAGAGATAAGCTCCTTAGCTCATAGAGATAATAAAGTAAGGGCAATGTATCAATTTAGAATCGAATAATTGATATTTTATTTGGGTGTTTCATCAGAAATACGTACCTTTGCACTGTTCAGTGGAATGAGGGGCTTCGTCGAAAGCTCCTCATTTTATTTTGGATGTAGGGCGTAGCTCCTTTGTTACAAGGAGTTTGCCGTTGTAAGGACAACGAATATATCGTTCTAATTAAATATATATGATTGATAAAAGTGTCGTAAAAGCGGTGGTTGAAGAGTGGCTTCAGGATAAAGAGTATTTCTTAGTTGATATTGAGGTGAGCCCCGATGACAAAATAGTTGTCGAAATCGACCATGTTGACGGCGTATGGATTGAAGATTGCGTAGAACTGAGCCGATATATAGAGAGTAGGCTGAGTCGTGACGAAGAAGATTACGAGCTGGAAGTGGGTTCGGCAGGATTAGGTCAACCCTTTAAGGTGCCCCAGCAGTATATCAATTTTATAGGTAAGGAAGTAGAGGTACTGGATCGTGATGGGAAAAAAGTACAAGGTACATTGAAGTCTGTGGACGGAAATGACTTTGTTGTGGCGGTAGATGAAAAAGTAAAAATAGAGGGAAAGAAACGTCCTGAAATACAATCCGTCGACCATGCGTTCCAAATGGACCAAGTGAAATATACCAAGTATTTGATTAGTTTCAAATAAGTGAACCTATTGTAACAACTTGAATTATAAATTATAACAATATACCGCTATGGCAGCAAGAAAAAGTGAAGAAGAAACCATCAGTATGATTGACACTTTTCGTGAGTTTAAGGACACGAAAAATATCGACCGTGCTACTTTGGTTAGCGTATTGGAGGAGAGCTTTCGCAACGTTTTGGCCAAGATTTATGGGAGCGATGAGAATTTTGATGTGATTGTCAATCCCGATAAAGGTGATTTTGAGATATATCGCAACCGCATTGTCGTTGCAGACGGCGAGGTGGAAGATGAAAACAAAGAGATTGCCTTGAAGGAGGCGTTGGAAATAGAACCCGATTATGAAATTGGGGAGGAAGTGTCAGAACCCATTAACTTTTCAAAATTCGGTCGCCGTGCCATTCTTAATCTTCGGCAGACGCTGGCGTCGAAGGTGTTGGAACTGGAACACGATGCGCTGTACAATAAGTACAAAGACAGAGTGGGACAGATTATCTCTGGCGAGGTTTATCAGATATGGAAACGCGAAGTACTGTTGATAGACGACGAGAATAATGAGTTGATTCTCCCAAAATCAGAGCAGATACCCTCCGATCAATATCGCAAAGGTGAGACGATTCGTGCGGTTATCTTGCGGGTAGACAATGAGAACAACAACCCAAAAATTATCCTCTCTCGTACCAGTCCTGTTTTCTTGGAACGTCTGTTAGAGGCAGAGGTGCCCGAGATAAACGATGGTTTGATTTCCATTAAGCGAATAGCTCGTATGCCTGGTGAACGTGCAAAGATAGCCGTTGAAAGCTATGATGAACGAATAGACCCCGTAGGTGCTTGCGTTGGTGTGAAGGGAAGCCGTGTACATGGCATCGTGCGTGAGCTGTGCAATGAGAATATCGATGTTGTTAATTATACATCGAATATCAAGTTGTTGGTACAGCGTGCCCTCAGCCCTGCACATATCAGTAGCATCAATATTGATGAAGAAAACCACAAGGCAGAGGTTTATTTGAAGCCAGAAGAAGTAAGTTTGGCGATTGGCCGTGGCGGTCTGAACATCAAGTTGGCTTCTATGCTGACCGAATATACCATTGACGTGTTCAGAGAGGTTTCGGATGCCGATGCAGACGAGGATATCTACTTGGATGAGTTCGACGATGAAATTGATCAGTGGGTCATCGATGCCATTAAGAGCATCGGCTTAGACACTGCGAAGCAAGTGCTGAATGCACCTCGTGAGATGTTGATAGAAAAAGCCGATCTCGAAGAGGAGACCGTTGACAATCTGATTAAAGTATTAAAAGCAGAATTTGAGCAGTAGCATTCTATTCCAAAATCAACCCTTGGTGGCAATGCACTGGTAGAGGGCACGCCCCAATTGTATTGTGAGAATAAGCGTGTGAACATCAATAAGAAATAAGAGTTAAATAAATATCAATGAGCATCAGATTAAACAAAGCATTACGTGAATTGAACATAGGACTTCAAACGGCAGTTGAATTCCTTGAAAAGAAAAGTGAGCTGGGAGAAGTGAAACCCGAGTTGAGCTTCAAACTGAACGACGACCAATACGGTGCGCTCGTGGAAGCTTTTAAGCAAGACGCAGAAGTGCGCAACCAAGCTGAAAAGATTTTTCAGAAAAAACCTAAGGAGAAGAAGCGTCCTTCTACTCCTAAAGAAGCCTCTTCCGCTCCTAAAGATAACCGTGCAGAGGAGTTACTCAAAACTTCTTCGCGGCAACAATACAATCCAATTGGCAAGATTGATTTGGATTCGATAGGGAAGACTTCCGCAGCCAAAGAACCTGTTGCTCAAGATACAACGCCTCAGGAGCCACAAGTCGCTCAAGAGCCTGCTCCAAAACCAGCTGCTGCCGTCAGCTTGGAGCCTGAAAAGAAAGAAACAGTGAAGCCTGTAGAAGCAAAGGTGGCGCAACCAGCGCCTGCACCTGAAGCTCCTGTACAGCCTGAAACACCTCAAAAGGAAGAAAAACCTGCACCAAAGGAAGCAAAACCTGCATCAAAGAAAGAAAAGGTGAAGGTAGAAAAACCTGTTGAGAAGCAAGTTCAACCCAAAGAGGAGGAAGCACCTCAAAAAGAAGCAGAGGTGGACGACGATGCTAAGAATGATGGCGATGAGCTTTTTCAGACCAAAAGTGAGCTGAAAATGCAGAATGCACCAAAGGTGAATGTGCTGGGTAAGATTGATTTGAGTGCAATCAACCAGAGTACACGACCCAAGAAAAAGACCAAAGAGGAACGACGTAAAGAGCGTGAGGAAAAGCGCGGTGGACGTAAGAAGCGCGTGCGCATTAACCAAGAACGTGTAGACATCAATGCCGCCTCAAAGCAAATTGGAGGCAACGGAGGCAATAATCGTCCGAACAGTCAAGAGGGTGGTCGTAATGCCAACAAAAAGAATAATCGCAAAACTCGCAATAAAAACTACAATCAGAAACCTTTAGAGGTTAATGAAGAGGAAGTAGCACGTCAGGTAAAAGAAACCTTGGCTCGCTTGACCAGCAAGGGCAATCAGACCAAGAAGGGTGCACGTTATCGTAAGGAGAAGCGCGATGCCATACAAGAGCGCATGAGTGCGGAGGAAAGAGCAGAGCGTAAAGAAAGCAAAATACTGAAACTTACCGAGTTTGTTACCGTTAGCGAATTGGCGTCCATGATGGATGTCGATGTGAACAAGCTCATTGGAACCCTGATGAGTGTAGGATTGATGGTGTCTATCAACCAGCGTTTGGACGCAGAAACCATTAACTTGGTAGCAGACGAATTTGGCTTCAAGACCGAATATGTGAGTGCTGAAGTGCAAGAAGCTGTGGCAGAAGAGATGGATGATGAAAACGATTTGGTGTCGCGAGCACCGATTGTCACCGTCATGGGACACGTAGACCATGGTAAGACATCACTTCTGGACCATATCCGCAACACCAATGTGATTGCTGGTGAGGCAGGAGGAATTACCCAGCATATTGGTGCTTATAACGTAAAATTAGAGAACGGGCGAAACATCACCTTCTTAGATACGCCTGGTCACGAAGCCTTTACTGCCATGCGTGCCCGCGGTACGCAGGTAACCGATATTGCCATTATCATTATTGCAGCCGATGACAGTGTGATGCCGACAACCAAAGAGGCAATAGCGCATGCACAGGCTGCCAATGTTCCAATGGTGTTTGCCATCAACAAAATTGATAAACCCGGTGCAAATCCTGATAAGATTCGTGAAGACTTGGCACAAATGAACCTCTTAGTGGAAGATTGGGGAGGAAAATATCAATGTCAAGAAATTAGTGCGAAGAAAGGTATCGGTGTCAATGAATTGCTGGAGAAGGTACTCTTAGAGGCAGATATGCTTGATTTGAAAGCCAATCCCAACCGACGAGCAACAGGTAGTATTATCGAGTCGAGCTTGGACAAGGGACGTGGATACGTGTCTACCGTGTTGGTAAGTAATGGTACTTTACGAGTAGGTGACGATATTATTGCAGGAACCAGCTGGGGACGTATCAAGGCAATGTTTAATGTGCGTAATCAGCGCATTGAAGAGGCAAAGCCAGCAGAGCCAGCTATCATCTTAGGATTGAATGGTGCGCCAACAGCAGGTGATCAGTTCCATGTCTTAGAGACCGAACAAGAGGTTCGAGATATCGCCAACAAGCGTATGCAGTTGCAGCGTGAACAAGGCTTGCGCACACAAAAACGCTTGACCTTGAGTGATGTCTCCCATCGTATCGCATTGGGTTCATTTAAGGAACTGAATATTATCGTCAAAGGTGATACCGACGGAAGTATCGAGGCATTGAGCGATTCCTTTATCAAGATGTCGACAGAAAAGATTAATGTCAATGTCATCTTTAAGTCCGTAGGACAGATTAGTGAAAACGATGTTACCTTAGCCGATGCCTCCGATGCTATTATTGTAGGCTTCCAAGTGCGTCCTTCCGCTGCAGCTCGTAAGTTAGCAGAGCAGAATGGAGTAGAGATTAATACCTATTCGGTTATCTACGAAGCCATTGATGATGTCAAGGCAGCCATGGAGGGTATGCTGGACAAGGTCAAGAAGGAAGTAGTGACTGGTCAGGTAGAAGTGAAGCAGGTGTACAAAATTTCCAAGGTGGGTACCGTTGCTGGAGCCCTCGTCACCGAAGGAAAGGTACACCGCTCAGACAAGGCGCGAGTGGTACGCGATGGTATTGTTGTTCATACCGCGCCTATCAATGCTTTGAAACGCTTTAAGGATGATGTGAAAGAGGTGGCTACTGGATTCGAATGTGGTATCAGCTTAGTGAACTTCAACGACATTCTTGAAGGCGACATCATCGAAACCTTCACGGAAGTAGAGGTGAAGCAAACATTATAAAGAGGTATATTCCTTACTTCGTAGACTCGTTTCTGTGAAGTGGTCTGTTCATCGTGTTGCATCAATGATATAACACATTGTCAGGAGGAATATGGAGAGATAATTGAAGTGGTCACAGTGGTGTGACCCGATATATACAAAATGATACAGGGGGATCCATGACACACAGGGATGCCCCTGTCTTGACATTATGGAAGAAGTAAATAATCGTAACAACGAGTATGTGAGACAAGTTGCCGAACAAAAATATGAGTTCGGATTTACAACAGATGTACATACTGAAATTATAGAAAAAGGACTCAACGAAGATGTAATTCGGTTGATTTCAAGCAAGAAAGGAGAACCCGATTGGTTGCTCGACTTCCGCTTGAAAGCTTACCGCTATTGGTTAACGATGAAGCAACCCTCGTGGGGGCATGTCACTTTACCAGAGATAGACTATCAAGGAATCTCTTATTATGCTGACCCAATGGCGAAGAAACCGCAGAACAAAGAGATTGATCCTGAATTGGAAAAGACCTTTGATAAGTTGGGAATCCCTTTGGAAGAACGCTTGATACTTAGTGGCACAGCAGTAGATGCCATTATGGATTCGGTGTCGGTGAAAACAACCTTCAAAGAAAAGCTGCGCGAGAAAGGTATCATCTTTTGCTCGATGGGTGAAGCGGTCAAAGAACATCCCGACTTGGTGAAGCAATACATAGGTAGCGTAGTGCCTTATCGTGACAATTTCTTTGCGGCATTGAACAGTGCTGTTTTCAGTGACGGCTCGTTTGTGTATATCCCTAAAGGCGTGCGATGCCCGATGGAACTCAGCTCGTATTTCCGCATCAATGCTCGTAATACGGGACAGTTTGAGCGTACACTCATCGTCGCCGAAGACGATGCTTATGTGAGTTATCTTGAAGGGTGCACGGCACCAATGCGTGATGAAAATCAACTCCATGCCGCCATTGTGGAGATTATAGTAATGAATAATGCCGAAGTGAAATACTCCACGGTACAGAACTGGTATCCTGGCGACAAGCATGGGCAAGGTGGTGTACTCAATTTAGTGACGAAAAGAGGTGAATGCCGAGGCGTTAACTCCAAATTGTCTTGGACACAGGTGGAGACGGGAAGTGCTATCACATGGAAATATCCTTCGTGTATCCTCAGAGGCGATGGGTCGCAGGCGGAGTTCTATTCGGTGGCAGTGACCAATAACTACCAAGAGGCTGACACGGGAACGAAGATGATTCACATGGGTAAAAACACCAAGAGTACGATTATCTCAAAAGGTATCAGTGCAGGACATAGTCAGAACTCCTATCGAGGACTGGTGCGAGCCACCGCCAACGCAGACAATGCTCGCAACTATAGCTCTTGTGACAGTCTGCTGTTGGGTAGTCAGTGTGGTGCGCATACCTTTCCATATATGGATATTCACAACGACAGCGCCATTGTAGAACACGAGGCAACGACCAGCAAGATTAGTGAAGACCAACTTTTTTATTGTAACCAGCGTGGCATTCCTACCGAACAAGCTGTAGGTCTGATTGTCAACGGTTACGCTAAGCAAGTGTTAAACAAACTGCCCATGGAATTTGCGGTAGAAGCGCAAAAACTATTATCTGTATCTCTGGAAGGAACAGTGGGATAGGGAGTTTTACACGTATCAGTTATTTATTTTATTCAATCCAATTGAAGATGTTAGAGGTAAAGAATTTACATGCCGAAGTTGACGGCAAAAAGATATTAAACGGCATTGACCTGTGTGTAAAGACAGGTGAGACACATGCTATCATGGGCCCCAATGGTTCGGGGAAGAGTACGTTAAGTGCGGTGTTAGTAGGAAATCCCTTGTTCAAGGTGACAGAGGGTAGTATAACTTTCAATGGGAAGGATTTATTAGCAATGGCACCAGAGGATAGGGCGCATGAGGGGTTGTTCCTTTCGTTTCAATATCCTGTGGAGATACCCGGAGTGTCTATGACCAACTTTATGCGAGCAGCGATCAATGAGAAGCGAAAGTATCAAGGACTGGAACCCATGAGTGCAGGCGATTTTATCAAACTGATGAAAGAGCGTCGCAAGATAGTGGAGCTAGATAGCAAACTTTCAAACCGTAGCGTGAATGAAGGCTTCAGTGGAGGAGAGAAGAAACGCAATGAGATTTTCCAAATGGCAATGTTGCAGCCTACTTTGTCCATTCTTGACGAAACCGATTCGGGGTTGGATGTGGATGCGCTGCGCATTGTTGCCGAGGGAGTGAACAAACTGAAAACGCCAGAAACAAGTACTATTGTCATTACGCATTATGACCGTTTGCTCGATTTAATTAAGCCAGAGGTCATCCACATCTTATACAAAGGTCGTATTGTTAAAACAGGTGGTCCTGAATTAGCGAAAGAAATCGAGGCTCGTGGCTACGATTGGATCAAGGCGGAGGTTGAAGAATGAAAAGCGACAAACAATATATCGACTTGTTTACAGATGCGCATGCAATGATTTGCGAACATAGTTCGCCGGTCATGAATCAGGTACGAGAGCAAGCTTTCAACGACTTTAAGCAGCAAGGTTTTCCCTCACGCAAGATAGAACGTTACCGATATACGGATATCAACGCACTGTTTGAACCGAATTATGGCTTGAACTTAAATCGGTTGGAAATACCTGTCGACCCATATGCGGCTTTCAAATGTGATGTTCCCAATTTGAGCACATCGCTTTACTTCGTGGTGAACGATGCTTTCTACACCAAAGCCCTGCCCAAAGTGGGTTTACCCGACGGCGTCAAGGTGCTTTCGCTTCGTGAGGCATCTATGGAGATGCCTGACTTGGTGGCAAAATATTATGGGCAGATTGCCAAGACTCAGGAGGATGCGCTCACAGCCTTAAATGCCATGTTGGCTCAAGATGGACTGTTTATTTATGTCTCCAAAGGTGTCCAAATGGATAGGGCGGTTCAGGTGATTAACCTCCTCCGTTCGGATGTCGACTTGATGGTGAATCGACGGGTGTTGATTGTCATGGAAGAAGGAGCACAAGCCAAATTCCTTTTCTGTGATCATACGATTGACGACCATCGCTTCTTGGCAACACAGGTCATTGAAGCCTATGTGGGTGAAAATGCTTCTCTCGACTTGTACTGTATGGAAGAGACGCACGAAAGAAACACCCGGATAAGCAACGTTTATGTGGAGCAGCAAGCCAACAGCCGATTCAATCACAACGTGCTGACCCTACACAATGGCATTACGCGTAATCAGTTGCAGCTTGTCTTTCGTGGCGAGGGAGCCGAATGTGTGTGCAATGGTTGTGTGATTGCAGATAAGCAGCAACATATTGATAACAATACGTTTATCGACCATGCCGTGCCGCATTGCGTGAGCCGTGAGCTTTACAAGTATGTGCTGGACGATGAGGCAACAGGAGCCTTTGCAGGACGTGTCTTGGTAGAGAAGGATGCGCAAAAGACAAACTCTGAGATGCGCAATCAGAATCTTTGTACCACCAAGCAAGCACGGATGTATTCGCAACCCGAATTGGAGATTTATGCCGATGATGTGAAGTGCGGACACGGGTCAACAGTTGGACAGCTCAACGATGAAGCGATGTTCTATATGCAACAGCGTGGCATCAGTCAAAAAGAAGCAAAGCTCTTGTTGGAGTTTGCTTTCATCAATGAAGTGGTGGATAACATTCAGTTGGCACCTTTGAAAGACCGTCTCCATTATTTGGTAGAAAAGCGATTCAGGGGTGAGCTTAATAAATGTGCAGGGTGTAGGAATTGTCAATAACGCTTTGCTGTATCAATGATTTGTATCTGTAATTATGTATGATATAATTTCCATTCGAAAAGACTTCCCTATCTTATCACGAAAAGTGTATGGGCTGCCACTGGTCTACTTAGATAATGCAGCGACAACGCAGAAGCCGCTTTGTGTCTTGGATGCCATGCGAGACGAATATCTCAACGTCAATGCCAATGTGCATCGAGGTGTTCACTGGTTGTCGCAACAGGCTACCGAACTACACGAGCAAGCTCGTCAAACCGTACAGCAGTTTATTCACGCTAAGTCGCCTGCCGAAATTGTCTTCACACGAGGGACTACAGAGGGACTCAACCTCGTCGCTTCGACGTTTGCAGAGACTTTTATGCAGGCAGGTGATGAGGTGATTTTGTCAGTCATGGAACACCATTCCAATATCGTGCCTTGGCAACTGCAAGCCAAGAAGCGTGGCATTGTACTCAAAGTGATTCCTATGACGGAAGAGGGAGAACTCATCATGGATGCGTACGAGCAGCTTTTCACAGAGAAAACAAAGATTGTCAGTATCACCCATGTCAGCAATGTATTGGGAACAATCAACCCAGTTCAGCAAATGATTACCATCGCTCATGCGCATGGGGTGCCTGTCATGGTGGATGGAGCGCAAAGCACCCCTCACTTTGCCGTGGATATGCAACTTTTGGATTGCGACTTCTTCGTGTTCAGCGGTCATAAGGCTTACGGACCCACTGGGGTTGGGGTGCTGTATGGCAAGGAAGAATGGCTCGACCGTTTGCCACCCTATCAGGGAGGAGGCGAGATGATTAGTCATGTCTCTTTTGACAAAGTGACGTTCGAACGGCCTCCACTCAAGTTCGAGGCTGGAACGCCCGATTACATCGCTACTCACGGACTGGCAGTAGCACTCGACTATTTGTCTCATTTAGGCATGGAGAACATTGCGCAACACGAACAAGAACTCACTGCCTATGCCACCCACCAATTGCAGCAAATTGACCAGCTGGGGATTTATGGCACTTCATCTGCCAAAGATGCCGTCATTAGTTTTCACGTCGGAGACATTCATCCCATGGACATCGGCACCTTGCTCGACCGTCTTGGCATTGCTGTCCGTACGGGGCATCATTGCGCCCAACCACTTATGGAACGATTGGGCATTTTGGGTACGGTGCGTGCTTCGTTTGGTTTGTATACCACCAAAGAAGAAATCGACGTCTTGGTGGCAGGTATCGAACGTGTGAGCAAGATGTTCTGATTACAAAAACTGCTTGCACTTCAGCACCGCATGGAGCAACCACAAGCAACAGAGGAGGCGAGTGGCAAATGGCGCCTCAATGGGAAACACGGTCATCACAAATGCCAATTGGGCATTCAGTAGCCATCCCGTCTCTTGAAGGCTAAGCTTGCGCTCTGTCACTTGCTCGTAGTATTGGCGAAGCCATGCCAAAGGTGAGAGCAGTTGGCGCACAATTTTCTTGGCAAACTCGTTCTGGTTCGTTTTCTCTGCTTGAATCATGATATTCTTTTCCATTGTTCTATATATATAAAGGTTGATGTACTTGATGACTGCAAAAATACGGAGAGACATGGAACCAGTTTTTCCATCATATATCGTTTTAGTTAATTGATGTTGTAGGTTAACATAATTTGACAAATAAACAATGAAGCACGTGTTGAAATCTCATTATTACCCAAATCTTATCGAGGCGGGTTGCGATGAAGCTGGGCGTGGATGCTTAGCAGGAAGTGTCTTTGCCGCTGCCGTTATCTTGCCTTCCGATTACGACAATCATGTGCTGAACGATTCTAAACAGCTCACTCGGAAGAAGCGCAACGAACTGCGTGAAGTCATCATGCAAGCGGCTGTGGCGTGGGCAGTGGGTGAGGTTTCACCCCAAGAAATTGACGAAATCAATATTCTGCGTGCCAGTTTCTTGGCGATGCACCGTGCCTTGGACCAACTAAAGGTTCGACCGCAAGCCATTATTGTCGATGGCAACAGGTTCACACCCTATCACGACATACCTTATACAACGATTGTCAAGGGCGATGCGAAATATCAAAGCATTGCGGCAGCCAGTATCTTGGCAAAAACATTTCGCGACGACTATATGGATCGGTTGGCAGAAGAATATCCCCAATATCATTGGGAGTCGAACATGGGTTATCCCACCCGTGAACACCGAGCCGCCATTCAGCAATATGGCGTCACTCCCTATCATCGGCGTTCGTACAATCTTTTGGGTAACACCGAACTGTCGTTGGATTTCTGATGCATGAGTGTTATTTTGATGTGGATAGAAAGAAACCAGCAAGGACGTCCTCATTAACGCATCAACTCACAACCTTAAGAACTAAAAAACTCACAACCTCACCAACTCACAAACTAAAAACTCACCAACTTAAAAACTTAAAAACTCACTAACTCAAAAACTAAAAACTCACCACCTCTTCTCTCATGCGATTGGATAAATTTGGAAACGAACTCGATTTACTGTTGTTGCTCACCGATAACAATAATTATACAGCGCAGCAGTTGGCGGATCAGCTGCATGTCTCTCGCCGCAATTTGTATTATTATTTGGAATATTTCCGTAGGAGCGGTTTTCAAGTAGTGAAGACAGGCGCTTATTATCGTATCGATCCCTCCAGTCGATTTTTCAAACGCTTGCACTCCAATATTGCACTGACGGTAGATGAAGCCCGCTATCTGCGCCGCTTGTTAGAAAACAGTCATCAAAAGGATATGATGACCACCTTGCTCAAAACCAAACTTGATCGCTATTATGGGCTGGAAGGTTCTTTCTCTCCCACCGCCCTGAAGCGCATCCACCAACATATCCGGGCGTTGAAAGAGGCAATTGCAAGCAAGAATGTCGTGGTGCTGAAAGGCTATTCTTCTCCGCACAGTCGTACCGTCTCCGACCGCATGGTAGAGCCTTTCTTGCTGATGAACGACGATATGGATGTGCGTTGTTATGAAATCCAGTCGGGAGTCTGCAAAACCTTCAAGTTGGCTCGTATACAGCGCATAGATACGATGGATGTGTTTTGGATGAACGAAGACAAGCACCGCGAAGTTTTCACCGATATTTTTATGTTCAGTGGCGACCAGAAACTGCCCATTAAGTTGCGGCTCGGTCAGTTGGCATACAATATATTGATTGAAGAATATCCTATGGCTCAACCTTATGTTGCACCCGATAAGGACGGCAAACACTGGATTTTCAAAGCCGACATGGTGAGTTATTTGGGCATTGGGAGATTTGTGTTAGGTCTTTTTCATGACATCGAAATCTTGCACGATGCAAAGTTCAAGCAATACATTGCGCAGTGTATCGAGCAAATGCAAGAAAAGATGAAATCCTAATTTTTGTTGAAAACTATAACATTGTTATATACAATGAGTTATGCCTTTCGTCAAAGTGTTCCCGCTGAAGCATGGAGATAAGGTGCTTATTACATTACTATAGGGCTGTTATCTCCATGGAGTAAGGGCGTTATTACATTGTTATAAGAACGCCACCTGAAAGCGCCGTAAAATCGGGCTTGCCGTGCAGGGTCCATCTTGACACCTTATTCTTATCTCCGTGCGTGTGAGCAATGATGCCTTGCGAGTATTAAATTGATGTTTTTATGCCCACTTTTCTTGTTTTTTATCAGCGTGCCTATTTATTTCTTTCAGTTAGAGGTTTTTGCAAGCGCAAAAGAAAAAAATATTCTAAGTAGTCATTTTGCTATATTTACCCTATTTTTTTGTCATCATTTTGTCGTATTCTATTCGTTTTCAATACCTTCGTTGATTTTAAGACTCTTGTTTCCTAACACGATTGATTTTGTATTTATTAGTTTTTTGAGAAAAGATTAAACATTTTTTTGTGTTTTTCTTGCTTATTCTAAAAATTTGATTTATTTTTGCGAATATCAAGTAAAAGTGGTTTGCAAGTTATCGTTTACAACTTTTGAAGATATGTCGTAATAAATCTGAAAGACAAAGCAAGCTTGATGAAACAAAGAGACCATTGTGTTGACGGCTATTTTGCTTAAAAAGTAACGAATTATTTTAACATTATACAATTTAATTAACTAAAAAGAGAACTTATGGAAAAAAGACTAACATTGTTTCTCGCTTGCCTCTTCCTAAGCATAGGTATGGCAATGGCACAAACACAGATTAACGGTACTGTGATTTCTGCGGATGATGGTCAGCCTGTTGTTGGCGCCTCCGTCATAGTTCAAGGAACCAAAAATGGTACTGCTACTAACATTGAGGGTAAGTTTACCTTGAGTGTACCCACTGGTGCAAAACTCATGGTTTCTTACATTGGAATGGTGACCAAAACAGTTGTTGCTACCAACAACATGACCATTAGATTGGTAAGTGATGACAGTAAGCTCGATGAAGTGATTGTTGTAGCTTACGGTACAGTGAAGAAATCTACCTACACAGGTTCTGCAACGAATGTTGACTCTAAGAAATTGGAGAAAGTGCAGGCTGCCGATGCTTCGAAGGCTTTGGAGGGTATGGTTGCTGGTTTGTCAGTAACATCTCCTTCAGGACGTGCAGGTGCATCAACAGTGATGCGTATTCGTGGTATAGGTTCATTGAACGCTTCCAGTTCACCATTGATTATTCTCGATGGTGCTCCTTACAGTGGCGAGATTAACGCTATTAACTCCAAGGACATCGAGAGCATCAACGTATTGAAAGATGCTGCTTCTGCTGCTTTGTATGGTGCACGAGGTGCCAATGGTGTCATCATGATTACCACCAAGAGCGGTAACAAGGGAAGAGTTCAGGTGTCTTTCGATGCCCGCATTGGTACCAATCAGCGTGCTGTTCCCGAATATGACATCATTACCGACCCCGGTATGTATTACAAACTTACTTGGGAGGGACTCAAGAACTCGGTTACTTATGCTAAGAAGCCTGTGGCTAACCCTGGACAATGGGCTTCGGCAAATTTGATTGGTAAGTTGGGATATAATGTGTATAATACACCCGATGACAAAGTAGTTGACGAAAAAGGTAATCTGACCACAGCACCTATTCGCTACGAAGATGCTGCCAACTTCAACGATTGGATGGGTACATTGTATGAACCCAAGACGCGTGAGGAATATAACCTGAGCGTTACCAAGGGTTCGGCTAAGTCGAAAGTGTATTTCTCTGTAGGTTACTTGAATGATCGTGGCTTCAGTATGAAGACCAAATTTGAACGCTTGACTACTCGTATGTCATACGATTCGGATATTACCGACTGGTTACGCATAGGTGCTTCTTCGCAATTTGCTAAGACTACTGCGCAAAATCCTGCACAATTTGAGGAAGGCAACTTTAGTAACTTGTTTATGTGGAGCCGTATGATTGCGCCTATCTATCCTATTTACAAGCATGATAAAGATGGTAAGATTTTGCGTGACGCTCATGGAGAGATGGTTTATGACGATTCTCAGTCTCGACTGTATGCTGGAGGTATGAACCTGATTCGCCAAACCCAACTCAACATTACGAAAAATATCAATTACTACCTCACGCAAAACGCACATGTAGACGTGAAATTGCCTTACAACTTTAAGTTTAGCTCTACGGCTACATTTAATGGCAACTGGTGGCGTTGGACCAACATGATGAACCCACTCGTTGGTGATGGACAGGCTTATGGTGGTATTCTTAATAAAGAAGTGAACCAAACTGTATCGCTGAACTGGAACCAAATATTGAAATGGGACAAGACCTTCAATGACTTTGGTGTACATGTGATGCTGGGACATGAAAACTATAATGAAACAACCAACTTCTTGAGTGGTGAGAAGAAAGGGTTGCTCGATCCTACATTGCCAGAATTCCGTTCGGGTGCCAACATTTCCGACTTAGACTCTTATGGTCGCGAATACAAGGTAGAAGGCTACTTCGGACAGGTAACAGCCGACTACATGGACAAATACTACGCTTCTGCTTCTTTGCGTCGTGATGGTTCTTCCGTATTCCATCCCGATCATCGCTGGGGTACATTCTGGAGCTTGGGCGCATCGTGGCGCATCAATCAGGAAAATTTCTTGAAAGACGTTGATGCTATCCAAAACCTGAAGCTGCGTGTCAGCTACGGTGTACAGGGTAACGACTATCTGTACTTGCCAGATACAGATCCTCCTTTGCGTGCTTATACTCCGTATACCAACCTTTACAAGATTGCCTCTACGGGTACCGAAAGTGTTTACGGACCTGCTTATAAAGGTAACGAAAACATTACTTGGGAAAAGAATAACAACTTTGACGTTGGTTTGGAATTCTCGTTATGGAAAGGTTTGATTGCTGGTGAACTCGACTTCTTTAGCCGTCGTACATCCGATATGCTCTTCAACCTTCCTATCTCTTCTACGACAGGATTTGATTCTGAGCCAGTGAACTTCGGTAAAATGGTAAATACAGGTTTTGAATTCAACCTCTCGTCCAATGTTTACAACGACCGCAATGTCAATGTCAATGTAGGTGTGAATGGAACTACTTACACGAACAAAATTACCGAATTGCCCGAACAGTTCAGAGAAGACGGTATCTCCAAAGGTTTCCGTATCTTGAAAGAGCAAGGTGGTATCTTCGACTACTACATGGTTAAATCGGCAGGTGTCAATCCAGAGAATGGTGACCAAATGTACTGGTGCTGGAATAAGAAAACAGAACAGTTTGAGAAAGTTGGCAGCAAAGATTACAGCAGTTCGTTAAAGGATAGACAGTTTGTGGGCTCGGCTTTGCCAAAAATCGCAGGAGGTTTCTATGCGAATGCAGCAGCTTATGGGTTCGATTTCTCTATTCAATTCTCTTATAGAGTGGGTGGAAAGGTTTACGATGACAGTTATCGTCAATTAATGTCGTCAGGTACGCCAGGTTTCAACTGGCACAAGGATATCTTGAACCACTGGACACCAGAGAATACCAACACCGACGTTCCACGTTTGCATAACCAAAACCAAAAACTCAATCAGGCTTCTGACCGTTTCCTCATTGATGGCTCTTATCTCAGCTTGAATAACTTGACATTGGGCTACTCATTGCCAAAGAGCGTGTTGAACAAGGCTAAAATCCAGGGACTTCGTCTTTACTTCGCAGCCGACAACTTGGGACTGTGGACAAAGAGAAAGGGGCTTGACCCACGTATAGCTCTCAACGGTGAACAAAGATATAGTGTCAACAGCGCCGTTCGCGCACTCTCGTTTGGTATCAACCTGAATTTATAAGAAATAGCTTTATAAACGACTATAAAACATAAGAAATATGAAGAATTATATAAAAGTTGCAGCTGCACTCGCTTTCACGTTTGGTATCGTAGGGTGCAATCTCGATCCCGAGGTTTCTGAATATGAAACTCAGCAGCGACACGAAGAGTTGATTGCTAATCTCGAGACACAGGCGGGGGTCGCAAAGGCTGCCACCGCAAAGATTTATACGCTTTTCCAAGAACCTTATTCAACTCACGATGATTTTGGTTTGAAAGCATTCCAGATAGCTACTGACATGATGTGTGAGGATGTGGCTTATCAAAACTGGGCCTGGTTCCAGTTTGATTACCAAATCGATAACCGTATGGAGAATTACCGCCGTACCCGTTCTACATGGGGACAGTTCTATGAAATCATTGCAAAGGTAAATCTGAACTTGGAAACCTACTTTGCACAAGAATCAACCGACCCTGGAGTGTTGGCTGCAAAAGGTGAGGCTTTGGCACTTCGTGGCATTGCATATTTCCACTTGGTTAACTTCTATCAGCATACGTACAAAGGACACGAAACTGCTTTGGGTGTGCCTTTGGCATTGAAATCAACTGACCAGAATCTGCCTCGTGCTACCGTGCAAGAGGTGTACAAACAGATAATTGAGGACTTGACCTTTGCAGTTAAGAACTGTAAGAACACGGGTGTTCGCACAGATGTCGACCGTGCCGTGGCTGCTGCTTACTTGGCTAAGGCTTATGCACAAATGGAAGATTGGCCTAATGTGGAAACTTATGCAAAGATTGCTGCCGAAGGTGGTACTGATAAGGTGACCGAACCTGCTCGTGGATGGGATGTTGGTCAGGAAGATATCTTGTGGGGATATGATGTCAACTCTCAAAACTCTTCGTTGTGGGCATCTTACTGGAGCCATATCGACCACTTCTTGGCTCGTGGATATGCTGCAGGTGGAAAGACAAAACTGATTTACAACTATCTGTACAATCAAATTCCGAAGACCGACTCACGTAGAAAACTTTGGATTAATAAGGAAGAATATCCTGATGTAGCATCTTCAATGCTTGCTCAAACCCACAATCCAGAAATGAAATCATTGGATAATCTCGATGATTTTGAGCAGGTGAAGTTTATCGCTGGTGATGCTGGTATGGAACAGGATTATTGCTTTATTCGCGTTCAAGACCCTATCTTGCTCGAAATAGAAGCATTGGTTGAACAAAACAAGTTAGCTGATGCGCAGACAAAACTTAATGCTTTTGTAAAGAAACGCAACCCTGAGTTCAAGGCTCCTTCTACACAAGATGCACTTCGCAAGGAAGTTCGTTTCCAGCGTCGTATAGAACTTTGGGGCGAAGGCACTAACTGGTTTGATATGAAACGCTGGAAGGAAACCATTGACCGCACAAATGGCTACAAGGTGACAGGTAAAGATGGCAAGGAGGTGGAGATTCCTTCTAACCACGAAGCTTCTGTACAACTGAAGATGGCAACAGATGCCAAGGAATTCTTGCATCAACTTCCTGTAAAGGAAATCAATGCTAATCCTAACTTGAAACAGAATCCTTAATAGGGTAACGTCCTACTATAGCGTTGTTGCTATAAAGAGATGGACGCCCTAATCAAGTAGATTAAAACAACAAACTGAGGACTGTATTCTTTCGTGGAATACAGTCCTTTTTGCGATGTTTGGTATTTTTATGGACGTTTCGAGACCTCTGCAAAACTCTTATCCTAAAATTTGCTCATTACATTATTTTTTTGT
>NZ_JRPQ01000087.1 GCF_000762405.1 Hoylesella timonensis S9-PR14 | reverse complement strand
ACCAAAAAACGGTCATCTAAAATCTTCAAAATAGAAAAAATCAATAGGCAAACGAGCTGCAAAAATGGACTGATTTGAGCAAAATAAATGTCTTTTCAGGCTGAAACATTGACTTAACGGTCTTGGAAACATGTATTAGAGGTGCTATTTGCATGCTTCAGCAGCCTTAAAGCATGCAAATTGCAGGCTTATCTCAATGCTTTAATCGCAAAAAATTGGTGAAAAAAGAAAGAAAAAGAGCGGACTTAAACGTAACAAGCTCAATAACAATAGGTTATGAAACTTTCTCATATTTCGCGTATTTGCGACCAACTTTGCCTTTGGATGTTTTCACGCGAGTTTTGAGAGGCACTTTGTAAAGATAATTCAGCATTTATAATCAGTCCATACAGCATGTCTCCAAGTGTACATAAGCAATGTTGTTGGGGCTGTTTTCCGCGAAGAGTACGCATCAACTTACCATCGCAAAATGAGGGAAATGCCATTTGTAACGCAACCACCACCGAAACATAATGGCACCAAATTGTATTTTTAAGGCGAGTTAGTTACACGCTTTATTTCTGTTCAAAATGATAGAAACATGCCAAATCCTGCATGAAATTGATGCATTGCAATCTTGTCTATAAAGGTATGCGTGTGACTTAATTCCACTGGCTCGCCCTGTTGCTGCAATGAGTGCTTGGTATGGAAAGTGTACTTGGGCGAAGAATAATCGTAACCGATATACCCCTTAAAAGACAAACCGGGTCGATAAGCCCAAGTTAGAGATGCCTCAGTGGAATAAACCATCGCACGAGTTGACTCCTGTGACATCAATTCGGAGACACGAGCTTGCTGACCGTCGCCCCAACTATCAAGCGTTTTCAACAATCGAGCTTTGATTTCGGGAGAGGCAAACGCCAATTTGTTGTTGTCTGGAATGGAGTTGATTTGCGCTCTTAAATCATCTACATCCACTTGTGCAACAGCATAAACGTGTTGATCGGTTACCAGTCTACGTCCAACAAGGAGCTTACTTCCAACTCGCAAACGATTAAAAATAGGATAAGAGAAATACACTCCCCCACTAAAATCAAACAATCCCATGGGATAAGCTTCTGTTCCTATCAGCTTCATATAAGAGGCAATTAACTGCTTATCTACCCCTTCGATGGACAGATAGTTGTCTGAATTGAAATCTACAGTTGCTTTGACAGGAATAGTGGTTGCACGCAGCTGCCCTCCCACCCCAATATAATTATTTAAGAAGTACGCTCCTTCCACACAGACACTGGCACTTGTCCCTAAATGCAAGCGTATATCGAAGGCTTGATTATCAACTTGATAGTTTTTAGAAGTAGAAGACTGAACGGCAACGTGCGAAACAGCAAGCTGTTCGGTACCCATGCCAGCATCCACAGTGATACCCAAAAAAGACGGATTTTGCTGTTCGTTGGAAGAGAAAGCTTTTAGCACACTGCGCTTCTTACCTTTTCCTTTCATCAGCAAGTCCGTCACAAAGTAACCCAAATCCGTGGCTATAATACCCACGCCAGCACCTACCAACACATCTGTCACCCAGTGACGATTGTTTAATATGCGCCCAACAGCGGTTGCGGTAGCCATAGAATATCCAGCAACACTATACCATGGACTCTGCGTTTGTCCGTATTCTTTGTGCAAAATGGTTGCCGCCATAAAAGCTGTTGCAGTATGTCCTGACGGAAAAGAATTCTTTGCGGTTTCGTCAGGACGTCTTTCACGTACAGTATATTTTAGAGAATTGGTAATTCCTGCTACAATTAACGCCGAGATAGCATTACTCGCAGCTAAACGTTTCCAGGAACTTTGTCCTTCAACGCCTGCTGCATGAAGTCCCCAAGTGGCAACGAGCGGAGCATATTGTGTGTAATTATCCCATGATTCATGGTAATCTTTTTGGAACAAATTCCGCATCTCTCTAAAATCATGTTGCCGTGATTTGATGAGAAGTCCTGCGGCAACGAATCCTAATCCTTGATAGGTGATATCAATCTTGTAATCTTTTTTTGCAGTAACGCTATCGTTTACGTGCGGACGTGGAAGCACCATACTGGCGGTGGAGTCAGGCTTTTGGGCATAAAGTGCTTGTGTCCAAAGACCGAACATACAAAGCATCAGAATGAAAATAACCCCCCGAAGAAGAGAAGATGAATAAAAAAATGAGTTTATTAGTAGATACTTTTTCCACATCATACAATTGTTTCAATATAAAGTGCAAAGGTACAGTATCTTTCTGTTTTACACAAAGTTTTTTTATTCAGCATTGATGAAATTCGTTTAAGTTATTGACAGATATCAAATTATTTTTCTATCTTTGTGCAAGGAATTAGGGATATAAGCCAGCAATACCAGGCATTGTTTGGTTCATTATCCATTTCTTTTTAATGACTATTAATTCATTGTTATGAGGTTACAGCTCATTCTCTTTTCTATCTTCATGCTATGCTGCTCTTGCTCTCGCCACAAAACAGAACAAGAGACGGCAACCATTGACACCATTCCCATGATGGTGATGCAAATACAGAAATGCTCAAAACTATATACCGCAGAATATAAGGTTCATAAAATCATCACCCACGATGACAAGATGAAGCTAAATGGCTCTTTTATGAAAAAAGATTTTAGCATTAATCTGCCATTGGGAAGTCGAAAGATAGCCATTCCGATGGATGCAACACTGAAGGCTTATATCGATTTTGCTGACTTTAATGAGGATAATGTGAAAAGACAAGGTGACAAAATTGAGATTATCCTACCAGACCCTCATGTCACTCTCACCTCTACACGAATCAATCACGACGAAATAAAGCAATATGTTGCCCTTACTCGGAGCCGATTCAGCGATGAAGAGTTATCGTCCTACGAACGGCAAGGACGAGAGGCGATTATCAAAGACATTCCTTCCATGGGCATGATGGATATGGCACGTGAGAGTGCAGCAAGGACACTTATCCCAATGATAGAACAGATGGGGTTTGAAGAGTCAAACATTACCGTCTCTTTTCGTAAGCATTATACACTTAATGACATCAAGTCTTTACTTGACAAAACGACCATAGAACATGGAAACAATGCCAAATAAGCAGTTCAATCGTAACAACAGATTTTCGTTGATGACGCGACTCAAGATTGCAATCGCAATAGTCGTGGTGGTGTGTTTGGGCATTTTTGTCTGGAAACTCTTCTCCAGCAAGAATGGATTCTCACTCTCTCCCAACAACGATATCAACATTACCCCTACTCAAATACAGAGCATTAGAGACATTGGGCAATGGGAGTTTTTGGCTATCAACAATGAGGAAATCATCGATACGGTGAGACATGGCTTCTTTGGAGATGCCGAATTGGTACGCATTTATTACGGAACATTGCGTTTGGGAATTGATTTGCAAGACACAGATAAGGACTTCATCCGTGTTCAGGGCGACTCTATTCTCGTTCAACTCCCTCCTATAAAGCTGTTGGACCATCAGTTTATTGACGAAGCTCGCACCACTTCGTTCTTCGAAAAAGGTGACTGGACCGCAAAAGACCGCGATGATATGTATCAAAGAGCGTATGAAGCGATGTTAGAAAGATGTCTTGTAGAACAGAATATCAAAAGTGCTGAACGCAATGCCAATCAACAATTCTTCCGTTTGATGAAAGCCATGGGGCATGAGAATGTTATTATTAGGAATACGCCCTACATGCAAAAGCCCAAGAAGTAACACCTAAAAACTCATCATAAATCCAAATCTCACACCGTTTTTGTTGACACCTGGGTGATCGTTGTAATTAAATCTGTGAACAAAATCAATGGAGAAGACTTTAAGAACGTTATGAACACCTGCCACTAACTCCATATACGGCACCTTTTTATCCATGATGTATGAACCTTCAGGGAAGACAAAAAGGTTGTCCTGACTTTGGTTTTTACTCAATGAGGGGTTATTCTTGTCGGTCACTGTACCAAACATTCCTTTGAAAGCAATGTATTCGCGCCATTTCAACCGCTTAATCAAAGGTATCCGATTTAAGATTTTACCGTTCAAGTCCCATGAGATTGACCAGAAAGCATATCGATCATTGAGAAATTCCATGTTACGCATCAACGAGAAAGTCTCCTTATGTTCGAAGAAAGAAAGGTTGACTGGTGGCATAATTAGCAGAGGAAAAGGAACTTGATCCCACTGTGCACCCACATTGATGATGCCATCTACATAGCCCCAGCTGCCCAACCATTGTCGCTTGTACATGCCTAACTCCGTAAAATTTAAGCGATATTGTCCACCTAAGAAGTTTCTTAATCCCACCGTATGTGATAAGGTAAACTCGGGACTGTCTAAGTTAATGGGGACTCTCTTCTGCTTTGTATTGATAAAAGTCTGCCCAGGACAGTATCTAACTCCGAATTTCAATTCTGTTGTTCGTATCTGGTTCATTTCTTCACTGTCTGTGAGACGAATGAAATGTAAATCTCCTGCCACCTCATTACTTTCGGCTTTGAGCGAACTGTTGACGCTAAAACCCCAATCAGTTTCATACACAAACGAGAGTTTCTGTCGGTTATAAAAGTACATCTGTTGCACCTTTTGCGTCTTGAAAGCCATAAAAGCATTGTCTTTGTTGTGAATTAAAAACTTATCAGCAGGCGACATTACATCATAAGCTGTTTCAAAAATAAGGTTTCGTTGTGGAAACTCGAAAGGCGAATTCTTCTTCTTATTCAGCGAATAGGTGAGTTCTGTACCATAATATGCTTTCTTAGATTTTGTTCCATAAGCTGCATAACCATTCCAAAAGAGGTGAGGATTTAGTGCTGCCATAGTACGCCCACTTAATCGAAAACGAAGACCGTCCACGAAGTTAGATGATATCAACGTATTCACAGGACCCAAGTCGAACTTACTTGGACGCTGACTACTACTGGTTTCCACATAGTTTTCTACCAAAGCCTTAACGCCTATTATCAACCATTTGAAGTTCTTAGATTGCTCCATGCGATGCACAAACGCATCCATAGACGATTCTCCCTTGGTCAATTCCACTGCTCGGTAACGATTCCAGAAGTTGTCATCTCTGACCATTGCATCGGCTTCGTGCCGCACTTTCAACCGTCCTTTGAACAATTTGTTAGGCAATTCATCAAATGCATAATCGTGTAAGCGCGTATTTCTCACTACTAAAGCCTTGGAAAGGAAACTCGTTAAGGATAATTCTGCCCACATATCGTCCTTCGTCAGCACCCATTCACCGTTGTCAAGTCGTGTAAATTCCTGATCTACATGTAAATTTTCGACAAAGTTTACATCGCTCTTTTTAGGCATAGTCAGCTTACATTTTTTTACATGTAATGACGAATCTGCCAAGACATACAACTCTCCTCTAAAGCCAAAGTCTTGCTGATTGTTTGGAATGAATTGCAGATGATAGCACAAGTCTCTATCCACATACACCGTATCTTCTATATAATAACGATAAAAGGATATGGCTGTACGACCTATCGGACTGACAAAGGGATATTGGAGCAATCGGATGTAATCGTCATAGATATCTACACTCTGGAAAACATCTTTCAGAATGACATTCAAAGCATCGCCTGTTTGTAAGAGTTTGTTCACTCCTTGACTCTGTTGTCCTTTAATAATCTCTTTCTCTGATTTAGGTTCTTTTCTGTAAATGTGCTGGGTCACCGTTTCATCTACAGACACAGGAAGCACTAACTTGTTGTTGTAAGGACTGGTTTCTATCTGATCCAACACCCATTGTGACTTGCCAAATCTGCCCGACTCAATATCTTCAGGCTTGACATCATTCAACGATAAGGTGAGTTTTTGATATCTATTGTACTGGTAGTAAGGGTAATTGTCGAGGTGACTCTGCTTCTTTGCTTCAATCACTCGCTTCATCAATTCTACTGCTGGATTATTCTTCCGAGAGTATCTCCCTCGCTTGCTCTTCACCACTACCTCATTTAAGCTTTTCGAATCTTCTTTTAATACGATTTTAAGATACGTTGGAGTGTGCGCATCTACCTTGATTGTCTGCGATTTGAAGCCCACAGAACTAAACGTGAGTACCCACCCTTCGTGTCTGGGGATGCTAAATTTACCTTCTATATCACTGGCTGTAGCCACATGATTGCCCTTATACATGGCACTGGCAAACGGAATAGCATAGCCATCCGTATCCACAATTTCACCTGTAATCTGAGCGTTGACGGTCAAGACCATCGCCATCGTCAATACCATGTATGTAATTAACCTTCTCACCTTCATCAATATCTTTCCTCATCTGATAGCACAGACGTATCGTTGACTACATACAAAGGTAAACATATTCTTGCAATTTTAATGAAAACTCTTTGAATATTAATATTTTTTCTGTTATCTTTGCACCCTAATATGAATCGTCCGCCATTATTAGCCGTAGTCTTTGGCACTGGATTCGGAAGTGGGTTTTGGCCTTGGGGACCAGGAACTGCAGGTGCATTATTAGCCTCATTGATGTGGCTAAGCATGATTCATTTCTTCTCTCCCATTGCTCTTTTTATCCTAACTTTGGCATTGATTGTCCTTGGCACTATCATTGGCACATGGGCAACAAATCAACTGGAACCTTTTTGGGGACCAGATCCCAAGCGTGTTGTTATTGACGAAATGGTGGGAGTGTGGATTCCATTACTCATCTCACCCACCAACAACTTATGGTTTGCATTGAGTGCGTTCGGTTTATTCCGCTTTTTTGATATTTTGAAACCATTGGGAATCCGACAATTGGACCAGCGACAGGGCGGTTTTTGGGTAATGGCAGACGACATCTTAGCTGGTATTTATAGTCTAATCGTATTAGCAATTATACAATGGGCTATCTAAAGAATGCAATGGTAACGTTCGGAAAGGCACAAGTGTCGGCATGGATTGCTTCCATCGTCGACTTTTCCATCACCGTTGGTCTATCTCAACTGTTCAAATTGTGGTATGGCTACTGCACGCTTACAGGTGCACTGATGGGCGGTATCATCAACTGTCTCATCAACTATAAGTGGGTATTTCATCCAGACGATGTTAAGAAAAAGAGTATTGCCACACGCTATATGATAGTATGGGCAGGAAGCATTGGACTCAATACCTTTGGAACATTGACCTTAACCGAGCTCACTGGCATCAATTTTGTCGTTATCAAAGCCATTGTTGCTATCGCTGTTGCTATCTTATGGAATTACCAATTACAGAAACTATTTGTATTCCGGTCGTCCAACTATATCCTCTTAAAAAAGAAAATTAGAAGAAAACGTCACCATAGTGACCTTTCTGATGCACCAACTTCCGAATAGTTAGTGTCATCAGCTCTTAAATAAAACAAAAATGAAGTACAGAGATTATTTACAAGAACGCATCTATAAAATCATCAATCCCATCATTCACGGAATGATAAAGATAGGCATCACCCCCAACATGGTAACCACCATTGGATTCTTAGGGAATGTATTAGCCACCGCGATGTTTATCCTTGCCAGCGAACAAGCTAACCCCCAAACGGGTTATGCCATGATTGGATGGGGCGGAGCCATTCTTATTTTCTCAGGATTGTTTGATATGATGGACGGTCGATTGGCACGCTTAGGCAACATGTCCACTGCCTTTGGTGCTTTTTGGGATAGCACTTTGGATCGTTATAGCGAACTCTTTTCGCTCTTTGGTCTCACACTTTATCTTCTCAATACCGTAGGTACATGGGCTGGTGTCATCTCTTTCTTGGCATTGGTTGGCTCTATCATGGTGAGTTATGTACGTGCCAGAGCCGAAGGACTTGACATTGAGTGCAAAGTGGGACTGATGCAACGCCCCGAACGAGTGGTCGTTACCTCTGTCGTTGCCATACTTACGGGTATTTTTAACAGCAATGGGTGGCTCATAGGGGGCATGATTCTCATTGCCGTATTAGCCAACATCACCGCTTTTTGGCGTGTAGCGCATTGCTACAAACAGCTCAAAAATCAATAAATGTTCAGCATTTACATCGTTATCTTATACCTTGCGTTGTTCGCCTATAAGCCGACACGCAAAATAGCCTTAGTATTAACGCCTTGGGCTATCTTTGGTTGTTCGTACGATTGCATGCGACTTCTCCCCAACTATGAGGTAAATCCCATTGATATTCGCGGACTATACGAAACCGAGAAACAGTGGTTTGGCATCGTAACAGCTGCTGGCACTGTGACACCCAACGAGTTTTTTGCACTTCATCATCACACTGTCGCCGACCTCTTGGCAGGCTTTTTCTATCTTTGTTGGGTGCCTGTGCCCATTGGATTCAGCATATATCTATATATAAAAGGTGATCGTAAAAACTATCTTCGCTTTTCTTCCGCCTTTCTTCTCATCAACTTTGTGGGCTTTGCAGGTTATTACATCCACCCTGCTGCCCCACCCTGGTACGTGATGCAATATGGTTTTGAACCCATACTGCATACCCCTGGCAATGTTGCTGGCTTAGGACGCTTCGACCAACTCACTGGCATCCCAGTATTCCAAGCCCTCTATGGCAAAAACTCCAACGTGTTTGCTGCCGTTCCCTCCTTACACGCAGCCTACATGTTAGTCACCACTATTTATGCCATTATCAGCAAGCAGCGCAAGACAACCATTGGTATTTTTTCCATTATTTGCGTGGGCATTTGGTTCACCGCTATTTATAGTGGGCATCATTATGTCATAGATGTGCTGTTGGGCATTCTCACCTGCTTTGTTGGAATAGGGATATTAGAATTTGTTTTGCTAAAGATTCCAACCGTACAGCAGTTCATGAAGCAATATGTGCAGCTTATTTCGCCAAAATAACGCATCTACCCCAAATCTTTTGTAAAGTATCATGGCTATTCTATTGGTCATATTTCTTTCCAAAAATGTAGACAACACACACTTTTTTCATAAATTTGCAGTCTCATTTTAACGACACGATTCATAGATGGACAAACGACTCTTTTTCATACTCCTCATGTGTACAACGTTTGTAACTACATGGGCTACTACCCCCGAAGATAACGACAAGGCTCAACAATGGAGCATAAAAGCGGGGATTGGCACTTCAGCGGCAGAAACGGAAAGTTCTGAGAACCGCACTTTTTACAGCAGTCCTGACGCATCGAGCAATCTCTTCTATCTTCAAGGCGATTATTATCTCACGCCTAAACTTACGCTTTCGGGTGGAGTGTACTTTGAACAAACAGGACTGCTGGATAACTTTTCGCAAGATATCGGGTTGCTACGGGTCAACACAGCAGGTCTCACAGTCGGTTCAAAATATTATTTTCTACCTAAGAAGTGGGTGATTCAAGCATACGCAGGAGCCTTTGCACAAACCAACTTCCTTAACTTAAAACGCACAACAGGTAAAAAATATTACGTCTCTAACAATCAGTATCGGGGAGCAGGACTTGATGTTAATTACGACATCCAGCGTCCTGCATTAAGCATTGTGCCACAAGTGGGCTTAGACCTACGTATCTTTAGTTCGGTTTCTCTATGTGTAGATATTAACTATCAGTTTGGTTTGTGGGGACATCAGCGTACCGACTTCCGCTTTAATAGTGGACCTTTACAAGGCGTAACCAGCTCACAAACAACAAGTAACATGAAACCGGGAATATCCATTGGTGTAAAAGTAGACTTCCCAATGCGCAAATTCACCTCAGGCGAGCTTGACAATCTGCTTGAGATGCTTTTCAGTATCTTGTCTGGACCAAGAGCTCAAGATAGATATCAATCGCCTTACTTACGTTAAATGGTCACATCAAAAAGTGCTATTTGCCAACGCTTGAAACTTTGAATTATTTTTACAAGCGTTCAAAATACGAGCGTTTTAGTCACCAACTGTACATTTGCTCGCAAATACGCAAGTTTTGCAAACATCTGTTTGTCAACACATTAAGCTGTTTTCACCCTTTCGCAACTTCATTAGAAGCATGCTTTAAGTGCGTTAAGTCATTGGATTAAGGCGACTAAAGCATGCGAATAACACCACAAGTTGCATGTAATAGCGGCATTAACTCAATGGGATAACAAAAACGAAGACCGAAAAACACATTTTTAACTGCATTTTCTCGGTCTTCATTTTCTATTTTGCAACTTTCAAAAAATCAATTATTTTTACATATCACCTATTTTTCTTCCATATTTCATACAGCACATTATTCTTGCTATGCCCTATTGTCCTTCCATGAATTTCTTGGCAGCTCGCAACTGATGACGCATATTAGTTAACAATTGCTCGCTCTCTTGTAACAAGTTGAGATATACCAAAGATAGCTGGAATGTTTCGTTTCCTTCTGCCATTTGTATGCGGTCGATGTGTTGCTTACGAATGCTACTAAGCTCGGTTTCAAACTGTTCTGCCTCATCCAGTACCTGTCGATAATTTTCGAAACGCCCTGTTGCGATGGTTTTCTCTGTTTGTGATATCAAATCTATTACCTTTCTGTAAATCGGTTGATATTCTTCCACCAACTCAGGTGTAATAGGTGTGAAGTTATTATCAACGTGCTCCTTAATCGGATCGAGCATACGACGCAGCACATAAATATACTGTTGCGAGGCATTGATGCCGACATGGAACCAAGTGTTGCGCTCTATGGCTATGTCCATCGGTGCTTTACGAAGTGCCAGTAACTCTTGCCGACGATACTTCAACAAGATGGTTTTCTCGTTGTGCAAATCACGTGCGGCATGTCGCAACAAGCTGGGCTTGTCTGTCACAAAGCCTTCAATGATCATTTTGTATTGTTCAATGGCAAAATTTGCCATATAACTTTGGGTTCTGCTCACATGCTTGCTAAGCAAATCCCACAAAATAACGGGGTCTTGCGTTCGCATCATCAAGCGGAAACTATTATCTTTGTCGGTATCACCCACCGATTTTCCTGTGTTACTTCTAAACAATCGATAAACCACCAAGCCCATAAAGGCTGCCTGAATGACAATGCCACCATAGTACATCAGCAAACCAACTAAGGCAGAGGCAACAAATGCAACGCCTGCAGTGATGAACCAACCACCAATGACCGATATCACACCCGTGACACGGAACACAGCACTCTCCCTACTCCATGCACGATCGGCAAGACTGGAACCCATGGCAACCATGAAAGTGACGTAGGTTGTTGACAAAGGGAGCTTATAATTCGTACCAATGGTAATGAGCAGAGACGCCAACACTAAGTTCACTGCCGCACGAACCACATCGAATGCTGCCCCATGGTCGAGCGTCACAGAACGCTGATTGAAGCGATTATCCAGCCAACCTTGCACACGAGCAGGAATGATATTACTCACATAGCTGTTGCTATTCTGCGTAAAACGCACAATACTACGGGCTGCCGCACTCGAGCCGAACATCTCATCGCCTTCGTCTTGACGCGACAAATCCACAGAAGTTTTGATAACACGGTGGGCTTTCTTAGAGGTTGCCATCGCCACAATCATCACCAAACCAGCCAAAAGCAAATAAAAAGGAGGCGTCTTGGCACTCTCTAATAAACTGGTCATCAAGAAAGAAGTGGGAGCAGCACCGCTACTTTGTGCCATATAAGTTTGGTACGAATCGAGTCCGGCGAGTGGAACACCAATAAAGTTGACCAAGTCGTTTCCTGCAAAAGCCATTGCCAGGGCAAACGTTCCCATCAACACCACAAACTTAAAGATATTCACGCCAACCAAATGCATGAGCTGCATCACGATGGCAGAACCTATAAAGGTGTAAATGAGCAATGTACCAATATGCCCGTTAATCCAAGATTGAGCATCTTCGGGTATGTAGGGAGAGTTTCCAACTCCTTTCATAAAAATGAAATAAGCAAGGGCTGTAAAAGCAATTCCTCCAAAGATAGCAATAGTGTAACGTGAGTGTTTCTTGTAATTAAAGGTGAACACCACACGTGTGATGTACTGAACAACAACACCAAACACAAAGGCAATGGCAACACTCACAAAGATGGCGATGATTACTTGCAAGGCTTTTTCGGTGTTCAGTAATTCGCTAAATGCCAAAGTGTCATCTCCTATCATCTTAATGGTTGCCACCATAAAGGTTGCGCCCAATAACTCGAAGACCAAAGAAACCGTGGTGGAAGTGGGCATTCCTAAGGTATTGAAGATGTCCAGCACAATAACATCGGTTACCATCACTGCTAAAAAGATAACCATCACTTCACGAAAACTGTATTGGGCAGGATTCATAATGCCGTGACGAGCCACATCCATCATACCCGAGGACATCACCGCACCCAAGATAACACCACAGGAAGCGACGATGAGAATGGTGCGGAATGTGGCAACCTTAGCACCAACAGCCGACTGCAAGAAGTTGACAGCGTCGTTGGACACACCTACAAACAAGTCAAATACTGCCAAACAAAGCAGAAAAATGACGATGCACAAATAAATTGTTAACATTGATATCGTTTAAAAATGAATAATCTTTGTTCAGTTTGCCATTGGACATTCTGATTTCTGGTGCAAAACTAATAGAGCGATGTTACAAGACTTTTAAACACATATTACAATTGTGTGACGAACGAAAATATTTAAAATATTGCCTATTCTATGGGATGATTTCAATTTTATATTGTATCTTTGTACACAAAATATTGAGACAAGACATAGAGATGAGTCATGCCAATTACACTCATACGCTGAGACGCACGGTAGAACAATTATCAACATTCACTTCACTCAACAGCCTGCGCAACAGTCAACGCAACAGATACCCCCTCCCTTCAAGTAAGGCACTTGAAGTATTATTGGGTAGCATGTGGTCTTGCAAGTACAAAGAGAAATGGTCTGCAATACATGAAAAACGCTCAACGAATGTCATTGCAGGCTTTTTTGACATTCCCTTTCAAAAGAGAACACTACAACAAAGAATTAAATCACATTTTTCAATATAACCATTAATTATCAATTCAATCAAATGGAATTTGAACTCATCGCCAAAACTTTTATGGGATTAGAGCCTGTTTTGGCACAAGAGCTAACCCAACTGGGTGCAAACAATGTACAGATAGGACGCAGAATGGTGTCGTTTTCGGGCAATCAAGAAATGATGTACCGTGCCAATTTCCAACTCCATACAGCTATTCGGATTCTCAAACCCATTAAACATTTCAAAGCACGGAGTGCAGAGGATGTATATGAAGAGGTGAAACATGTAGACTGGAGCCAATACATTGAACAAGGAAAGACTTTCTCGGTAGACTCTGTTGTCTATTCTGAAGAGTTTAGAAACTCAAGATTTGTCACCTATAAAGTGAAAGATGCCATCGTAGACCAATTCCGTGAAAATACAGGAACACGTCCAAACATCTCGGTGAGCAATCCAGATATTCGCCTACATATACACATTGCCGAGGACGACGCAACGCTTTCTTTGGACTCGAGTGGCGAGTCATTGCATCGAAGAGGTTATCGCCAAGAGTCTGTAGAAGCTCCTTTGAACGAGGTGTTGGCTGCCGGAATGATTATGATGACTGGTTGGAAAGGCGAAACAGATTTCATTGACCCCATGTGTGGCAGTGGTACACTACTGATAGAAGCTGCCATGATTGCTCGAAACATGAGTCCTGGCATCTTCAGAAAAGAGTTTGCATTTGAGAAATGGCCTGACTTTAACCAAGAACTTTTCGACCATATCTATAACGATGATTCGCAAGAAAGGGAGTTCGAGCATCACATCTATGGCTATGATATTGATATGAAAGCCGTGAACACTGCGCGATTGAACGCAAAAGCAGCAGGCTTTACAAAAGATATTACAATAGAACAGGCTGACTTTAAGAACTTTACACAGCCCTCACAACCAAGCATCATCATCACAAACCCACCGTATGGAGAGCGTATCTCCACACCCAATTTGCTCGGAACGTACAAGATGATTGGCGAACGACTGAAACATGAATTCATGGGAAACGATGCCTGGATATTGAGTTATCGTGAAGAATGCTTTGAACAGATAGGACTCAAGCCGTCTATCAAAATTCCAGTGTTCAACGGGAGCTTAGAGTGTGAGTTTAGGAAATATGCTATTTTCGGTGGAAGAATGAAGGATTTCCGTGCCGAAGGAGGCATTGTAAAGACTGCGGAAGAGAAGAAGGCGATGGCTGAGAAGCATCGATTTAAGAAGAATCGCGAGTTCAAAAAACGCTTAGAAGAAAACGAAGAGAACGAAATTGCGGACATCCGTTCGTTCAAATTTCATTCTTTGGAACGAGTACAGGAAAGAGATGAGCGCAAAAAAGGCGGAAACCGCCGCAACGATCGCTCGTATGATAACGACGATATGCCTGCTTACAAAGGCAAGAAACGCTTTGACAAAGACGGACGTGGACGGTCATTTGGTAAACGAGGTGGTAAAGAGCATGGAAGAAAGAATTATCAAATAGACGATTATGAATAAAACTTGGTTCAGTTTTCTTACCCTCATTGCCCTATTCGTAGGTGGACAAAAGGTTATGGGACAAAAGCTATTCACACTCGAAGAGTTAAACTTTGGAGGGAAAAACTATCGAAAGTTCGTCCCAGAAAATCGCTACACCACATGGTGGGGCGATGAACTGATTCGCACAGACGCTAACCAATGCAGTGTTATCGACAAGAAATCGGGCAAGGAAACGGCTCTCTTTACCTTAGAAGACATAAAAAAACATGCCACAACCAATGACTCAAAGGAGATAAAAGATTTATACAACGTCTCTTTCCCTTATCCTAACAAGTTGTTGGTATTACTACAATATGGCACTACGAGATGTTTATACAACTGGAAAACGCACAAAACAGTATGGCAAGGGAGTACCGCTAACGAGGAAATTTCTGAATGGAATCCTGCCTCAAAGGCTACCTCTTATATCCAATCTGAAAGTCATCAGCTCTTTATCCGCACCGCTGATGGCAACGACACCCAGTTGACAACCGATGGAAGTCGTGAGATCGTGTATGGTCAAAGCGTACATCGTGACGAATTTGGCATACACAAAGGTATGTTTTGGGCACCCAATGGACAGAAATTGGCATTCTATCGCATGGATCAGAGCATGGTGGCTGACTACCCGCAAGTGAATATTTTTGGTAGAATAGCGAAATGCGAGCCCGACAAATACCCTATGGCAGGCGAGACAAGTCACAAGGTAACGGTGTTAGTGTATGATTTAATCACGAAAAAGACGGTTACTTTGCAGGCTGGTGACCCCACCGATCGATATTTTACCAACATTTCGTGGAGTCCAGACAGCAAGACCATCTATATGTTTGAGCTGAATAGAGACCAAAATGACTGTCGGTTGGTGAGCTACGATGCGCAAACAGGCAAGAAAATCGCAGAACTTTACCGAGAGACGCACGATAAATATGTAGAGCCACAGCACCCCATTGCATTCTTGCCTTGGGACAACAACCTCTTCATCATGCAAAGCCAACGTGACGGCTACAACCATTTGTACCTCTACCAAGCAAATGGCAAGTTGGTAAAACAACTTACCAAAGGAAAATGGGTGGTGTTAGACGTGATAGGATTCAATGCAAAAGACAAGTCGATTGTCTATACTTCTACCGAAAAGCATGCGCTGCAAACCAACACATTCACCGTAAATGTCAAGACAGGAAAGCGCAGATTGTTGGACAACGGGCGTGGCTATCACAGTCCGTCATTATCCCCTTCTGGAACATTCATCGTAGATAAGTACAGCGAACCCACCGTTCCACGCAACATAGAGATTATCAATACTGCCAACGGAAAGCGCACCCAGTACTTTGAAGCGGCTGATCCGTGGAAAGGATATCAAGTACCAAGCTTTACATGTGGCACAATCAAAGCTGCTGACGGCACGACCGACTTGTATTATCGCATGGTGAAACCAGCCAACTTAGATGAAAACAAGAAATATCCTTTGGTGCTTTACGTGTACGGAGGACCCCATGCACACAACGTAGATGCACGTTGGCATTACGCTTCTCGCAGTTGGGAAACCTACATGGCACAGAAGGGATACATCCTCCTCATACTCGATAACAGAGGAAGTGAACGACGAGGAAGGGATTTTGAACAAGCAACATTCCGCCAATTGGGTCAGATAGAGATGCAAGACCAAATGAAGGGCATCGAATATGTGAAGACTTTGCCATACGTAGATGCCAACAGAATAGGAGTGCATGGTTGGAGTTTCGGCGGTTTTATGACCATTTCTTTGATGACGAACTATCCCGAAACCTTCAAAGTGGGTGTCGCTGGCGGTCCTGTTATTGATTGGAAATGGTACGAAGTGATGTATGGAGAGCGCTATATGGACACTCCACAAGCCAATCCAGAGGGCTACAGCAAGACTTCCTTGATACCACAAGCCAAGAATCTTAAAGGCAAATTACAAATTATTCAAGGTACTAACGACAAAACGGTGGTGCCACAACACTGCTTGTCGTTCATCGCTGAGTGTATCAAGCAAGGCACTCAACCCGATTTCTGCGTCTATCCAGGTGAACCACACAATATGAGAGGACACCAAAGTGTTCACCTCCACGAGCGAATTACACAGTACTTTGAAGATTATCTGAAATAAAAAAGGAAACATACACATGAAGATATTATTATTAGGTAGTGGCGGAAGAGAACACGCCTTGGCTTGGAAAATAGCACAAAGCAAGCGAGTAACCCAACTGTTCATCGCTCCCGGCAATGCTGGAACAAGTGAAGTAGGCACCAATGTCGACATTCAGGTGAATGATTTCGATGCTATCAAAGATTTTATATGCACCCAACAGATTGACATGGTGGTTGTAGGACCCGAAGATCCACTTGTGAATGGCATCTACGATACATTGAAAAATGACCCTCGAACCAAAGACACCGTGGTCATAGGTCCATCGAAAGAAGGTGCAAAACTGGAAGGTAGCAAGGATTTTGCTAAAGCTTTCATGCAACGCCACCATATTCCAACCGCCCGATATCACACCTTTACTGGCGAGACTTTAGATGATGGACTTCGTTTCTTGGAGACTTTAGAGGCTCCCTATGTGCTGAAAGCCGACGGACTGTGTGCTGGTAAGGGCGTCTTAATACTCCCTACACTGGCAGAAGCACAGCGAGAATTGAAGGAAATGTTAGGGGGGATGTTTGGAAAAGCATCGGCACGAGTTGTCATAGAGGAATATCTAAGTGGAATAGAATGTTCTGTTTTCGTCCTAACCGATGGCAAACATTATCAAATTTTACCAGAAGCAAAGGATTACAAGCGCATCGGTGAAGGCGACACTGGACTGAATACAGGCGGCATGGGCAGCGTCTCACCTGTCCCATTCGCAGATAAAGACTGGATGAAGAAGGTGGAGGAACGAATCATTCAGCCAACGATAAATGGACTATCCGAAGAAGGTATCGACTACAAAGGCTTTATCTTCTTTGGCTTAATCAATGTGAAAGGCGACCCCATGGTGATAGAATACAACTGTAGAATGGGCGATCCCGAGACAGAAACGGTAATGCTGAGACTTGAAAGCGACCTTGTTGATTTGTTTGAGGGCATTGCAGAAGGCAATTTAGACAAGCGTGTTGTCACCTTTGACAAACGAGCTGCAATTTGTATCATGCTCGTTAGTGGAGGCTATCCACAAAAATATGTCAAAGGATATCCTATCTCTGGGCTTGATGAAACAGGAGACAGCATCGTTTTTCATAGTGGAACAAAACGAGAAAACAATCAAATTGTAACTGCAGGTGGGCGAGTTTTGGCAGTTACCTCTTATGGTAAAAATAAAGAAGACGCACTAAAAAAGAGTTTTGAAATAGCCCAAAAGATTCAATTTCAAGATAAATATTTTAGAAAAGATATTGGGCAAGATATATAAGAAGGCAAGCTTTGGCACACAAACAGAGACAAGGAAGGTGTCAAACAAAAGCGTTTTTTCGCTGAAAGATAGGTATGCAAGTGAACAATCATGCGGTGTGAAAGTCGCACAACCCATCAACTTGCAGATATGAAAATAAGGTAGATTGGTTTTATTCATGGCAAACAGATTACAACACAAGATAGCTTGTAGCCGTTATGCATTCCCACTTACGATTGTTTACGCATGTGGGATTTGGCTATTTGGTGGACTCTTTCAACATCAGCTGTGGGTTCCATTTATCCTCATGCTCGTTACCACCGTTGTAATGGCAGAGCTTAACAACCAACATGCGCTGATACGAACATATAGTAGAATGCTATCTTGTTCGTTCCTAATCATGAGTGCGAGTACCTTACCACTATTTTTTGATATAGAAAGTGGTATTATCCAACTCTGTATGGCATTGACTTACCTCTATTTATTCAAAGCTTATCAAAACAAAATGGCGATTGGCAGCATATTCAATGCATTCTTTTTCATTGGATTAGCCAGCGTTTGGTTCGTCCAAGCTATATTCCTTTTGCCTCTTTGGTGGCTTGCATTGCGGTTTTACGTCGTTGGGATGAGTTGGCGAACATTCTTTGCTTCCCTCATTGGCGTCATCACTCCCTACTGGTTTTTGAGTGGGTATTATATCTATCAAGATAGTTTTGAAATTCTTATTGACCATTTCAAACAACTTTGTACGTTTGGGACACTTGCCCATCTGAACGAACTTACCCATATAGAATTGATAACCTTCGGGTTCATAAGTATTCTTGGCATCATAGGATTTCTTTACTTCATCACCAATAGCTCAAAAGAAAAAATACGGATTCGCCTGCTGTTTGCTTCCTTTGCATTGATGATGATAAGCACAATAGCTTTCATTATTTTGCAACCTGTGCATTATCCATACCTGCTTCCCATGCTCATTGTGAGTGTTGCTCCATTCATTGGGCATTATTTAACCTTTTCAGGTTCACGACTATCCGCTATCACCAGTTTGGTTATCGTCACCCTTACCCTCATTATCACAGCGTATCAAATATGGATGCATTCATAGATTTACTTGTACAGTATGGCTGTTGGGGCATGTTTCTCGCCTCCTTCTTAGCTGGTTCGGTATTGCCTTTCAGTAGCGAAGCCGTCATGATGGGGTTAATGGCAGCAGGAGTTAGCACGCTTCCTCTCATCATCTATGGCACAATAGGTAATGTCCTTGGCTCCCTTCTCAATTATTACATTGGTACGTTGGGACGCTTCGACTGGATAGAGAAGTATCTACATGTGAAACCTGAAAAGCTTGAAAAAGCACAAAGGTTGATAAGTAGGTATGGCGTTTGGATGGGATTCTTTGCCTTCCTTCCTATCTTAGGCAGTGCCATCGCTATTGTTTTAGGCTTGGTAAGATCCAATATTTGGCTCACCACCTTAGCTTTCACGGTAGGAAAGGTAATGAGATATTTGCTCATTATCTATAGTATGAATTTAGTTTTATAAACATCAATCATCGAATAACAAATGAATAAAATTATATGGATAGGCATTTTACTACTGACGCTCGTTGGCTGTGAACATGCACCTCAACATAAGGCACGGCAAATCACTGTGACCATTGAACCTTTACGCTACTTCACAGAACAGATAGCTGGCGAGCATTTTGAGGTCAACACAATGGTTCCGAAGGGTGGAAACCCCGAAACGTACGAACCAACTCCGCAACAAATGATTCAATTGGCTAAAAGTGACTTATATATTAAGGTGGGGAATATTGGATTTGAACGCATTTGGATGACCAAACTGAAACAAAATGCTCCACATACCCTCATCATAGACTCTTCTTATGGCATTGAACCCGTAAGGACAGGGCAAAATGTCAACGATCCACATACGTGGATGAGTACCAAAAACGCCATTCAAATTGCTCGAAATATTTATCAAGCTTTGGCGAAGATTGATAATAAAAACAGTAGTTATTATCAAGAGAATTTAGATAAACTCCTTCAAAAGATTGATACCACCGATCAACAAATACGCCAGTTATTAGCTAAGAAAACCTCCCGAGCATTCCTTATTTACCACCCTGCCCTCACCTATTTCGCACACGACTATCAGTTACAACAAATTCCAATAGAAATAAATGGCAGAGAACCAAGCGCATCACAGCTAAAAGAGACTCTTCAGACAGCAAAGGCACTCCATGTAAAGACCTTTTTTATACAAAAGGAATTTGCCTCTCGCCAAACACTACTCATCAGTAAATCAATGGGAGTAGACACGACAACCATCAACCCTTTGAGTGCGCATTGGCAAGAACAAATGTTACTCATTGCCTCAAAAATCAAATAGTGTAATGCAACCCATTATTCAATTAAATAACGTATTTGCAGCTTATGACAAGAAAGTCGTTCTCAAAAATATCAACTTAACCATTGATGAACACGACTTCTTAGGCATCATTGGTCCTAACGGAGGGGGTAAAACAACGCTGATACGATTGATTCTCGGACTTAAAAAGCCGATGAAAGGGCAACTTTTGTTTTATAAAGAAGGGAAGCCTGTTAAACATTTGACAATGGGCTATCTGCCACAATACAATGCCATCGACCCTGATTTCCCTATCTCTGTAGAAGAAGTAGTGCTATCTGGCTTAAGCAATCAAAAGAAATTGTTTCATCCCTTTACTGCCAAACATCACCTCATGGTGAGCGAAACCTTAGAAATGATGCAGCTTTCCGAGCTTCGCAACCGTGCGATTGGAACCTTGAGCGGTGGACAGTTACAGCGTGTTCTCTTAGCACGAGCCATTGTCTCTCATCCCACAGTCTTAGTTTTGGA
Source organism: Hoylesella timonensis S9-PR14 (assembly GCF_000762405.1). Lineage (GTDB taxonomy): Bacteria > Bacteroidota > Bacteroidia > Bacteroidales > Bacteroidaceae > Prevotella > Prevotella timonensis_A. Next base: position 5,702 of record NZ_JRPQ01000087.1, on the reverse strand, counting down.
CGAACCTAACACCTACATTGATCGGCATTTCCAAACGCAAATGTATGAGATGCTACATCAGATTCATCGCCATTGCGCCATTCTCTTGGTGAGCCATGACATTGGAGCCGTGCTACAAAATGCTCAAAATATAGCTTATGTCAATCGAAAGCTCGATTATCATGTGGCTTCCGACCTCTCAACAGAGGATTTGCAGGGCTGTTTTCATCAACATTCGCTATTAGATGAGAGCTGGCACAAATCACTCTAAGCAAGGATTGCTGCACCAACTTGAAGCCATAGCAAAAAGCATTCACCGCCTTACTGCATTGCCACAGCAGACAGCACCAACGACTTGAAGTGAGCGCCCCCTTTGTGCCACACACTTAAAGCCTATCCTTCATCTGCAGCAGCATTATCTGTGAAGATTTCAACAGCATGCTTTGCGTGATGTGCGACATAAGCTGCAGGACCATTATTGCCCACACCTTTGATAGCCAAGACTACCGATTTTTTCTTTTCGCCTGTAACAAAAAATATCACGTGCTTGGCATTCATAATGGTTTTTCCCGTGAGCGCAATTCGTTTTTGTCCTGATTCAGGATGAACACCTACCGCATAAATTTCCGAAGTAGTCAGCAAGTGTTCTTGTCCAGGGAAGATAGAAGAGGTGTGACCATCATCTCCTGCACCCAATAACACAATGTCAAAGACGGGCAGTCCGTCTTCGAGAGGCGTCTTCTTACTAACCAGTTCCGAATATCTCTTACACTCTTCTTCTGGCTCATTCTCGCCATCAATTCTATAGATGTGCGATTCTGGAACAGGCACCTTACTGAGTAAGTGCTGATATGCCATACCATAATTGCTCTCAGCATCATCAGGCGCCACACAACGCTCATCGACCCAGTAGAATCTTAGCTTCTTCCAAGGCGTAAGATGCGTGTACTCTTTTGCCCAAAGATCAAACATGAGCGCAGGTGTACTACCGCCACTGAGGGCTATATGATATTCATTCTGATCTTCTGCCTTGATTAAATTGAGTATGCGTTCTACGTGTGCACGAGCCGCTTCTTTTGGGTTTGGAAATACGTTTGTAATCATAATTCGCAATATAAATCTGTGTTCGTTAAATTTTTACATGGATTCGTCCATTCTGCAGCATGGTCACTCATCAACTTATCACTCTCTAAAGGTCCCCAAGTTCCTGCAGGATATCCATACAAAGGAGCCTCTAAAGTCTCATTCCAATATTTAGAACTATGCCCTCATTATACTGTATAGGCAACAATTGTTAAGTTTTCGCCAATCACCGCCAATCCAATCATACCTATGTCTGTCTTGTTTTGCATTTTCATCTTGTTAAATTTATGGTTACTTCATCAATAGCACGCTGCTAAAAATCCATGCCGCCCGAACCAAGTTGACACGGCATCCACTTTTTTAGCAAACAGTCAACAGACTGCCTATATGATACAAATATACAACTTTATCTGGAAAACAAAAACATTGTTTTCAATTATTTTTCTGAAAAGGGGTGAACGGATAGCTTGAAGACGTATTGAAAAACACTTGCAACCTGTACAAAAAGTGCTTTTCTGCCATGATGGACAACAAAGTGAATCCATCTGCGAAGAACAACTGCATTTTTGATTTTCATCACTGCATCACCAACAAGCAAGAACCTATCGCCTATTAAAACAGTAAACTATATGAATTAAGAGCGTAAGAATGCGTGAATCACGGCTCATCTTATGTGAAATATATTGACAAAACAAGGAGCTATTTTGATTTTTCCTTTACATTTGAAAAACACGAAATAGAGAAAAATAAGGGTAAGAAAAGGCTTTATACCCCTCGAAAATACCACTTCACGAGACAAAAGCATTGAGTTAAGCACGCTGAAACAATGCTTCAATGTGCTTAAAGCATGGAGACAAGCTAACAAAAGTAATGGGTTAGCGGCATTAAAACAATGCTCCAAGGCAGTTAAGGGGTACGTGTAAAAACGTACATACTTGATTATAAACACTTTACATTTTTCGCATATTTCAGAAAAAGTGGTGGATGAATAGAAATATGCCAAGCATTTCGCATCAAAATCGCAAAGTCGCGAATAAAAAAATTATACAAAATAGATTTTCTCATACTTTTCGTTATATTCAATACTTTTTAGCAATCGTAAAAACGATAATTCAATAGAATTTGTTTACCTTTGCAAAATACTATTTTTAATGTCTTGTGGTACGCTTAACGGTGAGGCTTTTCACCGGAATCGTCCACCCAAAATAGTGAAATTAGAAATGAGCAATTAATTATTCATTTATCTATCAATGAAAAAATATAGATTAGTAGACAATGTGGTAGGTTGGATAGCTTTCATGATAGCTGCTATTACCTATTGTCTTACAGTAGAGCCGACAGCCAGTTTTTGGGACTGTCCTGAGTTCATCTCAACAGGGTACAAATTAGAAGTAGGACACCCTCCAGGGGCACCATTCTTCATGCTCACCGCCAATCTTTTCTCGCAGTTTGTGAGCGACCCATCGAAAGTGGCGCTCATGGTCAACATCATGAGTGCGCTGTTGGGTGCTGCTGGAGTGCTTTTCTTGTTTTGGACAATTACACACCTGACACGCAAACTTATCTTGAAAGATTGGAGCGAACTCACTTTGGGCAAACTTATCACCATAGAAGCCTCTGGAATGGTGGGCGCACTGATTTATTGTTTCTGTGACACGGCGTGGTTCTCGGCTGTCGAAGGTGAGGTATATGCCTACTCATCGGCATTTACAGCGGTTGTGTTCTGGCTCATTTTGAAATGGGAAGACCATGCTGACGAACCTCACAGCGACCGTTGGCTGCTGCTCATCACCTATATGACGGGACTTTCAATTGGTGTCCATCTGCTCAACTTATTGTGCATTCCAGCCATTGTGTTGGTATTTGTGTACCGCAAGTTCCCAAATATCGAAGCAAAAGGCTCCATAGTGGCACTGATTATCTCGTTTGCAGTCGTAGCGGCAGTGTTGTATGGTGTCGTTCCTGGTATCATTACCGTGGGCGGATGGTTCGAGTTGTTTTTTGTGAACACATTAGGTATGCCATTTAACACAGGTGTTATCGTCTACATCTTGCTACTCGTTTCCACCGTTGTCTGGGCGATTTATGAGACTTATGTAGACCAGCATACCAAGCGAATGAACATTGCTTTCTTGCTTTCCGTAGCCTTATTGGGTATTCCTTTCTATGGATATGGCTGGAAAGCCGTAGGCATTGGTGTCGTAGTGTTGGCTATTTTATGGTATGCCCTCAACTATACGCAACACGTAGAGAAGAAGAAAATCCCACTCATCAGTGCCCGCATCAAGAATACTATCTTGTTAGGACTACTGATGTTAATGATAGGATATTCAAGTTATGCCCTCATTGTCATCCGTTCTGCTGCCAATCCACCGATGGATCAGAACTCACCAGAAGACATCTTTACATTGGGCAAATACTTAAGTAGAGACCAGTATGGCGACCGTCCGCTGTTCTACGGACAGGCATATACTTCTCAGGTAAAGCTTGATGTGCAGGGAAATCAGTGCATACCCAGCATGAACGAGGGAGCACCCGTATATGCACGCAAGGAAAAAGCGAGCAAAGACGAAAAAGACTCATACTTTGTAGTGACCCATGATTCGAAATACAATTATGCGCAAAACATGCTTTTCCCACGTATGTACAGTAGTTTGGATGCACAAGGGTACGAAAGTTGGTTAGGAGGTGTAGAGGGTACACAGGTTCCTTACGACAGATGTGGCGAGAGCATCATGGTGAAAGTACCATCACAGATGGAAAATCTCCGCTTCTTCCTAAGCTATCAATGCAACTTTATGTATTGGCGATACTTCATGTGGAACTTCTCTGGACGCCAAAATGGAATGCAAGGCAACGGTGAGTTGGAACATGGCAACTGGATATCTGGCATTCCTTTTATTGACAACCCACGACTTGGCGACCAAAGTAAATTGCCCGACGAGCTAAAGAACGACAAGGGACACAACGTGTACTACATGCTGCCCCTGCTATTGGGTGTCATTGGCTTGTTTTGGCAAGCATGGCGTGGCAAGCGAGGCATTCGCCAGTTCTGGGTAGTGTTCTTCCTTTTCTTCATGACAGGACTCGCTATCGTTATCTACCTCAACCAAACGCCTATGCAACCTCGTGAGCGTGATTATGCTTATGCTGGTTCGTTCTACGCATTTGCCATTTGGTGCGGCATTGGTGTTGCTGCTATTGTCGACTTGCTGAAGAAGTATTTGAAGCTCAACGAGACACTGATTGCAAGCGTAGCCGCTGTGGCATGTCTCCTTGTACCGATACAAATGGCAAGCCAAAACTGGGATGATCACGACCGAAGTAATCGTTATACTTGTCGTGATTTCGGTCAAAACTATCTCATGACGCTACAAGATAAAGGCAATCCTATTATCTTTACCAATGGCGATAACGACACATTCCCACTGTGGTACAACCAAGATGTGGAGGGTGTGCGCACCGATGCAAGAGTTTGTAACCTTTCATATTTACAGACCGATTGGTATATTGACCAGATGAAGCGACCTGCTTACGACTCTCCTGCGGTGCCTATCACTTGGCCAAGACTTGACTATTGCTCTGGAACGAATGAGGCAGTAGCGATTCAACCGTCTTTGAAAAACGAATTGAAAGAGTATTATCGTCAATATCCTGAAGAGGCGAAAAAGCAATTTGGTGAAGAACCATTCGAATTGAAGAACATCATCAAGTACTGGATGCGCTCGAAAGATGCGGACAGACAAGTGATTCCTACCGACACTGTTTATGTAACGATAGACAAAGAAGCCGTGAAGAAGAGCGGAATGATGATGGCTTCAGACACCATTCCCGATAAGATGGTGATCTCACTGGCAGGTAAGCGTGCCTTGTACAAGCAAGACATGATGATGCTGGAGATGATTGCCGAGTGCGGATGGACACGACCTATCTACGTCGCCACAACCGTTGCCGCCAGATATTACATGAACCTGGGAGACAACTTCGTGAGCGAAGGACTGGCAAATCGCATCACACCTTTCACCACCAACAAGCCTGGCGTGAAGAACTTTGATACAGAAAAGACGTACAACAACTTGATGAATAGGTATAAGTTTGGTGGTTTAGAGAAGCCTGGACTATACATAGACGAGACAACCATGGGTATGTGTATGACTCATCGTCGTTTATTTGCTCAATTAGTAACCGAGTTGTTGAAAGAAGGAAAGACAGAGCAAGCCAAAAAGGCATTGGCTAAAGCAGAGAAAGTACTTCCAGAATACAACGTACCACACAGTTGGAAGAGTGGTTCTATTGAACTTGCTCGAGCTTATGCACTGTTAGGACAAACAGCGAAGGCAAAGGATATCTGTCAAAAGGTATGGAAAAACAACAAGCAATACGCACAATGGTACCTCAGCCTCGATGACTTTAGATTCATGGCATCACAAAATCAGTGCCTGCTTTACTTCCAGTTGATGATGGAAGTGAACAAGGTAACCACACTGTTCGATAAAAATTTGGCTAAAAAACAGTTGGATGAATTGAACAGATTCTACACCATCTATGCTCAAAAAGGTGGTAAACCCGTTGAATAAAGATAACACACTACTGTCCACGAAATTCCTTTAACATTTCAAAAAGTAACAAATTGATAGTTA